>NZ_JBOBFT010000005.1:0-288999 GCF_050587525.1 Plantibacter lichenum | reverse complement strand
GCTGTTTCGTGCGTTCCCGGTCACCGGTTCCGTGGCTGGTTCGGTGGGCCGTCAATAAACCCGCTCTGCGGCACGTCGTATAGCACCATCGAGTCCGCGTCCTCGAGTGATGCCTTCGACCCCATGAGGACTCGTTTCCCCGGGTCGAGGTCCCACGAGAGCACGAAGTACACGTCCTGCCCGCGGCGGTCCTTGCGGCGTTCGATGATCGCTTTCGGAAGGACCGGGTCGCCACGCATCACCAACCACGTGTTGACGTCGAAACGGATCGGCTTGGGGCGAGACATGAGGGCGAGTGTAGAGGAAGGGGCCGACACTGCCGCTTGGATCCGCGTGCCTCAGTTCAAGTTCGGCGACTGAAACTTGAACGGCGAGCCCGTTTCATGATGCCGACTAGTTCGCCGTCTGATGTCACCACGTGAACCTCCATCAGCGCGGCGCAGGCGACCGCTGAGAGCGTGAAGATGCGTCGGGCGAGCAATGACACGTCTGCCTGATTCGTGGACCCTGACGGGACGTTCAGGACCGCACGGATGCTACCGATCCCGTCATTCACGACGCCAGCGATGCGCCAGTTCAGCATCCTCGCGTCCCGGCCGTTCTCGCCGAGCATCCCGGCAGCGAATTTCGGGATCCGCCATGAGTCGAGGAGGTTCCGTTCAACGTCAGAGGCGAGAGTCACGGGGCAACCGTACCGTTCGGCGCAGACACGGTGACTTCGTTGTGGCAGAACCACTCCTGATACTCGACACCGGCAGCCATGCCCTTGTCGAAGGCTTCCTGCAGGACGTCGTCATCGCGCGTGACAGATGCCGCGCCCCGGTTATACGCGTCGTCGATCGCGGTGTTGATCGCGGACGTCGCACCGAACGCTGCAGCTGCGAGCAGGAGGACGGCCGCGACTGCGACGACAACCCAGATCAGTGCACGAGAAGAGGGGGTGCTGGTGAGACTCATTGCGCGAGCGTATTAAACGACGCGCCGCATTAAAAGAGACGACGGTGCTTAAACAGGGGTGCGCAGGGCACAGAAGCGTCAATCACCTACCTCCGCTACAGCGCCAGCCGATACCATTCGGAGACGAACTACCGAGGGGACACCAATGAGCGACACGCCTGCAGGCTGGTACGACGACGGCTCAGGACGTCAACGCTGGTGGGACGGCGCACAGTGGACGAACGACTACGCACCCGCGCCGCCCACTCAACCGCCGGCACCCGTCGCTCCTCAGCCTGTTGTCGCCGCGCAGGTGAAGTACGAGACGAAAACGATCCAGTACATCCCCGGTAGACAGATGGGCCCCACGAGCATCAAGACGCTCCACAAGTTCCTCAACGACGGTTGGGAAATCGTCTCCGAGAAGCACCGGTTCGGCTCCTACACGACCGCAACACTTCGCCGCCCGAAGGCCGACAAGAGGGCCAAGAAGTAACAGCCATCGTCGAAAGTCGGGCGATCGATAAGCTGACGGCATGAGCTCAGCACCAGGATGGTACGACGATGGATCCGGACACCAGAGATGGTGGGACGGAACGGCATGGACGGAGCACTACGCGCCGGCGCCACCCGAGACTCCGGCGCCGGTCGAAGAACCACTGCGGTCTGACGTGAGCGCTGCGCTGCAGAAGCCCGGTCCGAAGAAGGCGCTCGTGATCGCGGGCATCGTGGTCGCCGCGCTCGTTCTCGTTTCCATCGTCGGAGCTATCGGGTCGCGTGCAGGGTCAGAGGCGAGCAGGCCGACAGTAACCGCGTCACCCGTTTCCGCCATGGTCACCGTCCCCAATGTCATCGGGCAGACTGGCGATGTCGCCCGCGACGCACTGACCGCGGCTGGCTTCGTCGTCAAGTTCGACGGAGGAGAGGATGCCGTGGTTCTGGCATCGAACTGGACCGTAGACGCTCAGTCGCCGGATGCGGGCGCAGGAGCCGAAGAGGGATCGACGGTCACCCTCACCGTTTCCAAGCCCGCACCGGCCGCACCAGAGGCCGAAGCGACCACATCGCAGGGACTCGAGTCCACCTACGCCCGTTCAGCGTGCGACATCTACGGTGACGCCCAGTACCCGTACGGTTTCAAGGCGCACTGGCTCGTCGGGAATCTCGGCGAGACACTGCAGGAAGACCAGTGGTTCCTGAAGGTCACGGCGACCGTGAAGAACGAGTACAACGCCAAACGCGATGTCGTCATCGAGTGCTACGTCAGTGGGACGAACGACGCCCCTCAGGTGACCGACTTCCTCGCGTACTAACCGACGCCGGTCCCTCCCTGAGTCAGTACTGATCTCTGGGAGGGATCAGGGTGCCGTCTGGCATCTCAGCGAAGCCGCACGCCGTCGTGGGTAGGCCATCGAATTGGGGAAGCCGCGGCCGGGGCCAGACCGATTCCGGGTCGATGCCGATATGGCATGGCTCGCACCACAAGCTTGGCTCATCTGGCCCAAGAACTAGGTCGCCGAACTTGTCTTGGCCCAGATACCGCTGGCTGGTCCCGCGGGGTCTTCCACATTCGGGGCAAGGGTTCTCAGTCATGGGGTGAGCGTATGACAAGCCACCGACCTTGGGCACCGACCTGCCCATAATTTGCCCACAATTCCTCAGACCCACTCCGATTGAGGCGGGTTGTAATGATTGAGCAGCCATCGAGAATCCGTATGATTCCGCGGTTTCCTCGCTGTGGCGAGGAAGCCAATAGGGTTCGAGTCCCTCCAGGGGCACAGCACATCACCGTATGACGTCAGCGCTCCGCGAGCAACGCGTATCCGCGGGCGGAGCGATCGCGCGAGGCCCGGATCACCTTCGCCGGGGCGCTTCGATGACGCGGTGTGACGACGCTCGTTGCGCCAGCGCCGGGGATGGAATGAGCTGTCTCCATGACCCTTCTGACGAACGACGTCCCCCCAGTCCTGCCCGCCGAACGCGCTGAACGCCTGAATGCCGCCGGTGCCTCGTGGGGCGAGCGCATCGCGTCCGCACCGTCGAGCGCAGCGCTCACCTACCGGGTGTCCGGTTCGGGTGAAGGGTCGGTCGCGAGTGCGATCACCGCGGGCAAGCACCGCTTCATCGTGGACGAGCCCGCCGCGCTCGCGGGCGACGACGTGGCGGCGAGCCCGGTGGAGTTCGCGCTCGGTGCGCTCATCTCCTGCCAGATCGTCGTCTACCGCCTGTACGCGAATGCGCTCGACATCCGGGTGGACGACATCAGCATCGACGCTGAAGGCGACCTCGACGTGCGCAACCTCTTCGGCATCACCGACGAGGTCCGCCCCGGGTTCTCCACGATACGTCTGAACATCCGCATCACCGGGCCCGAGTCCTCCGAGCGCTACCAGGAACTGCGTGCCGCGGTCGACGCCCACTGCCCGGTACTCGACCTGTTCCAGAACCCGACGCCGGTGGACGTCTCGGTTTCGAAGGTCTGACCGGACCGACGCCGAAGGGCCCACGACGCGGACGCGGGACGTCCGAGCCGTGGGCCCTTGTGCTGGTGCTGTCGTGCTGAGGCGGTGCTGCGCGTTACGCGACGGCCGGAACCGACTCGGCGACGGCGACGGGCGCGACCTGGCGCTTGTTGAGACCGTTCTGCACGATCGCCTGACCGATGTTCGCGAGGAGCAGCAGGAGCACGAAGGTGCCGCCCGCGCTCTTGCCGGAGACATTGGATGCGGCGACGGAGAACTTCCAGAGCCACCAGAACGAGACGATCGGAACGATGAACAGCCAGGTCGTGGGAACGGACTGGCCCTGAGCCTTCAGCTCGCCACGCGTCTTCGCGTACCAGACGATGAAGTAGATGCCGAAGGTGATGATGGGAAGCCAGAACACGGCTGCGGGACTGCGTCGTTTCACGGGGGCGCCTTTCGAGAGCGTCATCGAGGGTGAGTGCGCGCAAAGGGACGGCGACGATGCTCCGGCAGCCGGAGCATCGTAGAGCCGAACCGGTACGCGTCGGCGACGCGAATCTTCGCGGCCGATGAGCGTTCCCGTTCGCGTTCCCCCACGCGATGGGCGGACCGTAGGGATCCGCCTGGACGAGCATAGTGGAATCGGGCGGACCACCGAGTTGCACAGTGTGCACTGATCAGGTGGAACATCCTGACACCTGCTGGACCGCCCGCAGGATCACCCCTCGGATCACCCCTCCGTGCTCTTCGGCGCCTTCCCCGCCGCGGCATCGACGAGCCGGGGGACCAGCTTCTCGATGACGTACTTCTGGCTGAGCGGCGTCAGGAAGTAGATGGCGCCGGACAGGATCGCGTCGGTGTAGACGGCACGGTTCTCGGTCACGGCGCCGAGGTTCGCGAGCGTGCCGAACGACAGGAGTTCATCGATGCCATCCGGGCTCTCCGTGGCGAAGACGACGACGTCTGCTTCGATCAGATCGATGTTCTCTGGAGACATCTGCGCCTGCTGCCCGGGCTTCGGGGCGTACTGCTCGAGGCCCGGCGTGATCGTGAAGCCGAGGTCCGTCAGGAAGTCCGTGTTGAGACCGTCCGGGTACACCCAGAGGTTGTTCTCGTACGGGACGCCCTGAGCGAAGCTCGCCGTCAGCCCGGCGAACTCCGGATGCGCGGCAGCTGCAGCGGCATATGCGTCCGCGACGCCAGTGATGAGCTCATCACCCTGCGCCGACCGGCCGACGGCCTTCGCGACCTGACGCGTCTGGTCCTGCCAGTCGGAGAAGTAGAGTTCGGCACCCTTCTTGTTCGTGACGGTCGGAGCGATCTTCGACAACTTCGCGTAGTCCTCCTTCTGCATGCCGGCGTTCGTCCCGATGATCAGATCCGGGCGGAGCGATGCGATCTTCTCGTACTGGAAGCCGTCGGCGGTCTCGAGGACGGTCGGTGTCGCTCCGCCCAGCAACTCGGCGGCCCAGGGCCAGGTCGCGGACGGCTGCTCGCCGTACCACTCGGTGACGGCGATCGGAACGACGCCCAGCTCGAGCAGGATGTCCTGCTCGGTGATCCCCACGACCACGACACGCTCCGGCTCCTTTGGGATGGTCGTCGACCCGTACTGGTGCTCGACCGTCACGGGGAAGGAATCGGTGGCGCCGCCGGTGCCCGAGGTCGTTTCGACGGCTCCGCCGGACGTGGAGCACCCCGCGAGGGCGACGGCGAGAACGGACGAGGCCGCGAGGGCGGCGAGTCCAGATCGGAGGCGACGCGCGAGGCGTGCTGGGGCAGGGGAGTGGGCCATGCGGACCCTTTCGTCTGGAACGGGAGTCGGGCGATGCCCGGGCGGTGCCGCTGTCGGTGTCGAGGCGGGACATTGCTCCGGAGGCTCGTACAGGTTAGCCTTGCC
The DNA here is from genome assembly GCF_050587525.1 of Plantibacter lichenum. Taxonomy (NCBI): domain Bacteria; kingdom Bacillati; phylum Actinomycetota; class Actinomycetes; order Micrococcales; family Microbacteriaceae; genus Plantibacter; species Plantibacter lichenum. Next base: position 283,698 of record NZ_JBOBFT010000005.1, on the reverse strand, counting down.
TAACCGCGCCCGCCATCGTCTGGAACGGACAGGGATCCGCCCAGAGAGACGAGTTGATGTCCATGCAGACGTACTTCGAAAGCGAAACCGCGGTCGAACGGGTCGCGGATCGTTCTGAACGGACACCGGGACATTTCTGGGCGGTTCGAACCGAGGTCGACGACACCTTGCGCTTCGAGCCGCATGCCCATGAAGAGGACCAGCTCGCCTGGGCACCCCGTGGAACGATGGAGGTCGTCGTCGCGGGGGAGCGGTGGCATCTGCACCCGGGGCATGTCTGTTGGCTGCCCGCCGGCATCACGCACGAGATGACCCTGCTCACCTCGCCCGAGCTCATCAGCGTGTACGCGAGCCCGGAGCTGCGTCCGAACGGCGAACGATGGGACCAGCCGCGCGTCCTTCCGCTCGACCCCCTCGGAGCCGCACTGCTCACGCACCTCGGATCCGCGAGCCCGGATCCTGCGCGGCGACGGCGGTGTCACGACCTCCTGCTCGATGTGCTCGCATCGGCGACGGATCTGCACGATGCACTCGCCCTGCCGCGCGACCCGCGAGCCCGGGCCGTCGCGGAGGCCGTCCTCGCCGATCCGGCGGATGTTCGCGACCTCGCGGAGTGGGCAGCGGGATCCGATGTGAGCGCGAAGACCCTCGGTCGTCTCTTCGTCGCGGAGACGGGCAGGACGTTCGGTCAGTGGCGGACGCGGGCGAGGATGAGTGCGGCCGTGCGGATGCTCTCCGAGGGGGAGCCTGTGCAACGGGTGTCGCCGCGGGTCGGATATGCGACGCCGAGCGGGTTCATCGGAGCGTTCCGTGAGGCCTTCGGGATCACTCCCGCGGCGTATGCGCGCCAGCAGCGGGGGCTCTGAACGCGCGCCCGAGTCGCATGTTTCTGCTCGTTTCGGCGATGATGACCCTGAAAAGGGTGTCATCAATGAGATCGATTTCAGGATGAAAGCCCGTGTATCCCATATGAAGGTGCCGTGATGGCTCACGCTTGTCGATTATCTGCCGATCTTCTCGCTACGCTTGGAGCGAGAACGTGAAGGATACCGTCGCCATGCCAGAACGCAAGCCGCAACAGCAGCGCGGACACGCGCGCCGTCAGGCCGTCGTGGAAGGTGCTGCCCGCGTCTTCGACCGCGTCGGATACGGTGGCGCCAGCCTCTCCGACATCGCGCGCGAGTCGGGCACGACGCAGGGCTCCATGTACTTCTACTTCCCGTCGAAGGAAGAGCTGGCGCTCGCTGTCATCAATGAGCAGAACGCTCGAACGTTCGCGGCGCTCGCCGAGGTCGGCGCCGGTAACGGGTCCTACCTCGCACTCATCGCCGCATCGCGTGTCATCGCCCAGCACCTCGTGACCGATGCCGTGGTGCGCGCCGGCATTCGGCTCTCGCTCGACCAGGGCACGCTGTCCGTCCCCACGACGCAGTTCTACCGTGACTGGATCGGCTCCGTCGGAGAACAACTCGCCGCCGCCGTCGCGGAAGGCGAGCTCCGCTCCGACATCGATTCCGATGAACTCGGCCGCTCCGTCGTCTCGTACTTCACCGGCGCGCAGCTCGTCTCGAACGTCCTCACCTCGCGGGAGGACCTCCTGTCCGCCCTGCGCACGATGTGGAACGTCCTGACGCTCGCGATCGTTGTGCCGGAGCGTCAGGCCGACGTCTCCGCGTTCGTCGAGCAAGCATTCTCCGAGGATTCCGACGCGACCGATCTGCTGAGCGCGGCCAGCGCCGAGGTCGAGCCCGCGTAGAGCGATTCGGGCCGCGTCGCGCCGGTGAGGAGTCGTGCGGCACGGCGGTTGACACTGGAGCCGACGCCTGGGTTGATGCGGCGTGTGCCACGGCTGATGCATGGCGAGCCCACCGGTCGACGATGTGCCTCGTCGATCCGTTGATTTCCGAAGAATTCATCTGCCTGACGAAGAATTATGGCAACCCCTCTGGGCATTCCGTCGTTCGTCGCCTATGCTAAGTCGGGTGATTGACTCAGTTTGTTTGGCCGGGGGGCCTGGACTCCATACGCGTGCTGGGGAGCGCGCGGTGGAGAGCCGACACGACTGAGCGTCACATCCGGCTGGGCGATGTCATGGGGGGATCGCCCAGCCGTAAACCCGTTGCAGAATTCAGGACTCCTTGCACAATTCAGGATGAACGGCTGGCGTGTCGCGCCGGATCATCCTGAATTGTGCAGATGTTCCTGAGTTGTGCCCACGACCGGGGCGGGTGCTCGCGCGGTGGCGGGCGCGGTGAGAGGATCGTCGCATGAGTCGTCTGGAACCCGAGCTCGAACGAGCAGTCGCAGCCCTCGCGAAACGCCGCGCGAAAGAACTGGGGAACGGGAAGCCGAGCGAAATCGATCAGGCCGTCGCCAGACTCATCGTGCTCCGCGACCTCCGCGACGCGGTCGTCAAAGAGGAACTCCCGAGGGCGACACGCGATGCGAGGGCGCTGCGCATCCAGTTCAAGGCCCTGCAGGCGGCACTCGGCCACGCATCGCCCACCACGATCCAGATGTGGGCCAAGATGGCGGACGAACTGCCGGAGTGAGGCTGCCGGAGTGAGACTGCCGGAGTGAGACTGATCGGGACCCGTCAGTCCACAGGAGCGTAGCGATGCTCCGGACGACCGGCGGTCCCGTATCGGAGCTGCACCCGCACCAGACCGTTCGCCGCGAGGCCGGCGAGGTAGCGCTGCGCCGTCGCACGGGAGACGCCCACGAGCTCGGCCACGTCGACCGCGGACAGCTCACCGCTCGCGAGGGTGACGGCATCGAGCACCGACTGCTCCGTCGCCGAACGTGAGCGGGCGACGCCCCTGGCGTCACCGGAGTGCAGCACGCGCAGGGCACGTTCGACGGACTCCTGATCGTGTGATGCCTCCGCCGCGAGGATGTTGCGGAAGCGGGCGTATGCACCGAGTCGGTCGGTGAGGAGCGCGGCCGGGAACGGCTTGACCAGGTAGCCGAGTGCGCCAGAGCGGAGTGCGCGCCGGATGGTCGATCCGTCGGTCGCCGCACTCACCACGACGGTGTCGACGTCGAGCTCACGGAGGAGATCCAGGCCGCTGCGATCGGGGAGGAAGACGTCGAGCAGGACGAGGTCGGGTCGAAGGCCCACGACTGCCTCCACAGCTGCGGCGGCCGAGCCGACCGAGGGGAGCGCGGTGAACCCCGCGACCGAGTCGATGACCTCACGGTGGAGACGTGCCACGTGGAAGTCGTCGTCGACCACGAGGACCCGGAGGTCCGTCGCGGCGCTCATCGGAGCGTCTCCTGCGGAACGATGACGCCGGGCAGGCGTGCGCAGAAGACGGCGCCGTGGGCGCGCTCGAGGGGCGTTCCGTCGGCCGGGTCGCGGACACCGGCATCGGAGAGCCAGACGTCTCCGCCGCGGCGGCGTGCGACGTCCCTGGAGAGTGGGAGCCCGAGGCCGAGCCCGTGCACACGATCGTCGCCGCCGCCGCCGCCGCCGTCGCCGTCGCCGAGCTGCGACGGCTGTGGATCCGGATCGACGCCGTCACCGGAGTCCATGACGGAGAGGTGCAGTTCGGAACCGTGGTCGAGGACCTCGACTTCGACCCAGGCGGGTCTGGCCCGCCCGGCGACGGCGGCTGTGATCGCATTGTCGATGAGATTGCCGAGCACGGTGGTCACGTCCTCAGGATCGCACAGCGATCCGGACACGAGGGTTTCGGAACCGAGGGTCAGCAGCACTCCGCGCTCGGCGGCCTCGACGCCCTTCGCGCCGATGAACGCCTGCAGGTACGGCTCGGTCAACCGATCCGCGTGCTCGACCGGGTACTTGAGCGGCCCGTGGTCGAGCACGTTCGCGAGGTAGCTGCGCGCCTCTTCATCCTGACCGAGTTCGAGCAGCCCCGAGATCGTGTGGAGCCGGTTGGCGAACTCGTGGCGCTGCGCCCGCAGCGCCGTCGTCATCGCAGCGACCGCATCGAGCCGACGGGTGAGCGCCTCGACGTCGGTGCGGTCGCGGGCGACGAGCACCCGGCCGAGATCTGAGCCGTCGTGGAAGACCGTCCGCACGTCGACGAAGAGCACACGCTGACCGACGACGAGCTGGACGGGCTCCGCCGAGTCCCCGGAACCGCCGACGAGCTCCGCGAGCACGGCTGGCAGACCGAGCGAGTCGAATCGTCGACCGACGCTGTCCCCCACGCCGAAGAGTCGCGCGGCCTGGTCGTTGCACACCGTGACGATCCCGCCAGGCGAGACCGCGAGCACTCCCTCGCCGACGCCTCCCAGCACGGCCGCCTGGTTCTGGACGAGCGCAGAGAGCTCCTCCGGTTGCAGGCCGAGGGTCAATCGGCTGAGCCGACGCCTGATCAGGATGGAGGCGAGGATGCCGACGAGGATCGAGGCGATGACGCCGAGTGCGATCGGGATGACGTCCCGGACGACGTCGCCGAACACCCGCTGGGGCGCGAGGCCGACGCTGATCTCGCCGACGACATCCTCCGCACCGTGCTCGGTCGCTCCCATCGCGTAGACGGGGACCTTCGCGCGAGCCGACGGACCGAGTGTTCCGGTCTCCCACGAGACGGTCTCCTCACCGCGGAGCGCCGCGTCCGGGCTCGTGCTCACGTGCTGACCGAGTTGGGCCTCGTCCGGGTGGGCGAGGCGGATGCCGCGGTCGTCGGTGATCACGACGAAGAGCGCTCCCGTCCTGGCCTGGACGGCGTCGGCGATGTCGACGAGCGGGCCACGGGCGAGGGCCGCCTGGTCCGGTTCGCCGTCGTCCTGGGACTCGAGGGTGACCTGGCGTCGGACATCGACGTCCTCGGCGACACTCTGCGCGATCGCGAGCGCCGTCGACTGCGCTTCGTGCGCGAGCCGTTGCACCCCGGCCCAGATCGAGATCGCACTCCCGATCGCGATGACGACCGTCACCACGAGCAGCTGCAGGAGCAGCACGTGCGTGGCGAACCGGAGGCGGGGCCGTCTCGGCGTGTCGACGTCGACCATTCTCCGATGCTACGGCCGAGGACGTCCGTCGACGGCTCGGCGGGCCGTGAGCACAATGCGCACAAGGTGCGTCAATCGGCAGATCCGAGCCGAACGCGGAATAGCACGACGCCGAGGACCGGCTCGCCTAGCCTGACACCGGACCGACGGTCCACCGTTCAGACAAAGGAGTCGACGTGCTGGTAATCCTGGGATTCGCGATGATCCTCACCTTCATGGTGCTCATCATGACCAAACGGCTCACCCCCATGGTGGCCCTCATCATCGTCCCGACGATCTTCGGGCTCTTCGCCGGCGCGGGTCTCGGCCTCGGCGACATGGTGCTCGAAGCGATCGGCAACCTCGCACCGACGGCCGCGCTGCTCATGTTCGCCATCATGTACTTCGGGATCATGATCGACGTGGGGCTCTTCGACCCGCTCGTGCGCTTCATCGTCCGTGCGCTCGGCGACGACCCGGCCAAGATCGTCCTCGGGACGGCGATCCTCGCAGCCGCGGTCTCACTCGACGGTGACGGCTCGACGACCTTCATCGTCACGACGGCGGCGATGCTCCCCATCTACCTGCGCCTCGGTCTCAACCCCGTCGTCCTCACGTGCGTCGCCGGTCTCGCGAACGGGACCCTCAACATCGTGCCGTGGGGCGGACCGACGGTGCGGGCCGCGTCCGCCCTCGGGGTCTCGCCGACCGAGATCTTCGTGCCGATGCTGCCGTCGCTCGCCGCCGGGCTCGTCCTGGTCTTCGCGTTCTCCTGGATCCTCGGGTTGGGGGAGCGGAAGCGGGTCGGTGCGCTCGGGATGCTCGGCGAGGGCCTCGGGAACGGGCAGGGCCTCGGCTCCGGCGGTTCAGGCGGTTCCGGGATCGCTGCGGCGGCTTCCGGTGGAGGATCGGCCGCCGCACCGCTGACCGGCGGCATGGCGACGTCGTTCGCCCGTCCGCGCCGCGGATCGCTCGCGACGCTCGTCCGGCCGGACGACACGGCGATGGCAGACACGATGCTCGACCCGGACCGTGACACGCTCCGCCCTCGCCTGATCTGGTTCAATCTCGCTCTCACGATCGCCGTCATGGTGCTCCTGGTCCTCGACCTCGTTCCGCTGCCCTACGTGTTCATGGTGGGCACGGGCATCGCCCTCCTGATCAACTTCCCCAAGCTCGCGCAGCAGTCGAAGGAGATCGTCGCGCACGCGCCGAGCATCGTCGGCGTCGTCTCGATGGTGCTCGCCGCCGGTGTGCTCATCGGCGTGCTGAACGGCACGGGCATGGTGACGGCGATGGCCGATTGGCTCGTCGCGATCATCCCGGACGCGCTGGGTCCGTTCCTCGCCGTCATCACGGGTGTCCTCAGTATCCCGATGACCTTCTTCATGAGCAATGACGCCTTCTACTTCGGCATCCTGCCGATCCTCTCGGAGAGCGCGGCGAACTTCGGGATCACGCCCGTCGAGATGGCGCGGGCGTCGATCACGGGTCAGCCCGTCCATCTGCAGAGCCCGCTCGTTCCGGCGATCCTGCTACTCGTCTCGCTCGCGAGCGTGAACCTCGGCGACCACCACAAGAAGGTCCTGTGGCGTGCGGCGCTCGTGTCGGTCCTGATGCTCGTCGTCGGGGTGCTCGTCGGAGCGATCCCGTTCGGTTGACGGTGACCCGCCGACCTCCCCGCCACCCGATCTCCACAGCTACTTGGTCGTCGTCCAGTCGAGGTTGATGACGTCGCCGATGTAGATGTCGAGTCCGAGACCGGGGATCGACGGGTTCATCCGCAAGAGCTGCTGCTGCGGGACGTCGAAGCGTTGCGAGATCTCGAAGAACGCATCACCGGAGACGACCGTGTAGGAGAGCGGATTGCCGTCGCCGTCCGTCGTGACGGGCCCCTGGGCGCCCGGCATCGCGCCGAGATCGAACGCGGGACCCTCCGGAAGCGGTTCCGCGGGCTTCGCCGGATCGTTCGGGACGATGGGAGCAGGCTCCGGGGCCGGCTGTGGGGCGGCCGCGGGCGGTGGGGTCGGAGTCGGAGTCGGCGTCGGTGTCGCCGTCTCGGTGACGACGATCGTCACGGGAGGCTTCGGCGGTTCCCCGACGCAGGCGGTCAAGGCGGTGCCGAGGACGATCGCCCCCACGACCACCCCCGCCGAACGGTGTGCGAACGTGCTCATCATGTCCCTCCCACATGGCGCCGTCGTCGGATGGTTCGGCATCCGGAATCGCGACAGTGCGGGACAAGCATAGATCGGGGCGCTCGACTGAACGAGTCCCCGAAGGAGGACGTCCGCCCGGACGGACGGCGACGAGCATCCGCTCCAGTAGGCTTTTCCCACACGATTCAAGGGAGAACACATGACGAACGGCACGCAGTCGAACGGGTTGCGCTGGGGCATCCTCGGACCCGGCGGGATCGCGAAGGCGTTCGCGGCGGACCTCGTCCTCCACGGCTTCGACGTCCGTGCCGTCGGTTCGCGCTCGCAGGCGACCGCCGACGACTTCGCTGCCGAGTTCTCCGTGCCCAACGTGCACACGAGCTACGAGTCGCTCGTCGCCGATCCTGAGGTCGACGTGATCTACATCGCGACGCCCCACCCCTTCCACGCCGAGCAGGCGATCCTGGCGCTGAACGCCGGCAAGCACGTGCTCATCGAGAAGCCGTTCACCCTCAACGCCGCCGAGGCGCAGGCCGTCGTGGCGCTCGCCGCAGAGAAGGGCCTCGTCGTCCTCGAAGCGATGTGGAGCCGCTTCCTCCCGCACATGGACCGCATCCGCGAGATCATCGCCGCCGGCACGCTCGGTGAACTGCGCAACGTCACGGCCGGTCACAACCAGCTGCTCTCGACCGACCCGCAGCACCGCATCAACGCCCCCGCACTCGGCGGCGGAGCGCTCCTCGACCTCGCCGTCTACCCGATCTCGTTCGCCTCGGACCTCTTCGGCACGCCCGAACGGATCCAGTCGACCGCGACGATCCAGGACATCGGCACCGACACGGACGTCACGACGCTCTTCACCTACGCTGGCGGTGCGACGGCCGTCACGCTCTCGTCGAGCCGCGCCCCCGGGCCGAACCGCGCATCGATCGTCGGCACGAAGGCGTGGATCGAGATCGACCGCACCTGGCAGGACCCGGCCGACTTCCGCGTCCTCGGTCCCGACGGCGAGGTCATCGAGAGCTACACCTCCGACGTCGCCGGCCGCGGCATGCAGTACCAGGCGTGGGAGCTCGAGCAGATCGTCGCGTCCGGTGAGCTGAGCGGCGCACGCCTGCCCGTCTCCGAGACGATCAGCATCATGGAGACGATGGACGAGATCCGTCGTCAGATCGGCGTGAGCTACCCGACCGAGTAGCGCCGGGCGGTCGGCCCTTCAGCCCTGGCGCCGCGCGAACCGCCGACGGGGCTGGGGCAGCATCGTCGAGGCGCCCGCGTGGAGCTCGACGGCGTCGCTGTAGTGGCCGACGAGGGCGCTGCTGACGCTCTTCCAGGTGCGCGCTTCGACACTCGCGCGGGCGGCGGAGCCGAAGGCCGCCCGTTTGACGTCGTCGCCCACGAGGTCGCGCACGAATCCGGCCAACTGTTCGAGACGGCCGGGTTCGTACAGCCAGCCCGTCCGGCTCGAATCGACGAGATCGACGGGGCCTCCGCGACCCGTCGCGACGACGGGCACGCCCGACGCCATCGCCTCCTGGATGGTCTGGCAGAACGTCTCGGACTCACCGGGGTGCACGAAGACGTCGAGGCTCGCCATCGCGGTCGCGAGCTCATCGCCACCGAGGAACCCGACGAACACTGCTCCGGGGAGCTTCTGTTCGAGCATCGGTCGCAGCGGCCCGTCGCCGATGATGACGAGCCGCGTATTCGGGATGGCCGAGAGCACGGCTAGGTCCTCGACCTGCTTCTCGGCGGCCAACCGGCCGACGTAGCCGATGATTCGCTCGCCCGCCGGGGCGATCGCGTCGCGCCAGGCGAGGCTCCGCTTCGTCGGGGAGAACCGGACCGCGTCGACGCCGCGCACCCACAGCCGCAACCGGTCGACGCCGTGGGCCTTGAGCTGCGCGAGCGCGTGCGTCGACGGGGCGAGCGTGATCGTCGCGCGCCGGTGGATGCGTTCGACGTGCTGCCAGAGGAGCGGCTCCGCGGCGGGGAAGCCGTACCGGACCGCGTACGCGGGGACGTCGGTCTGGTACACCGCGACAGTGGGGATGCCGAGCCGTTCGGCCGCCTGCACGCCGCGCCACCCGAGGACGAACGGCGAAGCGAGGTGGACGACGTCGGGGCTGAAGCCGCGGAGGAGCGTCGTGATGCGCCGGACGCCGCCCGCCGCGAGCCTGACGTTGCGGTAGCGGGGGAGGGCGAACGAGGGAAGCCCGTCCACGCGGGCGGAGCCGTGCTGGTGCGGGGTGTCCCGCCCGCCGCTCGGGGCGATCACGAGGACGTCGTCGCCCCGCTCCGCCAGGTGTTCCATGACCCGCAGGAGCGAGTGGGTGACGCCGTTCATCTGCGGAAGAAACGACTCGGCCACGATTGCGATCCTCACGGGACCATGGTCGGACGGCGGCACGGCGAAGCGGTGCCCTGGAGGGGACGTGTCGGTGACCATCTGGTGACGAGCGGGTGGACCGGTACGTTGAATGGGCCGATCGACCGACTCGGGTCGGTCGGGCGAAACGCGCTGCAATCGGTTCCGCGGAAGCGGGGGAAGCGCCTCCGGACTGGTTTACTTGGCTCTATGAGTGTCGGAGGGTACGTGGACGGGGAGAGCGGCGTCGAGCGCCTCGACACCTTCTCGTACGCTCCGGGCCGCCGCCTCCGCCCGAGCGCGAAGGTCCTCCCCGAGCACGCGCGCGGACACAACCGCGCTCTCGTCATGCAGACGCTCTTCGCGAGCGGAGCCATGAGCCGGGCGGACATCGCCCGCGCCACCGGTCTCACCCGGGTGAGCATCTCCGACCTCGTCGCCTCGCTCATCGCCGACAACCTCATCGTCGAGGTCGGCCTGCGCGAATCCGCGCGACCCGGCAAGCCGGCGACGCTCATCGACATCAACCGCGACGAGTTCCAGATCGTCGGCCTGGACCTCTCCGACACGCGGGTGTTCCGCGGCGCCGTCCTCACGCTCGACGGTGACATCGTCGTCGCCCGCGACGTGGCGCTCGAAGGGGCCAAGGGGGACGAGGCCATCGCGAAGGCGGTGGGGCTCGCCGAAGCGCTGCTCGCGCTCACGAGCGTCGAGGTGCTCGGCGTCGGCGTGGGCTCGCCCGGCATCGTCGACGTCTCCGGCGTCGTCCGCAGCGCCCCCAACCTGCAGTGGAAGGACGTCGACCTCCAGGGCGCGATCGAACGCGTCGCACAGGTCCCCGTCCTCGTCGCCAACGACGCCAACGCCGCCGTGCTCGCCGAGTACTCCTTCGGCGGCGGCGCGAGCGACCTCATGCTCGTCAAGGTGAGCCAGGGCGTCGGCGCCGGACTGCTCGTCGGCGGCCAGCTCATGTTCGGCAGTCGGTTCGCAGCGGGCGAGATCGGGCACGTCGTCGTCGGCACGGACGGTGGGCCGGAATGCGCGTGCGGCAAGCGCGGTTGCCTAGAGGCCTGGCTGGCCGTCCCGCACTTGCGCGGCCTCATCGATGCCGCGGAGGCCGCTGGGCTTCCCGCGGACGAGACCGACGCGCGACGCGCCGAGATCCTGGCGGCGGCGGGGCTCCGTCTCGGCATCTCGCTCGCCGCGATCGTCGGTGCGCTCAATCTCTCGGAGATCGTCCTGAGCGGACCGGAGGACCTCCTCGCCGGAGTGCTCATGGACACGGCGATGGCCACCGTGCAAGCGCGTACGATGACCGAATTCCACGGCGGAGTGCGGCTCCGGATGACCGAGCAGGGCAGCGATATCGTGCTCCGCGGGACCGCCGTCATGGTCCTCTCCGGCATCCTCGGTGTGTCCTGAACCCCGGAGGCGCCGGCACTGTTCGAGGGGCCGCCGGGGACCGCACGCGGCCGAGATCGGGCCCTTCGATCGCGTCTGACCCGGATTCGGGGGCCAAGTCGACGAAAACCCGTGATGATTGCCGGGTATTTCCTCAGTTGGCGTCTAGGGTGCAAGTGTGTGGCGGTTGGAGAAGAGACGGGATGACGCGAACGTGACGTCAGAGTTCGAGCGCGTGTCGGAGGGTGCTGCCCTCCCCGACGGCGATGTCGCGCCCGCGGCAGGCGTCGTCGAGACCGCGCTCGCCGGATGGCGCCGACAGCTCGAGGAGGTCGGCGGACCGTCGCCCCTCCTGCACTTCGTCGACGCGCCGAGCACGCGCGTCGAACTGAGCTCGACCCACCCCGGCGGCCTGCCCCAGTTCATCTCAGGCAAGTCCACGCTGCTCTCGAACCTCATCCGCGACGAGATCGCCCTCCGCGCCGCGAAGCGTGCTGCGGACCGCATCACGACGAAGGGCATCGAGCTCTCCACCGTCCGAGGCATCGACTCCGTCCACCTCGCCGTCGGACTCGCGCAGTGGAAGCACAACGGCGAGGACTTCTGCGCCCCCGTGCTCCTGCGCCCGCTCGCCATCCGCCGCTACGGCCGTGACTTCGAGGTCAAGCTGCGCGGCGGCACCTACGCCAACCCCGAACTCGTCCGTGCACTGCGCGAGCAGTTCGGCATCACCTTCGACGCCGACGAGTTCGTCGCGCTGAGCGAATCGGGCGGCGTGTTCAAGCCGCAGCCCGTCATCGACCGCCTGCGGATGCTCGCGTCCGGCCTCGACTGGTTCAGTGTCCAGCCCCGCCTGCTCGTGTCGTCGTTCGGAGCCGTCGGGCACTCGCTCCTCGAGGACGCCGCGCAGCTCAACCACTCCATCCTCGACGCCGTCGCCGGCGACAACGAAGCCGGTCGCCTCGTGCGCAGCGGGTTCAAGCCGGTCGACGCCCCCGGACAGGACGATCGCCCGCCGTCGACCGACACGCTCCTCCTGGACGCGGACGTCGAGCAGGAGAACGTCATCGCGCAGATCGGCGCGGGCAACTCCCTCGTCGTGACCACGCTCCCCGGCACGGGCGGCACGCAGACAATCGTGAACGCCATCGGCGTTCTCGCCGCGCAGCACAAGCGCGTCCTCGTCGTGAGCCCGCGCCGCTCCACGCTCGACGGCATCCGCCACCGTCTCGACAAGGTCGGTCTGCCCGGCCTCTGCGTCTCTCCGGGAAGCCTCCGTCGCGACATCATCCAGGCGATCACGCGCAACGAACGCGCCGTGCCGCCGCAGGTCGGCGAAGTGGACGACGCCCTCGTCCGCCTCCGTCGTGTGCTGCTCGACTACCGGACGTCCGTCGCATCGACCGATCCCGATCTGCGGGTGTCCGTCGTCGACGCCCTCGACGCCCTTGCACGCCTCTCCAAGCTGCCGACCCCGCCCGGCACACTCATCCGCCTCGACCGCGATTCGCTCATCCGGCTCGCGGCCGGCCGCGATCGCGCTGCGGAAGCCCTCGAAGCGGCCGCATCGCTCGGCGAGTTCAAGTACGGTCCGAGCGACTCGCCCTGGTACGGCGCATCGTTCGACACGACCGACGAGGCGAAGGCCACGCACGAGCTCGCGAAGAAGCTGCACCGCAAGGACCTCCCGCAGCTCCTGCAGCGCGCGTACGACCTCATCGGGCAGACGCAGATGCGCCCGTTCGAATCGATCGACGAGCTCGGCATCTACCTGCGCCTCCTCGCCGACATCCGTGAGACGCTCGACCGCTTCCAGCCGGACGTGTTCGACCGTTCGCTCGCCGACCTCATCGTGGCGACGAGTTCGCGCAAGGACTCCGCAGCGATGTCCTCGGCCAGCCGACGCCGGCTCAAGGCCCTGGCCAAGGAATACCTGCGCCCCGGCGCCCACGTCCCGGACATGAACGGGTCGCTCCGCCGCATCCAGCAGCAGCGGACGCTGTGGCAGCGCTACGTGACGACCGGTGCGCCTCCGGAGGTGCCGATCGGCATCGCGGACGTCGAGCAGGCGTACCAGCGCGTCGCGGAGGACCTCGAGCGCGTCGACGAGCCGCTCGGCATCGCTGGCACGCCCGATCGCCTCGGACGCCTGCCCATCCCCACGCTCGTCCGTACGATCTCCGAACTCGCGACCGAGTCCGAAGTGCTCCACAACCTGCAGGAGCGCACGGCGATCCTCGCCGGCCTCCGGGAGCAGGGTCTCGGAGACCTCCTCGTGGACCTCTCTGACCGCCACGTACCGGCCTCTCGCCTCGCAGACGAGCTCGAACTCGCCTGGTGGCAGTCGATGCTCGAACACGTCCTCATGGAGGATCGCGGACTGCTCGGCGCCAACACGACCGTCGTCGAACGCCTCGAGTCCGACTTCCGCCTCGTCGACGAAGCGCACGCCTCGGCCTCTGGTCAGCTCCTCGCATCGCTTCTCGCGGACACCTGGAAGATCGGTCTCGTCGATCACCCGGCCGAGGGGATGGCGCTCCGCACCCTCCTGAAGCGCGATGGCCAGGTCTCCTCCGGCGAGCTCGAATCCGCCGCTCCGACGCTCTCGCGCATCCTCGCTCCCGTATGGCTCGTCTCGCCGTACGACGTGCCCCGCATCCCGGAGGCGGCGACCTTCGACGCCGTCTTCCTCGTCGACGCGGGTGCGACCCTCCTCGCCGAGAACGTCGACGCGATCCGCCGCGCACGCCAGGTCGTCGCGTTCGGCGACCCCGTCACGCAGAGCCCGTCACCGTTCACGATCGGCGTCGACGACATCGACCACCCGGTCGAGCACGGCGCGGACCACGGCGAGCTGCACCGCGATTCGGCACTCGAACGTCTGAGCGCCGTGCTCCCGACCCTCATGCTCACCCGCAGCTACCGTGCGGGCGGCGAGGACCTCGCCGAGCTCGTCAACGAGCGTTTCTACGGCGGCCAGATCGACTCGCTCCCGTGGGCGGGATCATTCCTCGGCCACGGCAGCCTGAGCCTCGACTACGTGCCGGGCGGCCTCGGCATGCCCGACCCCGTCACGGGCGCCATCGAGAGCGTCGACGTCGAGGTCGAGCGCGTCGTCGAACTCGTCCTCGAACACGCTTCGAACCGTCCGCGCGAATCGCTCATGGTCGTCACCGCGAGCCAGAAGCACGCCGTGCGCGTGCAGCAGGCCGTCCTGGCCGCGTTCGCACGCAGGGCCGACCTCTCCGACTTCCTGCTGCGGGAGCGCGCCGAACCGTTCACGGTCCTCACGCTCGAGCAGTCCGTGGCCGAGAGCCGCGACCGCGTGATCTTCTCGATCGGCTACGGCCTCACGCCGCACGGCCGCGTCCTCTCGGACTTCGGATCCCTCGGTCAGCCCGGCGGGGACCGCTTGCTCGCCGTCGGCATGACCCGTGCCCGTCGCTCGATGGTCATCGTGTCGTGCATGCGGCCAGAGGACCTCGACCAGGCCCGCGTGCAGCACGGCATCCTCGCGCTCGCGCGGATCCTCACCGACACGACCCGTCGCGCCGCTGAAGACCAGGCGACCCACGAAGCGGAACCGATGCTCGTCGACCTCGCCACACGCCTCGAGACGCTCGGAATGCGCGTGGACATGGGCTACCGGGGCAAGCTCGCGCTCGTGGCCGCCTACAACGGCCGAGCGGTCGTGGTCGAGTGCGATGCGCAGCTGGCGGAGACCAGTCTCCGGGAGTCGCTGCGCCTCCGGCCCGACGTCCTGCGCCGCCTCGGCTGGCACTACGTCCGCGTCCACAGCTTCGACCTGTTCGCCGATGCGGAAGCCGTCGCTGTGCGCGTGGCCGCCGTCCTCGGCCTCCACACGACTGAACACCTCGACACCGCGCCGATCCCGGTGCAGGTCCCGCGGCACTGATCGTGACCGATCAGGGCCCTGAGCCCGCTGAGGCGCCCATCGTGCGCTCGAAGCGGTCTCGTCGCGTCCAGCGCCCTGGGGCTCCAGGCACCGATCCTGAACCGCAGCTGCCGAGTGCGCCGGTGAAGGCGTCCGAGGACACTGATCTGGCCTGGGGCGGAGCGAAGCCGTCCACAGGCGGCAACGACGATGAGCTCAAACGGAACGTCCCGCCGCACTGGTGAGTGCGGCGGGACGTGACCCGTGTCGTTCGGGAACGGTTGTCAGCGACCGTCGGTCGTGTCGTCGCGCGCCGGAGGCAGCGGCGAGGACTCGCCGGTCTTCAGCAGGTCGCGGATCTCCGTGAGGAGCGAGAGCTCGCTCGGAGCGGCAGGCTCGTCGGCGACCGTCGGCTTGGTCGTGACCCGCTTGAAGTGGTTCATCGGGACGACGATCACGAAGTAGACGACCGCAGCCACGAGCACGAACTGGATGAGTGCGCCGATGAACGCGCCGAAGGCGACCTTGGCCGGTTCGCCCGTGAGCGTCGGGATCTCGACGACGAACGCCGTGGCGAGGCTGTCCGACTTGAACAGCGCACCGAGCAGCGGGTTGAAGATGTTCTCGACGAGCGAGTTGACGACTGCGGTGAACGCTGCGCCGATGACCACGGCCACGGCGAGATCGATGACGTTCCCGCGCAGGACGAACTCTTTGAATCCCTTGAGCATAAGCACCTTCCAAGTGGAGCGGATGGATCCGACTCCGCTCTACGCTAGCCGCTCAGTTGCTGGAGGCACCACTCGACGCGGGGGCGGAGGAGGAGCTGCTGGAGGAGGAACCGCTCGAGCCGCTGCTGGAACTGCTCGACGAGCCGGAGTCCGACTTCGATCCGCTGGACGAGGAACCGCCCGACGAGGAACCGGAGTCGGAGGACGACGACGATGCGGGCACCGAGGACGACTTCGACGCACCTGCACGCGAATCAGTGCGGTAGAAGCCCGAACCGTTGAACGTCACGCCGACGGCGCTGAAGAGCTTGCGGAGTTTGCCGCCGCACGACGGGCAGACGGTGAGCGAGTCCTCGGTGAACGCCTGCTGCACGTCGAAGGCATTGCCGCACTCGGTGCAGCGGTAAGCGTAGGTTGGCACGTGATCTCCTGAAGGTGTGCTGAATCAGCGGCGCGGGCGCGCTGGGGTGAAGTCGAGGATCCTGGTCGGGGTGACTGCGCCGCCGACCGGCTCGTCGTGCACTTCCCTGGGCACCTGGTCGAGTATTTCGCCGTCGTAGAGGATCGCGTAGACGGGCGGGCACTGCTCCATGGAGCCGAGCGTCTTGTCGAAGTAGCCGCGACCCCAACCCATGCGCAGCCCGGTGCCGTCGACGGCTGCGGCGGGCACGAGGATCAGATCGACGTCGTTGATCGCGATGGGGCCGAGTCGTTCGCCTTCGATCTCCGGTGTCCCGGCGAAGCCTTCCGTCTCGATGCCGGCTTCGCCGACCGTCCAATCGAGCAGGCCGTCGGCCCGGGTGACGGGGAAGAGGATGCGCATCCCGCGCTCCTGGGCCCAGCGGAGGAACGGACGCGTGTCGGGTTCACTGGGGGAGGAGAGGTAGCACGCGACCGAGGATGCGCCCGTGCGTTCGACGAGCGCACGGAGATTGTCGGTGAGTCCGATCGACGCGCGTTCCTTCTCGGACGACGTCATCAGTTCGCGCCGTTCGCGGAGTTCGGCGCGCAGTGCGCGCTTCTCGTGCTCGGCCGGGCTCGTCATGGGAGCCATTCTAAGCGCCAACGGCGCCGAGGCCGGACCTGGCGGGCTGTCCGTCATTGTGGTTCGCTGTCCGCGAACCGGACAATACACCCCCTGTACGGGGTGCGCGGGGCATTCTGTCGCACACGGAAGACCGATAGGGTCGGCCCATGACCTCACGAATCACAAAAGCCGTCATCCCTGCCGCGGGGCTCGGGACCCGATTCCTGCCAGCGACGAAGGCCATGCCCAAGGAGATGCTGCCGGTCGTCGACAAGCCGGCCATCCAGTACGTCGTGGAGGAGGCCGTCAACGCCGGTCTCGCCGACGTCCTCATGATCATCGGCCGCAACAAGAACGCACTCGCCAACCACTTCGACCGAGTGACCGAGCTCGAGCTCAACCTCGCGAAGAAGGGCGACACGCAGCGCCTCGAGAAGGTCAACGAGTCCAGCGAGCTCGCCGACATCCACTTCCTCCGCCAGGGCGACCCGAAGGGCCTCGGCCACGCGGTGCTGCGCGCCAAGCGCCACATCGGAGACGAGCCCTTCGCCGTCCTCCTCGGCGACGACCTCATCGACGCACGCGACGTCCTCCTCGAGCGCATGCTCGAAGAGCAGGAAGGTCGCAACGCGACCATCATCGCGCTCATGGAGGTCGACCCGGACACGATCCACATGTACGGCGCAGCCGCCGTCGAGGCGACCGACGACCCCGACGTCGTCCGAGTGACCGGCCTCGTGGAGAAGCCCGCCAAGGAGGACGCTCCCTCGAACCTCGCGATCATCGGTCGCTACGTCCTGAAGCCGGAGGTCTTCGGCATCCTTGAGCACACCGAGCCGGGCAAGGGCGGCGAGATCCAGCTGACCGACGCGCTCCAGGAGATGGCGGGCGACGTCGAGGGCACGGGCGGCGTGTACGGCGTCATCTTCCGCGGCCGTCGCTACGACACGGGAGACCGCCTCGACTACATCAAGGCGATCGTGCAGCTCGCGGTCGACCGCGAGGACCTCGGCCCGGACCTGCGTCCGTGGCTCAAGGAGTTCTCGGCGAAGCTCAGCGAGTAACCGCTGGCGGCGACCATGCCGCGAGGTCCATCCGAACCACCCGCAGGGCGGCCGATCCGATCGGCTGCCCTGCGGTGTTCCGGGCGAGTGCTTCGCCGGTTCGCGGCCATCGCTCTACTAAGCTCTCGAGAGTCGCGAGAGGGGTGCACATGGTGCAGGTCGTACCGGTACTGAAGCATGGTCGTGTGAGCATTCGCCCGATCCGGGTCCGTGATGCCCGCGCGCTCGAACGCGAACTCATCGAGAACCGCTCCTGGTTGCAGCAGTGGGAGGCGACGAGCCCGTACGGTCCCGTCCAGACCGACGTGAAGGCGAGTATCCGCTCCCTCCAGAACCACGCGCGCACAGGCGGCGGTGTGCCGTTCATCATCGAGTACGACGGCGAATTCGCTGGACAGCTGAACGTCTCCGGCATCACCTACGGTTCGGTCGCATCGGCATCGATCGGCTACTGGGTCTCAGAACGCTTCGCCGGCCGTGGCGTCACTCCGGCCGCCGTGGCCCTCGCGACGGACTACTGCTTCGGTCAGCTGCAACTGCACCGCATGGAGATCTGCATCCGGCCGGAGAACGGTCCGAGCCTCCGGGTCGTCGAGAAGCTGGGCTTCCGCTACGAGGGCCTGCGTCGCCGCTTCATCCACATCGACGGCGACTGGCGCGACCACTTCTGCTTCGCGCTCGTCCGCGAGGAGCTCCCGCACGGCGTGCTCGCGCGCTGGCTCGAGGGGCAGGTGTCCAAGGAGGCCGCCGCGATCCCGGAAGCGGACCGCCGCGCGGCGGCATCGCCGTTCCCGTCGCTCTGAGCGGGTCCGTCGGTCCCCGATCCCGAATCATTCCCCGGCCCCTGACCATTGTGTCGGTCCCTGAGCCTGTCGAAGGGCGGGAATAAACGCTGAGGATCCTCGCAACAGATCTGTGACACACGGGGCGTCGTCGCGTCCTGCAGCGCAAGAGCCTTGTACGGTCATCCCATGGACGGTGGATTCCTGAGCGGTGGGGTGATCATTCTGGTCGCGGCGATGCTGTGGCTGATCTATCTCGTGCCCTCGTGGGTGCGCGACAGTCAGTTCTCGGCCAGCGAGCGGAACGCGATCCGATTGCAGCAGACCCTGCGAGTGCTCGCAGAGACCTCCGAGGTGCCCGAAGCGGTCCGCCTCGACGCCACGGCGCGCGAAGTCGCAGCGCAACGCAAGATCCTCAAGCAGCTCGAAGCGAAGTCGAAGGCGACCGCGGATGCCGCAGCGCGCATCGAGCTCGCCAAGGCCGAGCAGGCGAGACGCGAGGCGGAAGCCCGTGCCGTCCAGGCAGAAGCGGAAGCTCGTGCCGCAGAAGCCGCCGCGCGCTCGGCGCAACGGAACGCCCGCGCCGCACGGATGGCGCGCAGCCGTCGTCGTGCCCGCCTCCTCGCGACGACCATGCTCGTCGCGAGCATCATCGGCCTCGTCTTCGGCACCTCCGCGATTGTCTCAGGCGCCGGTGCGTTCCTCCTCGTCGGCTCCGCGACCGTGACCCTCGTCGCGCTCGGTGCACTCAGTCGCATGTCCGCGGTGTCGCGTCGTGCCACGGCGCCCATCCTCGTGGCCGGCGTCACCGTCAAGCGTGCGGCCTCCGAGCTCTACGAGTACGCGGAACCGGAAGCCGTCGTCGTCCCCACCTCGTGGACCCCGACGCCCATCCCGAAGCCGCTGTACCTCTCCGAGGGGTCCTCGGCCGCGAGCGAACTCGCCAAGGCCGACGCCTACGCGGAACTGCGTCGTGCTGCGATGCTCGAAGCGATGGCGTCCAAGGCGGAGCAGCTCCAGCCGGAGGTCCCGGTCCTCGCCCCCAAGCGTCCCGTCGCCGCTCCGGCTCCCGCCGCAGAGGCTGCGCCGTCCGCTCCAGCCCCCAGCCGCTTCGCGAGCATGGGCGTCATCGACGAGGGCGAGATCGCGGCCTCGTCGCTCCTGCAGCGTCGCCGCGCCGCGAGCTGAGCAGGACGCCTTCGGCGCCCGGCGGACCCGTGGTCCCGTCTCCTGTTCACGTCCCGCACCCCATCGCGTCGGTGCCGCCGATTACACTCGAACGAGTGTGGTCGCTCCGTTGCTCGGTGCGGACCGCACGGTGAGATGAGGGTTCGATGGTCGGGTGGCGCAAGGGTCGGCGAAAGCTGGCACGACCCTACGTGGCGCCGCCTGAGGTCGAGCCGCCTCCCGTCTCCCACGCGGTCGACGACGGGCTGCTGATCGCCCGCTCGTGGGCGGTGGTCGAGGTCAAGAACTGGATCGTCGTCCGTGCCCTGCGGGACGGTGAACCGTACGACCCGGACGCGACTGCGGCTGCCGTACGATTCGAGCTCGGCAGGATGGCCGACGAGCAGGCAGAATACGCCGAGCGCGTCGGGGAGGAGCGGCAGGCCGCGTTCCAGAGGCGCGGGAGCGCCCGGCACCAGCACGACTACCGTGCGGGTGACCTCGCGGCGCTGTCGCGGCGTCGTGCGGTCTACTCCGGCCTCTCGGAAGCGCTCGCGAAAGCCCGCGATGACGAAGCGTTCGTCGCCGAGCTCGCTGAAGCCGCCCGGGAACGCGCGTGGGAGGACATCGCCCGCGCCATCGAGGCGAATCTGGACCGAGTGGCTGATGAACCGGTCGTCGACGACTCGTATCGCAGGGCGCGTGCGCAACGTCTGCGGTGGCTCCGCGACGTCGATCTCGCCCGTCTCATCCGGGAGCACGCTGAGGCGGATGCCGCTGCCGCGAAGTCCTGAACCGCGGTGTCACGGAAGGGCCTTCCGGACGTGATAGCCTGATTCAGCACTTGGGCCCATGGCGCAGTTGGTAGCGCGCTTCGTTCGCAATGAAGAGGTCGCGGGTTCGAATCCCGCTGGGTCCACCAGTGTCTTGCCTTCGGGCGAGCGAAGCCCCGAATCGAGAGATTCGGGGCTTTTTCGTGCCTTGCAGGCGCCGCCTGCCCCTCAGTCGGCGCGGTCCGCGCGCGCGTCGCCGACGGGCGCGCCTGTCACGGTCGCGGTGAGCGTGTGGAGCTGTTCTCGGAGCGCGGCGAACGCCCCGTCGTCGAGACCGGTGGAGGATTCGACCGCGATGCGGACCGGTGTGGCACGCGCCTCCATGGCGAGGCCGTCCGGAGTCGCGTGGATGCGCACGACGCGCTCGTCGCGGTCGCTCCGTTCGCGGCGGATGAGTCCAGAGCGCTCGAGGCGCTGGAGGAGCGGCGACAGCGTGCCGGAATCGAGGCTGAGGCTGTCGCCCAGTTCCGCGACGGTCCGCCCGTCCTGCTCCCACACGGCGAGCATCGCCAGGTACTGGGGGTAGGTGAGATCGAGCTCCTTGAGCAGGGTGCGATACGCGCCAGAGACCGCCTTCGATGCGGCGTACAGGGCGAAGCAGAGCTGATCGTCCAAGCGCGCGTGCGCGATCTCGTCCGTGTCGGCGGATTCGGGGTGCGGTGTCATCGTGGCCTCCGCTTCCATCGTACGGGTGCCGTGTGTACAATTCACTTGCACACAACCTAGTTGTGCACAATTTAGTTTGAAGACAAATGAAGGAGACACCATGTCCGAATCCTGGCTGCCGACGCTGCGCACCGCCGACCCCGAGGCCGGTTTCCAGCTCGCCATCAAGCTCTCTCGCGTCGGGGTGAAGATGACGCAACCCTCTGCCGAGGAGCGGGAGCGGCTTCGCCCGGACTACGCAGGCAATGCCGACAGCCTCATCGCGACGTCGCAGGTCATCGCGATCAACTTCCAGACGGTTGCGGTCGCGAACGACCACTGGCGGAGCTGAGCGGCAGGAGCGTCGTCGCCGTCTTCGTCCGTGGGGCGAATGCTGTTAACGTGAGTCGGATGAGCACTCTCGCCAAACGCCCGATCGGACACCACCACGGCGACCTCCGCAACGCCCTCGTGCTCGCGGCCGTCGACCTCGTGACCGAACGCGGCCCCCACGGCTTCACCTTCGCCGATGCGAGCCGCCACGCGGGCGTGAGCGTCGCGGCCCCGTACAAGCACTTCGCCGATCGGGAAGCGCTTCTCGCGGCCCTCGCGGTCACGGGCTACGAGGAGCAGCGGCGGCGGTTCGCCGAAGCAGTCGCCGCCGCGACGGACCCTGCCGACCAGCTGGCGGCCTTCGCCTCGGCGTACGTGCGCTTCGCCGTGGAGCGACGTCCGCTCTTCCAGGTGATGTTCAGTGCCGGACTCTCGAAGGACCGCTATCCGGAACTCGCCGAAGCGGCCGACGGCGTCCTCGAGGTGCTCCGCGAACCAGCCGAAGCGCTGCGGTCCTCCGCGAAGGAGGCCGTCAACCTCATGCACGTCGTGGCGGCATCGGCCCACGGCTTCGCAGGGTTCCTCCTCGAGGGTGTCTTCGGCGACATCGCGCAGGCCGCCGTCGTCGACAGCACGTGTGCGCAGGCCGCTGCAGCGTCACGGGCGGTCGTCGGACCTGCTTCCCTCCGCCTCTGGTGAACGCGGTGTGGATGCGAGCGCTCGCGGCGTCTCACTGAGCCGGCGGGCCAGGATCGCCCCGAACGCACCCAGGAGCGCAGTGAGGCCGAAGACTCCGAGGAACGCGGGTGTCGTGGCGCCGATGCGAGCGATGATCGCACCGCCGACCCCCGCGATGACGGCGGTCGCAAGGGTCTGGGCGAGTTGCAGGCTTGCGCTCACCCGACCCGCGTGCTCGAGGGCGGTCGCGGCCATCGTCGCGGAGGTCGCGGCGTTGAATGCGACACCCATGCCGACTCCTGCGACGGTCCAGGCGATGACCGCCCAGCCCGCCCAGATGCTCGGGACCGCGACGGCCGCGCCCATCACGAGCTCTCCCAGCAGGAGGACGAGGAAGCCGATCATCGTGGAGCGTACGCGCAGTCCTGGCCTCGCGGCATCGACACGTGCTTGGAGGAACGAGCCGGCCGTCCAGGCGAGCGCGCCGGCGGCGAGGCCGAGCCCTGCGAGGGTGACGTCGAGTCCGTGGATGCTCGTGAGTCCGAGCGGCAGGAACGCCTCGGAGCCGAAGTAGACGGCGCAGAGGAGGAAGCGGAGGACGATCCCGGCCGGTGCGCCCGGGACGGCCCGCAGGGTTCCCGTCGGTACGATGCGGCCGAGGCTCACGAGTGCGGCGGCGAGGCCGATCACGACGACGACGGCGAGGAGCGGGAGCGCGTCGAGTTCGAGACCGAAGAGCACTGCACACGTCGCTGCGGCGAGGACGATCGAGAACCAGACCGGAGCCGGGACGCCGCGACGCCCGGCGACGGGCTCGACGGATCGTCTCGACGCTCGCCGGGCGCCGGGGAGGACGAGGGGGAGCAGCACCAGGGGGAGGGGCGCGATCGCCCAGAAGACGACGCGCCAATCGGCCATCGACGTGATGATCCCGGCGAGGACCGGCCCGACGAGCGAGGGGATCGTCCAAGCCGACGAGAGGAAAGCGAACATCACGGCCTGGAGCTTCGGCGGATAGGCGATGCCCACAAGGCTGTAGGCGGCGGCCATGATCGCCCCCACGCCGAGCCCCTGCACCGCCCGCGCGGCGATGAACACACCCCAGTCCGGCGCGAGCCCAGCGATGAGGCAGCCGACGGCGAAGACGACGCTGCCGACGAGGACGGTGCGGCCTGGTCCCCGTCGGTCGATGTCCGTCCCCGCGATGACGGTCCCGACGATGTTCGCGAGCATGAGCGCGGAGAGTCCCCAGCCGTAGCCGCTCAGCCCGTCGAGATCCGTCGCCACGACGGGCAGGATTGTCGCCACGCCGAGGGACTCGAACGCGACGGCTCCGACGCTGAGGAGGATGCCGATCGTGAAGCCGCGGAGGCCGGGGGAGAAGACGCCGTGCGCTGTCGCCGTGGCGGTTGTTTCCGTCGTCGTGTTCTGTGTTCCTGTCGTCATGTTCGTCGCTTCCGTCGTCGCATCGTTCGGCTCGTGGCCCATCGATCCTCCTCGTTTAATGTTCCGCATCGGAACGAAATGAATCTACGCTACGCTTGGTCTATGACGCAACTGGACCTCGACGTCGCGCCGCCGGCGCTCCGGACCCCGGCGCAGGGAAGGCCTCGCGACACGGCGATCGACGCCAGGGCGACGGAGGCGGTGCTCGAACTCCTCGATCGGATGCCGTACAGCGCGCTGACGATGGAGGGCGTCGCCGCTGCGGCGGGCACGAGCAAACCCGCGCTCCGTCGTCGCTGGAAGAGCTTGCCCGGCGTTGTGGTCCACACGCTCATCTCCGTTCTCGGCACCACGCCGACGCCCGACACCGGCTGTGTCCACTGCGACCTCGTGGCCGGCATCTCGAACCTCGCCGACACCTTCGCCGGCTCATCGGTGACCGGCGCGCTCCCCGGGCTCATCTCTGACCTCGCCGGTGACCCGGAGCTCCGCGAACTGTTCCTCCGCGACTACTTCGAAGCGCGTCGCAGCACGACCAGGACAGTGCTCGAGAACGCGATCGAACGCGGTGAGATCCACCAGGGCATCGACATGGAGCTCACCCTCGACCTCCTCGCCGCCCCGCTGTACTATCGCGCGTTCTTCGGGCATCAGCCGATCGATCGCGGCGTCGCCGAACGAACCGTGCTGAGCGTGCTGAACGGCATCGCGACCCCGGTGTGGAAGCGCCACCACCAGGCGTAGGCGGTTTCCCGCGCGGGTGTTCGGATCCCTCAGCTCGGCAGGTGCTTCGCGACCCGTGCGAGGTAGAGCTCGGCGTCGAAGTCGGCGAAGAGCGCTCGCTGCAGGATGAACCCCTGGCTCGCCGCCACGAAGAGCGGCGTCTGTTCCGTGGCAAGCGCATCGGCCTCCGCCTGCGAGAGGCCATGGGTCCGCCGATGCCACGTGGCGATGTACGCGGTGTACATCGCGCGGAGTCGGATGATGATGGCGGTCGCAAGCTCCCCGAGCGGTTCGTCCGTCATGGCTTCGCCCCAGAGTTGGACGAGGATGGCGGGCTTCTCGACGACGGCGAGCATGCCGTGCATCAGGCTCGCGAGCATGTCGCCCGGCTTCACCATCGGTTCCGCTTCTGCGAGGTTCTCCATGTCGAGGATGAGAGCGCTGACGATGCGGGTCGCGACGCTCTGCACGATGTCCGCCTTGCTCGCGAAGGTGCCGTAGATGGCGCCGGCTGAAACACCGGCCTCTGCGATGATGTCCGCCATCGATGCCGCCTGAAAGCCTTTGCGCAGGAAGGCGCGGAGAGCGGCGTCCTCGATCTCGATGCGCTTGGCGGCGCGGTACTCCTCGGAGACTTTGGGCATGCCCCACCATAAAAGCGAACGATCGTTTTCCGCAATCCGAGCCGATCGTCTTCGGTGGCTCGGGGAAGTTGACACGGGTGGGCTCGACGCGCACAATAAAGAACGAACATTCGTTTTTAGTAAAGGATCCCGATGTCGTCTCCCGTCCCGCCCGGTACCACCGCCGCTCCGCACACCCACTGGCCGCGCGTGTTCGCGATCGGCTTCGGGCTTGTACTCGTCGTCGGCGTGATCATGCTCGCCTTCCTCTGGCCGTCCGTGACCGCGACCGTCAAGGACCTCCCCGTTGCCGTCGTGGGGGAGAGCGCGCAGGTGGACCAGCTCGAATCGGCACTGGACGAGCGCTCGCCCCACACCTTCTCCTTCATCGCGGCCGACGACCGGGACGACGCGGTCGACGCCATCGAGACACGGGAGGCCTACGGCGCGATCATCCTCGGTTCCGCGCCGGAGGTCCTCACGGCCACCGCCGCGAACCCGACCGTGGCACAGCTGCTCGGCTCGCTCCAGCCGGCATTGCAGGGGCAGGTCGATGCGGCGCTCGCCGCGGAGGGCATCCATCCGCCGTCGCCCGTCGTGGTGAAAACGACGGACATCGTGCCGTTGGCGGACAGCGACCCACGCGGCAGCATCCTCGCGGCGTCGTCCTTCCCGCTCGTCCTCGGCGGGATGATCGGCGGAATCGCCATCACGATGCTCGTCGTCGGCGTCTGGCGTCGCGTCGCCGCACTGCTCGTCTATGCGGTGGTCGGCGGACTCGCGATCGCGGGCGTGCTGCAGGGCTGGTTCGGCGGACTGCAGGGCGACTACCTGCTGAACGCGTCCGCCGTGTCGCTGACCCTGCTGGCGATCGGCGGCGTCATCGTGGGAACCGTCGCGCTCGTGGGTCGAGCCGGCGTCGCGGTGGGGCCCGTGCTGTTCCTCCTGGTGGCGAACCCGATCTCTGCAGCGGCGCTCCCGATCGAGTTCCTCGCGACGCCTTGGGGCACCATCGGACAGGGCTTCCCGCCGGGAGCCGCCGCCACGCTACTCCGCGACCTGTCGTACTTCTCGCGTGCCGACACGTCCTCGCAGTGGACCGTCCTGATCGTCTGGGCCGTCGTCGGGCTCCTGCTCTCGCTGCTCGGTCACTTCCGCAATCGCGGTGCGGCGACCGCGGCGGCCAGGCGAGAGGCGACCAGTATCCCGGTGTAGCACCGGCCGCCACGGTGTAGCACCTGAGGGGGAGAGGAAGATGCGACCGGGGGCCGACGCCTGTCGGTTCGGATCTTCGTAGCGTGGAACCATCGCCGCGTCGCAGCGATGACCACCCGCATCCACCCGGATCCGAACACTGGAGCCACCCCGATGGAATTCCTCAGCGACTTCGTCATGTCCCTCGCGGCATCGCCCTGGGTGTACCTCATCGTCTTCGCCGTGGTCGTGATCGACGGCTTCTTCCCGCCCGTTCCGAGCGAGTCGGTCGTCGTCGCCCTCGCGGCGCTCGCGATCTCGGCGGGCACACCGAACCTCGTACTCCTGCTCCTCGCGACGGCGTCAGGCGCCGTCTTGGGCGACACGATCGCGTATCTGATCGGCCGGAGCATCGGCGTGGACCGGTTCCGCTGGATGCGGCGGCCCAAGGTCGCCTCTGCCATCGCCTGGGCCGCCCGCGGGCTCGATCGACGCGCCGCCACTCTTCTGCTCACGGCCCGATACATCCCCGTCGGCCGCGTCGCCGTCAACATGACGGCCGGGGCGACGCGATTCCCGATCCGCCGCTTCCTGCCGCTCGCCGCACTGGCCGCGAGCACGTGGGCCGTCTACTCGGTCGTCATCGGTGTGCTCGCCGGGGCGTGGATGCGCGACAACCCGCTCCTCGGCGCAGGCCTCGCCATCGTCCTCGCGCTCGGCATCGGCTTCGTGATCGACGCGATCGTGCAGCGCGTGGCCAGACGACGCGATGCCGCTGCGGCCACGCGTGCCGTCGGGACCGCCGACGAACAGGCCCAAGCACCGCTCATCGACGCGTGAGCACCCCTCCCTGGGAGCGCATACATGCGGCGCGCGTATCGTTCGGACATGTCATCCCACAGTCTGCTTCCGCCCACCACCGCATCGCTCGCACAGGACATCCGAGACGACCGCGAACGGCAGATGCAGGAACGTTGGGTCGCGAGCACGGAAGCCTTCTGGCAGACCACGGCCCCCACGAGCGGCGGACGCGTGCCTCGGAACGAGCCTGGTCAGGGCGACCGCCGGGGGCGCACGACCTCCCGCTGACGTCGACCGTTCGCGCGGTACGAACGTCGGCTCGACGCCTCACTGGGAATTCGGATTCCCAGTTCGCGGCAATGCTTCCGACAATCGCCTGATCCCGGCCTCGATTCATCCTGAGAACGAGCCGAGAACTGCGTGTTCGGCGGCTTCTTGAGCGGTGAAGGACTCGTCCTCGACCCCCGGCGTCGCTACGATCAGAGCACAGGCACCACGATCCCGAGTCGTGGACACCGCTCGACCCCCACCGAACCGGTACCGCCTCGTCTGCGTTCCGCGCACGACGGTTGACCCCGCCCGAGGAGACGGCCATGAACGACACCCTCAACACCGACCATGAACGCACCGAGACAGGACAACAGCGGCGCTCAGCCTCGCTCCTGAAACACCGGGTGCTCGATCTCGAGGAGCGGCGCATCGCCGAGACCCTCGCCTGGGCTCGCGAGGATCCGTCCCTCGAACGCGCTGCCGCGCTCATCGTGTCCGCCCGCCGTCGGTTCGTCATCGGCGCGTCCACGTCCTTCACCTACGCCTCGCTGCTCGCGGCCGAACTCGGCGCCGCCATCGCGAACGTCACGCTCGTGGACGGCACGATCGTCCGTCCGCTCGACGTCCTGAGCGACGTTCGATCAAGCGACGTCATGATCGCCGTCTCGCTGACGAGGTACCGCAAGTACACGGTCGACGTCGCCGTGCCCTTCGCGAAGGCCGGCGGTCGCCTCGTCGTCATCACCGATTCACCCGACGCGCCGCTCGTACCGTACGCGACCGAGAGCATCATCGTGAAGCCGTCGACCCGTGCCGGCGAGACCGCACCGACCACCGTCGCCGTCGTCATCCACCTGCTCGCGACGCTCATCACCGCGAGCGCCAAGGGCGCCGCACGGCGACTCGTCGAGCGCGAACGCCTCGCGGCATCGCTCGGCGTCTACGTCGACGACGACGCCTACGTCGAAGAGCGCTGATCGTTCTCGTCTGCGACGAGTGACAACGGTGAGGTGACCGTCTCGAGCGATTTTCGTTCGGCGTCCACCCCGAAGATGAACGTCACGACCCCGCCGACGATCATCACGCCCGCTCCGATGAAGTACCCGATCGTGAGCGGGCCGCGGTCGCTGCCGTCACCGATGAGCGAACCGTACAGGAGCGGCGCCACCGAGCCGGCGATCTGGCCGAGCGCGAAGAAGTACGAGATCGCCTGGCTGCGAAGCTCCAAGGGGAAGATCTCGCTGACCGTGAGATACGCGCTCGAAGCGCCGGCCGATGCGAAGAAGAACGAGACGCACCAGAAGATCGTCTGCGTCGCGGCGTTGAGCGTTCCGGCCTGGAAGAGGACCGCCGAGACCGCGAGCACGGCCCCCGAGACGCCATAGGTCAGCAGGATCATCTTCCGCCTGCCCCAGACGTCGAAGAAATGACCGAGGAGCAGTGGGCCGAGCAGATTGCCGATCGCGAACGGGAAGAAGTAGTACTGCGTCGAGCTTGGCGACGTGCCGTAGAAATTCTGCAGGACGAGCGCGTAGGTGAAGAAGATCGCGTTGTAGAGGAACGACTGGGTGATCATCATCGTCGCGCCGACGAGCGTTCGTTTCGGGTACTGCTTGAACAGCACGCTCGCGATGGTCCGGAACGGAACCCGGCCCGTCGCCTGGACCGTGATCGCCTTGTCGTCGGAGACCGGTTCGATCGTGCCGCCCTCGCGCTTCACCCGCGCTTCGATGTCGTCCACGGTCTGTTCCGCTTCAGCCTCGCGGCCGTGCGTCATGAGCCACCGCGGACTCTCCGGGATGTGCCGCCTGAGGTAGATGATCATGAGGCCGAGGATGGGGCCGATGAAGAAGCCCAACCGCCACCCGACGTTCTCAGCGAAGTAGTCCGTGTTGAGGAGAAAGAGGTTCGCCGCCGAGCCCAGTGCGGCGCCGCCCCAGTACGTGCCGTTGATGGCGATGTCGACGCGGCCACGGTACTTCGAGGGGATGAGCTCGTCGATCGCCGAGTTGATGGCCGCGTACTCGCCGCCGATGCCCATGCCCGCGAAGAAGCGGAAGATCATCAGGAACCAGACCGTTGGCGAGAGTCCTGCGATGCCGCTCGCGATGAGGTAGATCGCGAGCGTCAGGATGAAGAGCTTCTTCCGGCCGAGCTTGTCGGACAGGCGTCCGAAGTACAGCGCACCGGTCACCTGGCCGAGGAGGTAGACGGTGCCGAGGAGTCCGACCTCCGTCGCCGACATCCCGAGCGACTTCTGGAACCCGGCCGAAGCGACGATCTGGATCTCGAGGCCGTCGAGCACCCAGGAGAACCCCAACCCGACGACGATGAGCCAGTGGAATCTCGTCCACGGCAGACGGTCCATCCGGGCTGGAACGAGGCTGCGATACGGTTCGCCC
This sequence comes from Plantibacter lichenum, assembly GCF_050587525.1. NCBI lineage: Bacteria > Bacillati > Actinomycetota > Actinomycetes > Micrococcales > Microbacteriaceae > Plantibacter > Plantibacter lichenum. The sequence goes on along the minus strand of NZ_JBOBFT010000005.1, from coordinate 254,194 downwards.
TGCTTCGCTGTGGCCGGCGTGCTCGACATGGTGCTCCTTCCGCGCGGAGGCGGGAGCACGAGTGTTCGGGATGTGCCGCATCGGTGCGGCTCCCGGCACCTCCCGGATCGCGGTTCGAGAGTACTCCCGGCGCGGAGCACGCGCTCCCGGACGACGGACCCCTTGACGGGCGCCGGACGGATGACCAGAATGCGCCCTGCCGGGACCGGCTGTGGTCGGCCGGACCGGTGTGCCGACTACGCTCGGAAGGGGCTCCCGCGCGGTTCTGCTGCGGGTTCGCCCGCACGGACGAACGAGGAGGCGCGGATGTCTGCGTTGGACCAGGAGACCGAATCGGCCATCGAAGCGGTGTTCGCGGAACGGATCGCGGACGGCGTGAGTCCCGGGTCGTACGTCGCCTTCTTCGATCGCGACGGCATCGACTTCGAACGCGGATACGGCGTCGCGGCGCTCGGCGGCTCGGCCCCGACCGCAGACACGCTGTTCCGCATCGCGTCGTGCACGAAGAGCTTCATCGCAGCCACGTTGCTGATCCTCCGAGACGCCGGCCGCCTCGATCTCGACACGCCGATCGACGAGTTCGTGCCGGAGTTCCAGCCGGAGACGCCGGCGGGTTCCGTCGTCCGGCCGACCGTCCGCCAGGCCATGACGATGTCGACGGGCCTCCCCACCGACGACCCCTGGGCGGACCGTCAGGAATCGATCACGGTCGACGAGTTCACGGCGATGCTGCGCGCGGGCGTCCGGTGCGCGACCGTGCCGGGCACGGCCTTCGAGTACTCGAATCTCGGCTACGCACTCCTCGGCCAGGTCATCGAACGGGTCACGGGCGAACCCTTCACCCAGGCCGTCACGGAACTGCTCCTGCAGCCGCTCGGCCTCGGTGCGGTGTTCGAGCTGCCGGCGGCGCAGGGCGCGGCGGGTCCATCGGGTGCCCGTGGCGCCTCGGGTGCCCCTGGCATCGCCGCGATCGGCTACCGGTCAGGGATCGACGGGTTCGTCGAGCTGCCGTTCACCGGGCCCGGCGTGTTCTCCTCGATCGGCGGGCTGTTCGCCTCCGCGCGCACCCTCATCGGCTGGGTGCGTTGGTTGGATGCCGCGTGGACGAGCGAGGCGGACGGTCCGGGGTCACCGCTCTCCGCAGCCAGCCGCCGGGAGATGCAGCAGCTCCATCGGGTGGCGCCGCCGCGGAAGCCCGTCGAGGGAGTGCCATCGCCCGAGGTGCTCGGCTACGGGTTCGGGCTCTTCGTGGAACACGACGCGGAGTTCGGCCCGATCGTGTCGCACTCGGGCGGCTATCCCGGATTCAGCGCGCACATGCGCTGGAATCCGCGCTCCGGCATCGGCGTCGTGGCGTTCGAGAACGCGGGGTACGCCGCCGTGTCCGTCCCCGCCGGCGCGGCGCTGCGGCTCGTACTCGCCGATGACGCCGAACCGCTCGACGTCCGGCCGTGGCGGGAGACCCTCGTCGCCGCCATGACCGCGACCGGCCTCGTCACGCACTGGGACGACGACATCGCCGATGCGATCTTCGCGATGAACGTCGCCCTCGACCGACCCTACGCGGAACGTGCTGCCCTCATTGGAGCTGCCGTCGACTCCATCGGCGGCTTCACCGATGAACCGTCCGATACCGGTGCGCCGCTCTGCGACTCTCCCGACCACCTCGTGTGGTTCATGCAGGGGCGTCGCGGACGCTTGCGCTGCGAGGTCAGGATGGGGCCGACCCTCCCGCTGCGGGTCCAGACGTTCGCGGTGACGGCTGAGTCGGCGGGCTGAGCGCGGCGCGCGGGGACGTCACACGGCCTCAGCATCAACCGCGCCGGCCTGAGCGGCCTGCGCCGCGTAGTCAGGGAGTTCCTGCAGGGTCCAGGTGTTGCCGTCGGGATCGTCGAAGCTCACGAACCGACCCCATGAGAGGTCCTGCACCTCGCCCGCGTCGACCCCGTTCGCCACGAGATGCGCACGGGCTTCGTCGGCATTCGGAATGACGACCTGGATCGAGTTCTGCGTGCCCGGTTCCATGTCGGTGAGGCCGGTGCCGAACGCGATCGAGCACGCCGAACCCGGAGGCGTCAGTTGCACGAAGCGGATGCCGCCGCCCGGTTGCTCGTCGTAGTCGGCCGTGAAGCCGACCTGGTCGACGTAGAACGCCTTCGCGCGGTCGACGTCCGTCACAGGGACGAAAATGAGTTCGATCTTCCAGTCCATGATGCTGATGGTCCTTCCCGTCAGGTGGCACTGGTGCGATCGTCCTGCGGTCCGGTGCGTACTGTCAAGAGGGGAATGGCGGCGTTCGTCGAGATCGCGCCCGCTCAGGCCGGTCAGCGTAGAGCGGCCGCAGCACTGACCTCGGGACGCAGGTCGAGGCGTCGGAGGAGCTGGGCGTTGAGTGCGACGACGATCGTCGAGAGTGACATGAGCAACGCACCCACAGCCATCGGTAGGACGAATCCGACCGGTGCGAGGACGCCGGCCGCGAGCGGAACCGACAGGAGGTTGTAGCCAGCGGCCCACCACAGGTTCTGCTGCATCTTCCGGTAGCTCCGCTGGGAGAGTTCCAGGACCGAGAGGACCGACCTCGGATCGGAGCTCGCGAGCACGACGCCCGCGGATGCGATCGCGACGTCCGTTCCTGCACCGATCGCGATGCCGACGTTCGCCTGCGCGAGCGCCGGGGCGTCGTTCACGCCGTCGCCGACCATCGCGACGATGCGGCCCTCCGACTGCAGTTCGCTGACGATCCGGCCCTTGTCCTCCGGCCGGACGCCCGCGACGACCTGATCGATCCCGATCTCCGCGGCGACCGAGTCCGCGACCTGTTGCGCATCGCCCGTGACCATCACCACGCGGATCCCGCTCGCGTGCAATGCATCGACCGCCTGCTTCGACTCCGGGCGCACGTCGTCCGCCAGGCCGATCGCGCCGATGACCGTGTCGTCCCGCAGAACGTGCAGGATGATCGCGCCCTGGGCCTTCCAAGCCTCGGTGCCGGGGAGCGGCTCCAGCCCGTGTTCGCGGAGGAGCCCGGGGCCACCGACGGCGATGCGAGAGTCGCCGACCGTCGCCGAGACGCCGACGGCCGTGGACGCCGTGAAGTCGCTCGCACGCTTCACCGTCACCTCGCGTGCGGAGGCCGCTTCCGTGATCGCAGCGGCCAGCGGGTGTTCGCTGTCCCGTTCCGCAGCAGCGGCGAGGGCGATGAGTTCGTCGTCGGACACGCCGGCGGTCGTCGTGATATGGGTGACGGCCGGCTCGCCCTTCGTGAGGGTGCCCGTCTTGTCGAAGATGACCGTGTCGACCGTGCGCATGGTCTCGAGTGCCGCGCGGTCGGTCACGAGGACGCCGCCCTTGGCGGCTCGCTCCGTCGCGATGGAGACGACGAGGGGGATGGCGAGGCCGAGCGCGTGGGGGCACGCGATCACGAGCACGGTGATGCTGCGGATGAGCGCGTCCTCCGGTGTGCCCCAGATGGACCAGGCGATGACCGTGAGCACGGCGGCGCCGAGCGCGAACCAGAACAGCCACGCGGCGGCACGGTTGGCGAGGAGCTGTGCCTTCGACGTCGAGTTCTGCGCCTCCTCGACGAGCCGACGGATGCCGGCGAGGGTCGTGTCATCGCCGATCGCCGCCACGCGGACACGGATCGCGGTGTCGGTCGAGACCGTTCCCGCGACGACGCGGTCGCCGGGACCGCGCGATACCGGGCGGGATTCGCCCGTGATCATCGACTCGTCGACGTCCGCAGTGCCTTCGGTGATCGTCCCGTCCGCCGGCACGCGCCCGCCGGGGCGCACGATGACGACGTCGCCGACTCGGAGGGCATCGGGTGAGACCTGCTCCACCGCATCGTCATCGGTCATCCGCTCCGCCGTGTCGGGGAGGAGCGCCGCGAGCGACTCCAGGGCGGAGGACGACTGCGCGAGCGAGCGCATCTCGATCCAGTGGCCGAGCAGCATGATGACGACGAGGAGCGCGAGCTCCCACCAGAAGTCGAGTTCGTGGGTCAGGATGCCGAAGCTCGCACCCCACGAGGACAGGAAGGCGACCGTGATCGCGAGCGCGATCAGGAGCATCATGCCCGGCTGGCGACTGCGGATCTCGCTGACAGCGCCCGTGAGGAACGGCTTGCCGCCCCACACGTACATCACGGTGCCGAGGATGGGTGAGACCCACTCGAGGCCGGGCGCAGACGGGAGGGAATAGCCGAGGATCGACGCGAACATGCCGCTCGTGAATACCACCGGAACGGCGATGACGAGCATGATCCAGAACAGGCGACGGAACTGCGCGACGTGGTCGCCGTGCCCTGCGTGGCCGCTGTGGTCACCGTGGCTGGCGTGCTCGTCGTGGTTCTGGTGCTCGTCGTGCGCGTCGCTCGGGTGCGAGTCGTGGACGTGCGGCTGCGTGTGCATTGTGTGCTCGTGCGGATCCGACATGTCCTCAAGCTATACCCCTAGGGGGTATTGGTCAAGCGGTGTGGACGGTGTTCGTCCTGGGCGGAACCGGTCCGCTCACGCAACGTGCCCGTCCGGCATCCTCTGTGGATGGCGGACGGGCACGTGCTTCGTTCGCGCCGAGCTCAGCCGAGGACGAGCGCCGCCGCCGTCCCGGCGACGAGCACGTTGATCGCTCCGAGCGCGACGGGGACCGCTCGCGGCGCACCCGCCCGCAGGTTCGGAAGTCGGGTCCACGCGGCGACGGCGCCACCGACGCCTGTCGCGAAGAGTGCGACCGGGACGAGCCAGAACAGCGGCGACACCATCGTGGACCAGGCGACGAGCTGGTAGGCGAGCAGCATCGAGACCAGGGCGTACAGAGCGCCCGTCACGACCACCAGCCGACTCTTCGCAGCGAAGGGGCCCTTCCTGAGGAGGACCGAGAGCGCGAACAGCGCCGGGATGACGACCGCGAGGATCGGCGGGACGAACATGAACAGCAGACCGATGACCAGTTCCATCACTGCACCTCCATCAGGGCGAGGCCGAGCGGGTCGACTGCCGAAGCGGTGCTCGTGAGGACCACGACGGCACGATCGCGATCGCGGTCGAAGCCGACCCAGGTCGCGAACCCACCGGTCCCGCCGTTGTGCCAGGTGACGTCACCCTGCGTGATCCACGCGTAGCCGATCTCCGCCGACTCGTTCAGCTCCACGCGGGGCGTCGCGGCATCGGCCCCTGGTGCGCTTCCGTCCAGCTGCGCCCTCGCGTACTTCGTCATGTCAGCGAGGGTCGAGCGGATGCTGCCGGCCGGCGCGTTGCCTGAGAGCGTCCAGGGCGCGGCGTGGCGTCCGGAGTTCGTCCGTCCCGTCGGCGCGTCCTGTCGCAGATCGGCGAGCGAGGTCGGCGCGGTCGTCGACTCCATCCGGAGCGGTGTGAAGATGCGATCGGCGGCGAGCGTCGCCCAATCGGTTCCCGCCGCGGCGGCCACGGCATGTCCGAGCAGGGACATGCCGAGATTGGAATACACGAACTCCTTGGGACCGAGTTCGACGTCCTTCGCGGCTTGGACGAGTTCATCGGTCGTGTACGGGTATGGATCGCCCGCCCGGAGCTGGGAGAGGATGGCGGAGAACATCATGGTGCCCGTCTGCGGGAAGGCGGGCAGACCGCTCGTCTGGGTCGCGAGTTCCTCGAGACGGATAGTCGATGCCGGGCTGTCGCCCAGATCGAGCAGGTCACCGAGCTTCGTCGTCGCTTCGACCTCCCCGCGAGCGATCGCGTCGGCGAGCAGTGAGCCCGTCACGGTCTTCGTGACGGAGCCGATCTCGTACTCTGTCGTGTCGGTCGCGCCGAAGTTGGCGGTGCGGACCCGGTCGCCGTCGATCACGGCGACGCTCACCCGCTCGCGGGCCCCGGGGATCTCGGTGAGCTGCTTGCGCACGGTCGCGATGATCGCCTCGTCGCCGGAGACGTCCGCGGACAGCTCGGTGGGCCGGGGGATCAGTAGGACGCCGACCACCGCGGTGGCGACGGCTGCCGCGAGGGCGATGACGAGCGTGCTCCGGCCGCGGATCATCGGATGCTGCTCTGTTCGGCGGATCGTCGGCTGCTCGGATCGGATGGATGAGGGGGCGAATGCAGTCGTTTCTGGGTCACGGTTCGAGCCTAAGAAACCGTCATCTGTTGCGTATCGAGCGGAGGGACCATCTCCGCCCCGACCAGCCTGGCACCCTGGTACGACCCGATGCGCATGCGGCCGCCGATGCGGACGCGACGCAACGTGTCGCCCGGATGCGACGGAACATGTCGCCGGGATCCGCCGATGCCGCGTCCCGCCGCTACAGTCGTGCCATGACCACACAGCTCGTCCTCGGAGCAGGACTCATCGGTACAGGGCTCGTCGAACGGTTGGTCGCTCGCGGAGACAGGGTCGTCGTCGCCACGCGGAGCGGCACGAAGCTCCCCGGGGCGACAGCCGTCTCGCTCGACGCATCCGACGACATCGCCATCGCCGCCGCCGCCGAAGGCGCTCAGACGATCTTCACCTGCGTCAACCCGCCGTACGGCAAGTGGGCGACGCTCTGGCCACCCGTCTTCGCCGCCGTGACGGAGGCGGCGAAGCGATCCGGCGCATCGCTCGTGACCATGGGCAACCTGTACCCGTGCGGCCGGGCTGCGATGCCGATGACGGAGCACTCGCCGGAGCATCCCGCCGACCGGAAGGGCGCGATCCGCGAGGCGGGTTGGGCGCTCGCGAAAGCCGCGAACGACCGAGGGGACATCCGGGCGGTCGAGGTTCGGGCGTCGGACTACTTCGGGCCCGGATCCGGTCCGACCGCCCACCTCGGCGGTCGATTCTTCGAGCCCCTCCTGACCGGCGGGACCGCCCGCGTCGTCGGGAACCCGGCTCTCGCGCACAGCTGGGCCTACCTGCCGGACATCACGGCGACCCTCGTCGCGGCCGCCGATCACCCCGGTGAGTGGGGGCGTGTCTGGCACGTGCCGCCCGCGAGCGACCTGTCCCGAACGGCTATCGCCGATCGCCTGCGAGAACAGTACGGTGCCACCGGACGGCTGTCACCGTACCCGGGCGCACTGCTCGCAGCCATCGGCTTGTTCGTGCCCGACATCCGAGAGGTGCACCGGTCCAGCTACCAGTTCACGGCGCCCTTCGTGAACACCGCGGACGAGACCGTTCGTGAACTGGGCGTGCAGCCGACGCCGTGGGACGAAGCCCTGGAGACGACGGTCGAGTCGTACCGCTGAATGCCGGGCCGACCGATGCGCTGAAGGCTGCGCTCCGAGCCGGCATGCCGTCGAACGACGACTGCGGGTCCCTCGGCTGAGGGACCCGCAGGCTGACGTGGTGCTCGACGACTAGTCGTCGTTCCCGGGGGAGATGTCCTCCGTGGCTTCCTCGTACGTGTAGTTCGCGGTGGTCGGACCGTCGTGGGCTCCGGTGTCCTCGAGACCGCCGACCTGACGGTAGACGAGCTGTCCTTCGCCGAACGGCAGGACGAGTTCAGCGCCCTGACCCTCCTCGAGGGGGATGATCTCGCCGTCGAGCGGACCACCGGTGAGTTTCGCAAGTGTCTGTGACATGGTTCCTCCTGTTGTCGTCAGCCTAGTCTCGGCTGCCCGGAGAACCGGGCGGGCGCCCGGCGCGGGGTGGATCGGGGCGGTGCTGGTCGCACGGCGGTGCTGGTCGGGGCGTTCCCGCGAGCGTGCCGCGTGATGCTGGGACGTGCTGTGCCGCGTCAGAGCGCGAAGATCGTCCAGGACGCCGCGTGCGAGCCCTCTGGAGCGAGGACGACGAGGTCCGTCCCGGAGTTGAACGCGTCAGGCGGGCACGTCATCGGTTCGACGGCGAGCCCGATGCGATCGAGCTCCGCGACGGGCTGGTCTGCTGTATGCACCTGCACCCACGGAAGTTCGGCGCCCCACGTGATCGCAGCGCCGGAGCCGTCCGAAGTCAGCACGCGGACGGTGAACGTCGGCGTCGCGGCCGCGTCGTCGGTGTCGTCATCGCTCGTGAGGCTCGTGAACGCGTGGTCGATGAAGGTCGACCCGATCGGGCGCGGGTCGCGGAAGTCGAAGGTGCCGTCGTCCGCCGTCGCGACGTCGACGAGCGCGTCCGGGATGAGTCGCTCACCCGTGAAGGTGAAGACGTCCGAAGCCGGCAGGTCGAGGAACCACTCGTCGACGCGACCGGGGCCGGCCACGAGGTACGGGTGCGGGCCGGTGCCGTACGGTGCAGCGGAGTCGCCGGTGTTCACGGCCTCCACCGTCGTCGTCAGACCGTTCTCGTCGAGCGAGTAGGTCGTGGTGAGGGCGATGCGATGCGGGTACCCGGGCTGCGCCTCGACGACCGTTCGCAGCGACACGCGGTCGGCCGGTCGCGTGGCCTCGTCGTCGACCGGCTGCCAGTCCAGCCAGGCGGCGAGACCGTGGAGTGCATGGCCGCGCGCGGGTTCGGTGAGCGACAGCTGGCGCGCTTCACCATCGAAGGAGTACCTGCCGTCGATCACCCGGTTCGGCCACGGAGCGAGGACGGCGCCGCGGAAGAACGGCCGCACCTCGTCCTCGGCGAAGGGCACGACGAGGTCGCGGCCGGCGAAGGTCAGGCGTCGCAGGGTCGCACCGACACTGGCGATCGTGGCGCGGTACTCACCTGCCACGAGCTCGAATTGGGAACCGGAGACGGGTACGCGTGAAGTCACGGCTCCATCCTTGCGCATCTCGCCGTCGGGATGCGGTATCGGCGACGTGGTGCGTCCTCCCGCTGCGCGATAGTCTGCACGCATGAGCGAGGATGCGGCGAAGAGCGGGGCGCCTGACGAGGGCGTCGAAGCGCCACTGCACACGTCGGAGACGGCAGAACTGTCCGAGGCCCCGGCAGCGGCCGAGGAACCGGCAGCGACTCCCGCCCGCGTGATCGCCACACCACGGACCGCCCTCGGCGTCATCGGCTTCTCGCTCAACCTGCTCACACAGTTGGCGATGGTCGTCATCGGCTTCCTCTTCATCTCCGCCGACGACTACGGAGAAGGGTTCTGGGCACTCCTCCTCTGGTGCATGATCGGAACCCTCTATGCGGCGACCGTGATCGTGGTGCTCTGGCGGCTGAGCGCAGCCGACCGACCGGCCACGGAGCATCGGATGAGCCGTCTCGCCCTCAGCCGGCCAGCGCGCATCGTGTCCACCGGTGCGACGATCCTCGCGAGTTTCGTCGGCCTGGGCGCGGCGGTCGAGCTGCTCGCGCTCCGCTCGGATCCGGAGTGGCAAGGCCTCATCGAGATCATCGGCGTCTGGGCGATGCTCCTCGCGTGGGGCTTCCTGCACTGGGGCTTCGCCCAGATCTACTCGCAGGGCTACTACGCGAACCCCGCCGTCCCCACACTGCGGTTCCCGAACACGCCGTACCCGACGATCACTGATTTCGTCTACTTCGCGTTCACGATCGGGACGACGTTCGCCGCCTCCGACGTGGAGACGCTGCGCCCGCTCGTCCGCTGGCGGATCGTCTGGCACTCGGTGCTGAGCTTCTTCTTCAACGGCCTCATCATCGTGCTCGCGCTCAACACCATCACGGGGTCGTCCGGCGCGCCGTTGGACATCCGGATTCCGTAGCTCGGGCAGTTCGTGCCGCTCTGCACGGCGACTCAGTCGAGTGCTTTGCCCCGCATATCGGACAGGGCGAGCGCGGCGACGGCCGCGACGACGAAGAACCCGGCGAAGACGGAGAACAGCAGGGCGTGTCCGACGAGCAGGAGCGCCGGTACGGAGAGCGGCGCGATGATCGAGGCGATTCGGCCGACGCCTGCAGCCCAGCCCGCACCCGTCGCACGGAGGCTCGTCGGGTAGAGCTCGGGCGTCACGGCGTAGAGCGCGCCCCAAGCACCCAGGTTGAAGAAGGAGAGCAGCATGCCGAAGGTGATGATCATCGGCTCGCTCGTGGCCGTTCCGAAGCCGATCGCCGACGCGGCCGAGCCCGCGAGGAAGAGCGCGAGCGTCTGCTTCCGGCCCCACGCCTCCACGAGCCACGCCGACACCGCGTAGCCGGGGAGCTGCGCAAGGGTGATCACGAGCGTGAAGCCGAAGGAGCGGACGAGGGAGAATCCGGAGGCGACGAGGATCGTGGGGATCCAGATGAACGCTCCGTAGTAGGAGAAGTTGACGCAGAACCAGACGATCCAGAGGGCGCCTGTGTCGCGGCGTTGCGCCGGGGCCCAGAGCGCGCGCAGGCGCTGGCCGGCCGTGATGCGGGGGACCACGGGTGCGTCTGGGGACGGCGTCGTGGACGAGGCGGATGCGGGTGCCGCATATGCGGCCGAGGACGTGGACGGCGTCGACGCCGCGGAGGACGTCGGGGCTCCCGTCGCCGGGTCTCCTGCTGGCAGGGCCGGTGAAGCGACGCCGGCAGATGCCTCGAACCGCCGGACGACGAGCTCGGCCTCGGTGTATCGCCCACGAGATTCGAGGAACCGGACGGACTCCGGCAGGCGGAACCGGACGAGCGCCGCGTACACCGCCGGCACCGCTCCGAGCGCGAGCGCCCAGCGCCAGCCGGCATCGCTCAACGGGACTACGAGGTAGCCGATGAGCGCGGCGACGATCCACCCGAACGCCCAGAACGCTTCGAGCAGCACGATGATGCGGCCCCGGATCCTCGGTGGCGCGAACTCGCTCGCGAGCGTCGAGGCGACGGGGAGTTCAGCGCCGAGGCCGAGGCCGACGATCACCCGCAGCACGATGAGGACGCCGAGTGACCAGGAGAGCGCCGAGAGGCCCGTCGCGATGCCGAAGATCAGGAGCGTGATCGCGAAGACGTTCCGGCGTCCGACGCGGTCGGCGAGGAGACCGCCGAGGCTCGCGCCGATCGCCATGCCGACGAATCCCGCGGAGGCGATCCACGACAGCTCCGTATTGCCGAGCTGCCACTGGACGGCGAGCTGGGCGAGGACGAAGGACACGAGACCGACGTCCATCGCGTCGAGCGCCCAGCCGACCCCCGATCCGACGAGCAGGCGGCGGTGCGCGCCGGTGAAGGGGAGGGCGTCGAGGCGTTCCGTGCGGCTGCGGGTGTCTGCGGGTGTCGTCGTCACCGCTCCATTCTGGCCCTCCTGCGCCGTCCCCATGCCCTCCTGGTGTCTTCACAATTCCGGAAGTGGTGTGACAGGAGGGACGAAGGAAGCGTTTGCCGGCTGAAATAAGCGCTTTCCGGGCCCAGCGTTCCGGAAGTGTGCAAGAACGACAGGACGGGGAAGGAGAAGAGGGAGAGCGGAGAGAGGCGAGCAGGACTAGAAAGCGGCGAGGACCGCCTGGGCGACCGTGAAGATCGCCAGACCGGCCAGCGCACCGACGATCGTGCCGTTCAACCGGATGAACTGCAGGTCGCGACCCACGAGCAGCTCGATCTTCTCCGTCGTCTCGCGTGCATCCCATCGCTCGACCGTGTCCGTGATGATGCTCGCGATGTCGTGCCGGTACCTGGTGACGATGTAGGCGAGCGCGTCACCGACACGGCCGTCGACCTTCGCGGAGAGCGAGCGATCCGTCGTCAAGCGCACGCCGACATCGGCGATCGTCGAAGCGATGCGAGCCCGCAGCAGACTGTCCGGGGCGTCGAGCGCGTCCACGAACGCGGCCTTCGCCGCGGTCCACGTCTTGCCGGCGAGTTCGCGGACGCGGGGGCTGTCGAGGATGCCGTGCTTCGCCTGCTCCAGGCGCGCCATCGTGTCTGGGTCGTGCTGCAGCTGACCGGAGAGCTCGACGAGGTAGCGATCGAGGGCGACGCGGAGTTGGTGGTGCGGATCGGAGCGCACGGCTTCGAGGAACGACACGGCCTCGCGGTAGAGCTTGTCGTCGACGAGGCGGTCGACGAACGACGGCACCCAGCCCGGCAGGCGACTCGACACGAGCTTCGTGAACGCGGTCGGATTGGCAGCGAGCCAGTCGGCCGTGCGGTCGACGAGGAGGTCGACGGCGTCGTGATGGGCGCCGGAACCGATGATGTGCTCCGCCCACCGGCCGATGTTCGGCGCCCACTCCGGATCGATGAGATGCTTCGTGGCGAGTGATTCGACGAGCTCGCGGACATCGTCGTCGGACAGCGTGTCGAGCAGACCTCGAACCGCGACCGACGCCTCCGTCGTGAGGCGTTCAGCGTTCTTCGGCTCGCTCAGCCAGCCGCCGAGCTTCTCGGACACGCTGAAGGTCGCGAGCTTCTCGCGGATGACGTCCTCGGACAGGAAGTTCGTCTCGACGAATTCACCGAGGCTCACCCCGATCTCGTCCTTGCGCTTCGGGATGATCGCCGTGTGCGGGATCGGGATGCCCAGCGGGTGCCGGAAGAGAGCTGTCACGGCGAACCAGTCGGCGAGGGCGCCGACCATCCCGCCCTCCGCTGCGGCGCGGACGTACTCGAGCCACGGGTACCTCGACTGCAGGGCGAACGCGACGGCGAAGATGAGCGCCATCAGGATGAGGAGGCCCGTCGCGAGCCGCTTCATCGCTCGCAGTCCGCGGAGCCGGTCCGCGTCCGCTGCGGAGAGCCCGCCTGGCTGCGGACCCGAACCGCCGGACGTCGCGCCGTTCGTGGTGCTCGTACTCGTCGTCACCGTCATCCGCCCATCCTAGGCACGCCCGATGACGGGATCGCTTCACATCGCGCGGTCATCGGTACCCCCTGGTGGTACTCTGAGCGCGTGATTGAGGACATCAAGAAGCGTGCACTGCACCGAACGAAGATCCTCGAGGGCCAGATGCGCGGTCTCGAGAAGATGATCGAGAACGAGGACTACTGCATGGACATCATCACGCAGTCGCTCGCCATCCAGAAGTCGCTCGGCTCGCTCAACAAGCTGCTCGTGGAGAACCATCTCCTGACGCACGTGTCGCACATGTTCGAGGAGGGCGGCGAGCAGAAGGACGCCGCCGTCGCCGAGCTCCTCCGCGTCTTCGAGCTGTCCAACAACCGGGGCTGACCCGCCGTCCCGGACCCCCCACCCCGACCCCACCCCTTCCGCCGAGGGGTCGCAACGTGCGGGTGTCCGGCGTGCGCACCCGCGATTCGGGACCCCTCGGCAGCAGGGTTCAGGGGACGAGGGGACCGAGGTACGCGCCCGCTACCGTGGCGTGGGCGGACTCCGCATCGGACGGGTGGAACATGCCGGCCAGGACGTCGCGGTAGAGGCGGCCGAGCTCGCTCGAGGAGAAGTAGCTGCCGCCACCGGACACACGGATCGCCTGGTCGACGACCTGCCGAGCCGTCTCCGTCGCCCGCACCTTCAGTCCGACGAGCTTCGGGAACCACAGGGCGCCGTGGTCGACGCGCTCGTCGACGTCCGCCGCGATGGACGCGAGTTGCGGGAGGACGCCGTCGTAGGCGATCGCGGCATCGGCGATCCGCCATCGGATGTCGGGATCCTGCGCATAGGCCGCGCCGCCGTTCTTCTTCGACGTCCGGCGCTTCGCCGTCTGCACGGCCAGCTCCAGCGCCCGCTCGCCGATGCCCGTGTACACGGCGGCGATGAGCGTCTCGAAGCACGCGAAGATCCCGAAGACGATGGGATCGGGATTGGGACCGGGATCGATGCGGCGCACCACCCGATCGGCCGGTGCCGTCGCGCCCTGCAAGAGCGTCGTCCGACTCTGGCTCGCCCGCATGCCGACCGTGTCCCAGTCGTCGCGGATCTCGAAGCCGCCGCCCTCGCGTGACACGAATCCGTACACGACCTTCGGTGCGTCAGGGGAGGTCAGGTCGAGACCGGTCGTGCCGAGCTGCGTCCACGCCGGCGACAGCGACGTGAAGATCTTCGTGCCGAAGAACGAGTACGAGCCGTCGTCGCCCGGCCGCGCCTCCGTGTCCGAGCCGAAGAGGACGAGGTCGTTGCCGGCCTCGCTGACGCCGAAGGCGAAGAGCTCGCCGGCGGCGGCACCCTCGAGGACGAACGCGAGCGAGTCGTCACCGCGGTCGCGGAGGAGCTTCGCGACGCCCGTCCAGACGAGGTGCATGTTGATCGCGAGGGCCGTCGCCGGGGCGGCCGTGGCGAGCCGCGACTGCAGGAGGGTCACCTCGCGGAGCCCGTAACCGAGCCCACCGAGCGACGTCGGTACGAACGCCCGCAGGTAGCCGACCTCCCGGAGCTCCTCGAGATCACGATCGAAGAAGGTGTTCTCCCGGTCGTGGACGACGGCGCGGGAGCGGATCCGTTCGACGAGGTCGTCCGGCAGGATCGTCGCCGGGTCGAAGGGGACGGATGCTGATGCGCTCGGAATGGTCACTCCTCCAGTGTCCCAGTGCCCGGGCGCGTCTCGCCAGGTGCGTCGGTCGCGGGCTGCGAGTGCTGGGCCGGAGTGGCAGGCTGCTGTGCCGGGGCGGCCGGGTGCGGTCCCCGGCCGGCAGGGTGCGCCGGAGGAGCAGACGGACCCGAACGCTGACGCGGACGGCGCAGAGCGAGCCGGATCACGAGGAGCACCACGAGTCCGAGGACGAGTAGGAGGCCGATCCACGGTGCGAGGAAGCCGATGACGACGACGAGGCCGCTGCCTGCTGTGAGGAGCGCGTTCCAGCCGGCCACCAGGCCGCCCCAGAAGTCGGACGGGAGAGCGGAGCCCGCGGTGCCTGGCGCGATGACGCTGATGTACACGGACGAGTAGTCGACCTGATCGCCGAGGGCGTCGCGCTGGGCGACGAGCCCGTCGAGTTCCGCCTGGCGTTCGGACAGGCTCGTCTCGGCCGCGAGGAGGTCTGCCGTGGACGTCGCTTCCTTCATGAGCGCGAGGAGGCGGTCGACGGATGCCTGCAGCGCGGTGATCCGCGCGTCGAGGTCGGCCGCCTGCGTCGTGACGTCGACCGTCGAGATCGAGACGCCCGTCACAATCCCGAGGGCCTTCATGTCATCGAGGACACGATCGAAGTCGTCCTTCGGGATGCGGACCGTGAGGTTCGCCTGCGCCGTCTGGTTCGCACCGGCAGGGCTCTCATCGCGCGTGTCGACACGGCCGCCCGCGTCGAGCACGATCTTCGACGCCTTGTCCGCGAGCTTCGCCGGATCGGCATCGGTGAGGGTGAGTGACCCCGTGGTGACGACCTGCGGCTGCACGCTCGTGCCGTTCCTGGCCGTTCCGGATGCATCAGAAGCGCTCCCGTCAGGAGCGATGCCGCCGCCCTCCGCGCCGGGCAGCTTGACCTGCGGGTCCATCGGGACGACGGGGATCGTCCCGCCGCCGTTGGTTCCGGGAGCCGACGACCCAGCCAACGAACAACCGCTGAGGAGCAGACCTGCTGCGAGGACGATGGCGAGGGACGAGGTGACCGCGGCGGTGCGGCGGCGGGAAGTCATGCGTCTCATGGACCAACCATAGGGAGCACACAGGCTTCCGCGGCGGAGGGAGTCCTGGGAACCCGGTCACGATCCGGTCTCGCGGGGCTGGGAGTCCGCCGGTGGAGCTGAGCTCACGACCCGGGCTCAGGTCCCCGGGCTCAGGAGCGACCGCTCAGCGAACGGGCAGCTCCGCCCACTCCGCGATGGCCTTCATCGTCTCCGTGGGACGCTCCCGCTGGACGTTGTGCCCCGCGCCGACGATGACCGTCATGCTGAGCTTCGGGTTGTTCGCGAGCACCTCCGCGGCGACCGCGCCGGTGAAGAGGCTGTGGACGGCAGGGTCCGCAGCGATCACGAAGGTGGGGACGCCGATGTCGGCCGTCTGAGCTCGCACGTCCCACGGCTGGTTCTGCTCGCTGGTCTGCTCGATCGCCCATCGGCTCGCTTGAGAGACCGCCTGCACCTTGAGTTCGACGTCCTGGTCGTGCCACGCCGGGTTCTTCGCTCGGACGGATTCGATCGTGTTGTCTGCGAACGACGCCTCCTGGCTGGCGCGGATGATGGTGGCGTCGCGGTCATCGAGGAGGATCGCCGGGTCGATGAGCACGAGCTTGCGGGTCCACGACGGATCGGACGCCGACGCCACGGCGCTCGCCGCACCGCCGAGCGAGTGCCCGACGACGAGGTCCCACACGCCGCCGCCGTCTGGCCTCGTCGCGGCGAGGTCCTCCGCGTACGCCTCGACCCGGTAGTCGTGGGTCCTCGGCGCGAAGCCGTGGCCGCGGAGGTCGACCGCGGTGACGTGCCAGCCGCGCTCGGCGAGGTCCGTGCCGATGCGCCACGTGCTCGGACCGTTGCTCCCGAGACCGTGCACGACGAGTGCGGTGCGGGTGGCTGAGGCGTCGCCCCAGATCGTTCGGGGCAGGGTCACAGCGGTCATGTCCAGCAGCTTAGGGCGCGGAGATGACCGGTCGATGCGCGTGACGCGCGAAGACGAGACAGGTCCCTGAGATGCGGCCGCCTCTCAGTCGAGGTCGTCCGGGTCCTTGCCCGTGCGCTCGCCGCTCTCGAGGCCGGCGATCGCGGCCAGGTCGTCGGCGTCGAGTGCGAAGTCGAACACGTCGATGTTCTCCCGGATGCGCGACGGCGTGACGGACTTGGGGATCACGACGACGCCGAGCTGCACGTGCCAACGGAGCACGATCTGCGCGACAGAACGGCCGTGCTTGGCCGCGATCGCATCGAGGACGCCGTTGCCGAGCACCTTGGCGCGGGCGAGCGGCGACCACGCCTCGGTCACGATGCCGTGGGACGCGTCGAACGCGCGGGTGTCGTGCTGGGGGAGCCACGGGTGCAGCTCGACCTGGTTGACCGCCGGCACGACCTCCGCTTCGCCGAGGAGACGTCGGAGGTGGTGCGGGTGGAAGTTCGACACGCCGATCGAGCGGGCCCGCCCCTCGGCGCGCAGGCGTTCGAGCGCCTTCCAGGTCTCGATGTAGCGGTCCTGTTTCGGCGCCGGCCAGTGGATCAGGTACAGGTCGACGTACTCGAGCCCGAGGAGGTCGAGGCTCGTGTCGAAGGCGCGCAGGGTTTCGTCGAAGCCCTGGTCCGAGTTCCAGACCTTCGTCGTGAGGAAGACCTCCTCGCGCGGGACCGCGGACTCGCGGATCGCCCGGCCGACGCCTCGCTCATTGCGGTACAGCGTTGCCGTGTCGACGTGCCGGTATCCGGCTTCGAGCGCCGTCGTGACGGCTGCGGTCGCCTCGTCATCGGCGATCTTGTACACGCCGAGCCCCAGCTGTGGGATTGATCGGCCGTCGTTCAGGGACAGAATGGGGGAAGGCGTCGACATGCTCCCATTCAACACGACCATCCTGGATCGGGGCGGTCGATGCATCGCGAACGCCGATGGGAAGGAACCGCATGCCGAAGCTCATGATCGTGGTGGGGAGCGTCCGACCGAAGCGGGTGGGCGGTGCTGTCGGGGAGTGGGCCCGTGGCATCGCATCCGCCGACGGCCGCTTCGAGGTGGACTACGTCGACCTGCGCGAACTCGCGCTCCCGTTCATGGATGAGGAAGCGCATCCGCGACTCCGCCGGTACACGCAGCCGCACACGATCGCCTGGAGCGAGCGGGTGGACAGCGCCGACGCCTTCCTCTTCGTTACGCCCGAGTACAACTACAGTTACGCGCCGGCGGTCAAGAACGCGCTCGACTACCTCATGCACGAGTGGGGCCGGAAGCCCGTCGGCATCGCGAGCTACGGCGGCGTGTCCGCCGGCACCCGCGGCGTGGTCGCGCTCCGCCCGGTGCTCCAGGCGCTCGGCCTCGTGAGCACGGGCGCGAACGTCGAGATCTCCTACGTCGCGAAGCAGGTGGAGGAGGGCGTCTTCACGCCGACCGAGCGGCAGACCGCCGTGCTCGGCATGCTCCTCGACGAACTCGTCGCGCTCGATGGGGCGCTCGCGCCGCTCCGGCAGGCGTAGCGGCGGGCGCTCTGGGGCGGTCGCTCGACGATCGAGCGACCGCCCCGGAAGCGGGGTGTACGCGCGGGCAACTCGTGGTCAGGTGACCCCGAGTGTCCAGCTTTCGTCTTCGCCGCGGTGTAGGTCGTGCGAGGCCGCCCGCCGATCCCCAGTGACGCGAGCGAGGCCGATTCGATCCGGGTCGTCAGTTCGCACCGTTGCGCGTCTTCGCGTGCTCAGGGCGTGTCGTCGTGCGCTTCGGCCGTGTATCGGACCGGCGAGTCGAGGACATCAGCCGAGGGCGGCCACGCATCGAGGCGCTGTTGCACTTGTTCGACGTCCGCCGGGTCGGAGAGGAAGTGTTCGACCGGGTCATTGGTGATGAACGGTTCATACCCGCTGACGCGGACATACTGGACCAGGCCCTGTGGAGCGGGAACCTCGCAGTAGATGATGTACTGGCTGTGCCGTTGGTCTCTGGCCCAGGCTTCTACTTCGAGCACGTCCCTGGCGTCGTGAACCTGGAAGCAGTTGACGACGAGCCCCTCTTCGAGACTCCAGAAGTCGACCCGGTACACGGGGGTGATGATCGTGTCGGTATCTGCCGGAAACGTTTCTGGTTCCTGGATGCGCATGGCAACAGTGAACCACGCGCTCTCCGGGAGCCCGTACCGCGACCGAATCGCGGGAGTGCCCCGTCACGATTCGGGCCGGCCCCATCACGATGGTCGTACGCGGGCCGTGCTGCCGCCGGCCAACGGCGTAAGCGACTCGCGGCCTCGAGTGCGAAGCCGACCGGGCGATCCTAGGAGGGCTGCGTCGAGATCGGCTCGGTGTCCGGGATGGGGCTCGCGTCCCGGCCCCGGAGGTCGGGGTGCCAGCGGTGGCCGATCCACGGCAGCACGAAGCCGAGGAAGGCGAACGCGCCCGCGACCCAGAACGCGCCCACCGCGCCCGTGCCGTCGATGAGGAAGCCGGCGGCAGCCGATCCCATCGCCGCACCGATGAGCTGTCCTGTGCCGACCCAGCCGTACGCCTCAGCGGTGTCGCTGAACTTGACGCTCGCCGAGACGATCGCGAACAGCACCGCGAGGGCCGGGGCGATGCCGATGCCCGCGATGAAGAGGGTGACCGACAACCACCAGACGTTGAGGAACAGGCTCGCGATGGCGAGGCCGAAGAACACGATGAAGATGCGGCGGGCGAGCGCGAACGGCCCGATGGGCGTGTGGCCGAGGGCCAGGCCGCCGGCGAGGGAGCCGACCGAGAAGATGGCGAGGACGATGCCCGCCTCCAGGCCGTCGTGGCCGAAGGTGGCGACGACGCCCGCTTCGACGGCGGCGCAGGCGCCGATGAGGAGGAAGCCGGCGATCGTCGCGAGGAGCACGGGAGGACGCTTGAGGACCTGACCGAGCTTCCTGCGGCTGCGCGGGATGCGGACGCGGCCGACCTCCGGTGAGGCGATGAACCACAGGCCGCCGCCGATCATGATGACGGCCGCGAGCAGGATGCCCCACACGGTGCCGACCTGCGTGGAGACGAACGTCGTGACGACGGGGCCGAGGACCCAGATGATCTCCTGCGCCGAGGCGTCGAGCGAGAAGAGCGGCGTGAGCTGCTGCGAGGTGACCATCTTCGGGTAGATGGTGCGGACGGCGGGCTGCACGGGGGGCGTGCTGAGGCCCGCGACGAAGCCGACGATCATGTAGAGCGGAACCGTCATCGGCACGAGGGCGATGATCGACACCGTCGTCGCGCAGACGGCGAGCGTCAGGAGGAGGACCTTGCGGATGCCCCAGACGCCCATCCAGCGGCTCGTGAGCGGACCGGCGATGGCCTGGCCGATGCTCGTGGCTGCGAGGACGAGGCCCGCCGCACCGTACGATCCGGTGACCCGCTCGACATGGAGCAGGAAGGCGAGCGACAGCATGCCGAACGGGAATCGTGCGGTGAGCTGAGCCACGATGATGCGCCCCACGCCGGGGGTCTGAAGAAGGTCACGGTAGCTGCTCACTGTGTCCAGTCTATGCGGACGACGGGCCTGCTCAGGAGGGAATCTCCGGCGAAATCGGCTCTTGCGCTTAGCCGTAAAGCTAACTACATTAGCCACATGAACACGGACCAGAATGCCGGCGCCAACGCGGGCCGAAACGTGCGCCGCAACGCGGCCGCATCGGCAGCATCGCGCACGACCCGATTCCTCGACGTTCCGGGCGGCCGAATCGCCTACGACGTGGCGGGATCGGGCCCGCTCGTGGTCCTCGTCCCCGGGATGGGCGACCTCCGCAGCACCTACCGCTTCACCGTGCCGGCGATCGTCGCCGCGGGTGGAACGGCCGTCTCGGTCGACCTGCGGGGTCACGGGGACAGCACCGCGGACTTCCCGGGGTACGGCGACGAGGCGACCGCCGGAGACATCATCGCCCTTCTGGCGCACCTCGGATCACCGGCCGTCGTGGTCGGCAACTCGATGGGTGCCGGTGCGGCCGTCATCGTCGCTGCCGAGCGACCAGAACTCGTCGACGGGCTCGTCCTCGTCGGGCCCTTCGTGCGGAACCCGGCCGCCGCCTCGCCGTTCATGCGAGGCGTCATGCGCGTGCTCATGGCCCGGCCGTGGGCCGCGACCGTCTGGAAGCGGTACCTGTCCACGCTGTCGCCCGCCGCCAAGGCCGCCGACTTCGAGGCGCATCGCGATGAGATCGTGCGCAGTCTCCGCCGTCCCGGCTACGCGAAGTCGTTCAGTCTCACGACCAGGCTGAGTCACGATGTCGCGGAGCGGCGACTCGGCGACGTGGCGGCCCCCGTGCTCGTCGTCATGGGGGAGAAGGACCCGGACTTCCCCGATCCCGTGGCCGAGGCGTCGTGGATCGCCGACATGCTGCGCGGGTCCGCCGTGCTCGTCGCTGGCGGCGGGCACTACCCGCAGTCCGAGCGGGCCGAGGACTTCGCCGCGGCCGTCGTGCCGTTCCTCGCGACGGTGTGGGGTGGGCCGAGCGCCGCCGATGCGGGTGACGCCGACGCCGACGCTGCGGCTGCCGATGCCGCCGGTTCCGACGGTTCGGGCGACCGTGCCTAGGGCGGGGCTCAGTGCGGAGATCGTCGTCCGCGAGGCGGCGATCGTCGTCGACGAGTCCGGTGTCGACGCGCTGACGCTCGCGGTGGTCGCGGAGCGGCTCGGCGTCCGTACGCCGTCCCTCTACAAGCACGTCGACGGGATGCCGGCGCTCCAGCGAGGCATCATGCTCGCCGCCAAGACGGACCTCGTGGCGACGCTCGGGCGTGCGGCCGTCGGGAAGGCGGGGGGCGACGCCATCCGCGCCATCGCCATCGCGTACCGCCGCTGGGCGATCGCCCACCCGGGCTGGTACCCGACGACGGTCAGGGCGCCCGTTCCCGGCGACGAGGAGGATCTCGCCGTCTCGGAGGCCTTCACGACCCTCGTCTTCGCCGTCCTCGGAGGCTACGAGTTGCGCGGGGACGACGCCATCGACGCGACCCGCTTCCTCCGCTCCGCCCTGCACGGATTCGTCGCGCTCGAGACGGGCCACGCCTTCGAACTGCCGGTCGACATCGACCGGAGTTACGCCCGACTCGTGGACAGCGTCGTGACCGCCCTCTCCACGTGGTCCGCTTCCGGAGGCCAGCGGTAGGCCGATCCGCGGTCCACCCACTACCACTGTGGGTAGCGAGGCGCAGGTGCACCCACATGTGGTGGTGGGGACACGCCCGCGACACGCCGACGTGCCGACGAATGTCGGTGGTGCGGGGGAAAATTGCTCCTGTGGATAACTTCTCGGCCACAGGGGTCCGAAAGCCCGGTGAATCGGCAATTTTCGGCCCCTCGAACGCGTTGCACCAAGAGACGAACCGGTGGATAACTCGCCCAAAACGGTGGAGAACCCGGTGGAAAACTACAGACGTGTAACTACTAGCCCTTGTGGTGCTTCTGAAGCGCCGGAACTATATGTAGTATTGGAACCCCGGCGTAGGGCGCCGGGAAGAACACAAGATTTTGAGGGGAAGGCAGAGAAAGCTATGGCAATCACCGTCTACACGAAGCCCAGCTGCGTCCAGTGCACGGCAACCTACCGCGCGCTCGACAAGAAGGGGATCGAGTACAACATCCTCGACCTCTCCGTCGACGAAGGAGCTCTCGAGCAGGTCAAGGCCCTCGGCTACCTGCAGGCACCCGTCGTCATCACGGAGGAAGACCACTGGTCGGGCTTCCGTCCCGACAAGATCGAGGAACTCGCGGCGCGTCTCGCGTAGTGCAGGTCCACATCCGATTCACCCCGTAGGAGACCCAGCGTGAACACACGTCTGATCTACTTCTCCAGCATCTCGGGGAACACTCATCGCTTCATGGACAAGCTGGAGATGCCGTCACTGCGCATCCCGTTGTACGCGAAAGACGCGGCCATGAAAGCCGTCGATCCGTTCGTCCTCATCACGCCGACCTATGGCGGAGGCAACGGGGAGGGCGCCGTACCCAAACAGGTGGTCAAGTTCCTCAACGACGAGGACAACCGATCACTGCTCCGCGGGGTCATCGCCGCAGGCAACACCAACTTCGGTGAAGCCTACGGTCTCGCTGGCGATGTCATCGCCCGCAAATGCAAGGTTCCCCACCTGTACCGCTTCGAACTCTTTGGAACCCCGGACGATGTGCGCACCGTCCAAGAAGGATTGGACTCATTTTGGTTGCAACACCAACTTCCGTGATCGACGCCCCGTCGACGAGCCAGATGGATTACCACTCGCTCAACGCCATGCTCAACCTCTACGGCCCGAACGGCGAGATCCAGTTCGACAAGGACCGTGAAGCAGCTCGCGAATTCTTCCTCCAGCACGTCAACCAGAACACGGTCTTCTTCCACTCCCTCAAGGAGCGCCTGGACTACCTGGTCGAGAAGGAGTACTACGAGCAGGCCGTCCTCGACCTGTACCCGTTCGAGTTCATCCAGAAGCTCAACGACCTCGCCTACTCGAAGAAGTTCCGCTTCCAGACCTTCCTCGGCGCGTTCAAGTACTACACCTCCTACACGCTCAAGACGTTCGACGGAAAGCGGTACCTGGAGCGTTTCGAGGACCGCGTCGTGATGACCGCCCTCGGTCTCGCGAACGGTGACCAGAAGCTCGCCGTCGCCCTCGTCGAGGAGATCGTCGCAGGCCGGTTCCAGCCGGCCACCCCGACGTTCCTCAACTCGGGCAAGGCCCAGCGCGGCGAACTCGTCTCCTGCTTCCTCCTCCGCATCGAGGACAACATGGAGTCCATCTCGCGCGGCATCAACTCGGCCCTCCAGCTGTCCAAGCGCGGCGGCGGCGTCGCCCTGTCGCTCTCGAACATCCGCGAGTCCGGTGCGCCCATCAAGCAGATCGAGAACCAGTCGAGCGGCATCATCCCCGTGATGAAGCTCCTCGAGGACTCCTTCAGCTACGCCAACCAGCTCGGCGCCCGCCAGGGAGCCGGCGCGGTGTACCTCAACGCGCATCACCCCGACATCCTGCGCTTCCTCGACACCAAGCGTGAGAACGCCGACGAGAAGATCCGCATCAAGACGCTGTCCCTCGGCGTCGTCGTCCCCGACATCACCTTCGAGCTCGCGAAGAAGGGCGAGGACATGTACCTGTTCTCCCCGTACGACGTCGAGCGCGTCTACGGCGTGCCCTTCGGCGACATCTCCGTCACGGAGAAGTACCAGGAGATGGTCGACGACCCGCGCATCAAGAAGACCAAGATCAACGCCCGCGAGTTCTTCCAGACCATCGCGGAGATCCAGTTCGAGTCCGGCTACCCCTACATCGTGTTCGAGGACACGGTGAACGCGGCCAACCCGATCAAGGGCCGGATCAACATGTCCAAC
The DNA here is from genome assembly GCF_050587525.1 of Plantibacter lichenum. Taxonomy (NCBI): domain Bacteria; kingdom Bacillati; phylum Actinomycetota; class Actinomycetes; order Micrococcales; family Microbacteriaceae; genus Plantibacter; species Plantibacter lichenum. The sequence continues at coordinate 230,593 of NZ_JBOBFT010000005.1, read as the reverse complement.
CTGTGCTCGGAGATCCTCCAGGTCAACACGCCGACGACCTACAACGAGGACCTCTCGTACAAGGAGATCGGCAAGGACATCTCCTGCAACCTCGGTTCGCTGAACATCGCGCTCACGATGGACTCGCCCGACTTCGGTCGCACGGTCGAGACGGCCATCCGCGGCCTCACCTCGGTGTCGGACCAGAGCCACATCGCATCGGTCCGCTCCATCGAGGACGGCAACGACAAGTCGCACGCCATCGGCCTCGGCCAGATGAACCTGCACGGCTACCTCGCTCGTGAGCACGTCCACTACGGCAGCGTCGAGGGCATCGACTTCACGAACATCTACTTCTACACGGTCCTGTTCCACGCACTGCGTGCATCGAACCTGATCGCCAAGGAGCGCAAGCAGACGTTCGACGGCTTCGCCGACTCGACGTACGCATCCGGCACGTTCTTCGACAAGTACACCGACCAGGTGTGGGAGCCGGAGACCGACCGCGGCCGCGAGCTGTTCGAGCAGGCAGGCGTGCAGATCCCGACGCAGGCCGACTGGGTCGCCCTCAAGGCGTCCGTCCAGGAGTACGGCATCTACAACCAGAACCTGCAGGCGGTCCCGCCCACCGGTTCGATCTCGTACATCAACAACTCGACCTCGTCGATCCACCCGATCGCCTCGAAGATCGAGATCCGCAAGGAAGGCAAGCTGGGCCGCGTCTACTACCCGGCTCCGTTCATGACGAACGACAACCTCGAGTACTACGAGGACGCCTACGAGATCGGTGCCGAGAAGATCATCGACACGTACGCCGCGGCGACGCAGCACGTGGACCAGGGCCTCTCGCTCACGCTGTTCTTCAAGGACACGGCGACGACGCGCGACATCAACAAGGCTCAGATCTACGCGTGGAAGAAGGGCATCAAGACCATCTACTACATCCGTCTCCGCCAGCTCGCGCTGGAGGGCACGGAGGTCGAGGGCTGCGTCAGCTGCATGCTCTAGCGGTTCACGCCGCCGTGCGTCATCCTTGGCGCATCGCACTTCGACAGGCTCAGTGACCGGAACTCCGGTCCCTGATCGGGCTCCGGTCCCTGAGCCTGTCGAAGGGCCCACCACACTCACTTCCGCAGAAGGACACGAAACACATGTCAGAGAAGCTCAAGCTCGTCGACCGGGTACAGGCGATCAACTGGAACAAGATCGAGGACGAGAAGGACGTCGAAGTCTGGAACCGCCTCGTCAACAACTTCTGGCTGCCCGAGAAGATCCCGCTGTCGAACGACGTCCAGTCGTGGAACACGCTCACGCCCGCCGAGCAGCAGCTCACGATGCGCGTGTTCACGGGCCTGACGCTCCTCGACACGATCCAGGGCACCGTCGGCGCCGTCGCGCTCATCCCCGATGCGATCACCCCGCACGAGGAGGCCGTCTACACGAACATCGCGTTCATGGAATCCGTCCACGCGAAGAGCTACTCCTCGATCTTCTCCACGCTGAGCTCCACGAAGGAGATCGACGAGGCGTTCCGTTGGTCGGTCGAGAACCCGAACCTGCAGAAGAAGGCGTCCATCGTCATGGACCGCTACCACGGCGACGACCCGCTCAAGCGGAAGGCGGCGTCGACGCTGCTCGAGTCCTTCCTCTTCTACTCGGGCTTCTACCTGCCCATGCACTGGTCGAGCCGCGCCAAGCTCACCAACACGGCGGACATGATCCGCTTGATCATCCGCGATGAGGCCGTGCACGGCTACTACATCGGATACAAGTTCCAGAAGGGTCTCGAGAAGCTGACCCAGGCGGAGCGCGACGACATCAAGGACTACACGTTCTCGCTGCTGTTCGAGCTGTACGAGAACGAGGTCCAGTACACGCAGGATCTGTACGATGAGGTCGGCCTGACCGAGGACGTCAAGAAGTTCCTGCACTACAACGCCAACAAGGCCCTCATGAACCTCGGCTACGAGCCCATGTTCCCGAAGACCGTCACCGACGTGAACCCGGCGATCCTCTCGGCGCTCTCCCCGAACGCGGACGAGAACCACGACTTCTTCTCCGGGTCGGGTTCCTCGTACGTCATCGGCAAGGCCGTCGTCACCGAGGACGAGGACTGGGACTTCTAAGCACCAACAGCTGAACGACACCCTTCGACGGGCTCACGGACCGATGGTTCCTGAGCCCGTTGTCGCGTTGGTGCGGGCGCAGGCTCCTGCGGAACGCCGGGGCGCGCGGGAAGGACGACGAGGGAGACGGCGACGCCGGCGAGGAGGAGGCCGGTGATCGTCAGGGCGGTGAGCGGCTCGCCGAAGAGGATCGCTCCGAGCACCGCGGTGGTCGGAGCCACGAGGAAGAGCAGTGCGTTGAGGGCCGTGATGCCGATGCGCCGCATGAGGACCCAGTAGAGCCCGTAGGCTGCGAGCGTCGGGACGGCCGCGAGGAACAGGATCGTCAGCCAGAAACTCCAGCTCGCTGGCGGCAGGAGCGTTCCGGTCGCGACCGCGAGGACTGCGAACGCGACAGCGGCGACCGAGGTGTGCACGGTGAGCGTGTCGAAGACCGACATCTCGACGGGATGCTTGCGCTCCCAGAATGTCCCGAACACCAGACTCGCCATCGCGCAGAGCGGGAAGGCGTACGCCCAGAGCGGTGCGGTGGTGCTCGCGATGTCGTTCGCGACGATCAGCACGACGCCGAGCGCGCCCAGTGCGAGGCCGACCCACTGCAGGGCGCGGACGCGCAGGCCGAGGAGCGGGCCGACGAGCGTCGCGATCACGATCGGCTGCACGGCGTCGATGAGTGCTGTCGTCCCGGCGCTGACGCCGAGTCCGATAGCGAGGTAGATGGGCAGGACATAGCCGAATTGCGAGCTCAGACCGATCACGGCCTGCGTCGTGAGTGCTGGTCTGCTGGGGCGCCGGATTCCCTGCGCGCGGTGTCGGATGATCGCGATGAGCACGAGTCCGGCTGCGAGCGGAACGAAGCGCCAGACCAGGATCGTCATCGGCGTGACGTCGGCCGTGCCGAGCTTCGCCGCGAGGAATCCGGAACTCCAACTGAGCACGAACGCCGCCGAGAGCGCCACCAGGCCGAGCTTCGAAAGTATACCGATCTGTTTACTCATGGAGTCGAGTATACAGAGTGGTATATTTTTCGCATGGCCGTCTCGGAACTCATGCCGCTCGAAGCGGCGCCCGTGCTCACGAAAGCTGCTCGCCGTGTGCTGGACGCCGCGTCCGCACTCTTCTACGAGCAGGGCATCCACGCGGTCGGCGTCGACACCATCGCGGAAACCGCTGGTGTCACCAAGAAGACGCTCTACGACCGGTTCGGCTCCAAGGAGGCGCTCGTCGTCGCGTACCTGCAGGATCGGGATCGTCGGTGGCGGACGTCCTTCGAGTCCTCGCTCGCCGAGACCGCCGAGCTGTCCGGCATCGATCGCGTCCTCGCCGTCTACGACATCTCCGAGCGCTGGGCGGAACACAACAGCACCAAGGGCTGCAGCGCCATCAACGCTCAGGCGGAGATCCCCGACGCGAGTTACCCGAGCCACGCCGAGGTGGTCAGGCAGAAGGTGTGGATGCACGCCGTGTTCCGGGAGCTGTGCGTCGAAGCGGGCGTCGTGGACTCCGATGCCGGAGCCGACGAGCTCGCGCACGCGCTCATGCTCCTCTACGAAGGCGCCCTCGTCACGCTCGGCATGGGCACGTTCGAGCACCCGTTCCGGAGCGCGCGGCGGGCGGCGGAGGCGTTGCTCGGGCGCTGATGACCGTGCGTCCGCGGACGCCGTCGGGTCGCGCCGAGAAGGAAAACCGCGCGAGGGAAGGACGGAGGACGAGGACTCATCCTTCTGCCGGGCGGTTCTCCTGCTGTCGTGTGGGGTCGACCTTCTGCGGACCGAGTGCAGGGCCGAACCACCTCCGCACCTGGCGGACCAGATCTGCCTGGTCGTCTCCGAGCCACGCGACGTGGCCGTCCGGGCGCAGCAGCACGGCCGGCGCGCCGATGTCATCGCTGAGGTCGCCGACGTCACTCGCGACATCGATCCGATCCTCCCAGCCGGCGACGGAGAGCGTGCCCGAGCGATCGAGGAGGAGTCCGCGACCGTGGTGGAGCAGCTCGTACAGCCTGCCGCGCGGGAGCGGGACGTCGCGCAGGCGTCGGCCGAGGAGTTCCGGAGCCTCACCGAGCCCGCCGCCCTTCCCGACGTCGTATCGGATGCCGATCGAGCTGATCCGTTCGGCGAGGAGCCGACTGACGTCCTCGAACGCCATGAGCTCGGCGAGGAGACGGCGGACGGCCTGCGGACCGGGTTCGGGGGAGAGCAGCACGCTCTGCGCTCGGGTGATGGTCAGGACGTCCTCGGCGACGGGGCGCCGCTCAGTCTCGTACGTGTCGAGGAGACCGTCCTGCGCCCACCCGTCCACCGCGGCGGCGAGCTTCCAGCCGAGGTTGAACGCGTCCTGGATCCCCAGGTTGAGGCCCTGCCCGCCGAGCGGCGGGTGGACGTGCGCGGCATCGCCTGCCAGGAAGACACGATCGACGCGATACCGCTCGGCGAGGCGCGTCGCATCGCTGAACCGCGACAGCCACTTCGCGGCGTGCGCACCGAAATCCGTGCCGGCGTAGGCGAGGAGCTGGGTCCGGAACTCGTCGATGGTCGGCTGAACCGAGCGGTCCTCCGTCACGCTCGCGGCCGGGACGACCGCGCGATACAGGCCGTCACCCGCCGGACCGATGCCGAAGCCTCGATGCGTCTGCCGCACGCGATCCGACACCGCCGCCACCTCCTCGGCGGGCATCGTGACGGCGACCTCGCCGAGCAGCCACTCCGTCTGGGCGGCCTCGCCGGGGAAACCGACGCCGAGCAACTTGCGGACCAGGCTGCGGCCGCCGTCGCAACCGACGAGCCATCGGGACCGCACCCGCGTGCCATCGGCGAGATCGACGTCGACTCCGTCCTCGTCCTGCATGAATCCCGTCACCTCGGCGCCGCGACGGATCTCTGCACCGAGTTCCTCGGCACGCTCGGTCAGGAGGCGGTCGGTGGTCGGCTGGGGGATGCCGAGGATGTAGGCGTGCGCGGAATCCAGGTGCACGGGCGCGGACGTCTCGATCCCGGCGAATCGGCCGACGCCGCCCGGATACCGCGTGCCGAGGGCGAGGAAGCGGTCGAGGACGCCGCGCTGATCCAGGATCTCGATGCTCCGCGGATGCAGCCCGAGGGAACGGACGGCCGTGCTCGGTTCCATGTCGCGTTCCAGGACGAGCACATCGACGCCGTGCAGTCGCAGCTCGCTCGCGAGCATCATCCCTGTCGGTCCTCCGCCGCACACGATCACGTCGAACATGTCCATGTTGACCCCAATCCGCGATTTCCGCCGCAGCCGGTCGTACTCTACTCCTCGCGGCGCCGGCGCCGGCGCCCTGCCCGCGCCGTCCGCATCGTTCGCCCAGGAGGGATCGCCTAGCGTTGATCGGATGACTTCCACCCGACGATTCCACCGAGCCCGCCTCGCCGCGGCGGCTGCGTTGCTTGCGGCCACGACGGTGATCGGGCTCGCGGGCTGTTCGCCCGAGCAACTCGAGCAGCGCTCGGACGACCCGTCGGTGCAGGCCCAGCTCGACTACGTGCACGCTCATTGGGACGACTACAACGACGAGGAGTACGGCAAGCTCCCCGACTCCGACTGCGTGAACTTCGCCAGTCAGTCCCTCATCGCCAGGGGGTGGCAGATGGACGACGACTGGTGGTTCGACCTCGACGAGGATGGCGATGCGGAGTACGGCGACCCGTGGGTGAGCTCGACGCTCTTCGGACGGTACCTCGACGAGCATCCGGCGCGCGCGACCGAAGTCGCGGCGAGTGATCTGACGACGCTCGAGCTGGGCGACATCGTGCAGTTCGACTGGGACGACTCCGGCGACCAGGACCACACGGGGATCGTCACGCGCATCCTCGGCGACGGCGCCGACCGTCAGGTGTACTTCGCAGGGCACACGCTCGACACGCACTTCCGCTCCGTCGATCACGCGATCACGAAGACCTACCCGGGCGCGCGGGTGACCTACTGGCACGTGGCCTGACGGTCGACCGTCAGGCCACGTGACCGTCTACTCGCCGGCGGTCCCGATGGTGCCCGCCTGATCGGTCGCGCCGGACGAAGCGGGGATGCGCCGAGCACGTGACCGGCGGATCGAAGCGAACACGACGGCCGCCGCACCGAGGAGCAGGACTGCGGTTGCGCCCAGGAAGATCGGCAAGCCGTCGACCCCCGTCGCCGAGAGCGATCCGTTGACAGCCTTCGCCGGCACGGTACCCGCGTCGCTCGGTGTTCCAGGGGTGATCGGTGCTGGGCCGGGGGTGGGGTGCGGATCGGGGACGACCGGTGCAGCGTTCACCGTCACGTCGTAGTTCACCTCTGCTGCGTGACCCGCATTCGCGACCGTGATCGTCACGGGACCGGCCGACTCCTCCGTCGGTGTGCCGGAGACCACGCCCGTGGTGGCGTCCAGCGCGAGTCCGGACGGGAGCGCGCCTCCCGTGACGGTGAACGTGACCGGGTGGAAGCTCTCGGCGGTGATCGCATGCGAGTAGGGCACATCGACGGTGCCAGAGGGAGGTGCGGCCGAGATGACCTTCGGCTGGTGGTAGCGCGTCACCACGGTGAGCGCCGTGCTGTACAGCTTCGTCGTGAACAACCGTTGCGTCGACGGGTCGATGGCCGTCTCGTACGGGCTCGCATCCAGCTCGACGCGGTCGACGGGCTCGAGGGTTGTGGCGTCGAGCACGATGAGCTCGTCCTTCGCGACACTGCGGTGCGGTGCGTAGAGCAGACCGTGCTCTTCGTCTACCGTCAGCATGGCGGGCCGGGTGTCGGAGAAGGCGGCGAGTTCTGCTCCCGACATCGGGTCGATCGCGATGATCCGCTTGTTCTGGTAGGAACCGATGTAGAGCGTGCCGGTGCTGGAGTCCATCGCGAGAGAACCCGGTTGATCGACGGCGATGGTGTCGATGATCGCGTCGGTCGAACCATCGATGACCGTGACGCGGTTCGTGGCGAGGTCGGCGACGTAGACGCGACGACGGGACTCGTCGACGGCGAGATCGGACCCGGCGAGACCGGTCGTCGGCTCTGCGCTCACGGGGATGTCGGCGAGCACGGCGTAGCTCGCGGTGTCGAGCACCGTCACGGAGACGGTGACGATCGAGCCGGAGTTCGTGGAGTGGTGGACGTAGGCGCGCCCGGCAGTGGAATCGACCTCGACGTCCTGCGGCGACCACCCGACCGGGATCGATCGCACTACCGTGTTGGTGGCACCGTCGATGACCTCGATCCGGTCGCCGTAGCTCGATGCGACCCAGATGAAGCCTGTCGTCTCATCCACGTCGAGCGCGACGGGATGCCGTGCCACGGGGACGTTCGCGACGGTGGCCAGCGAGGTCGTATCGATGGCGGTGACGGTGTCCGCCTCGGAATTCGCGACATACACGAGCCCGTTCGTCGGGTGCACCTCGACCCCGAGGGTCGACTTCCCGGACTCGGCGGTGCCGGTCTGCAGATGGCGCGGGGCGTTTGAGGCGGTGGTGGAGCCAGCGGCTGCCGGCCCGATGGCCAGTGCGGTGCAGAGGCTCATGACGGCGGCGGCGCTGAATGCTCCGGGTCTGCACGCTACGGGTGTGAAGACGGCGGCTCTGAGGGGGAGGGGCATACCAAACTTTCTCGTGATCATCGCATCGGCGTGTGCCGACGAATGGCGACGCGGGTGCCGCAGGACGACGTGGTTTCGTCTGCGCTAGGGACGCATGACGGGTCGATGCCTGCGGAACACCGGGGCCATATATGCCAATATCCCATGTTCGTCATGATTAAACAACACGTGAAGGGATGCGGCGCCGGGCGACGGATCACGCGGGGAGATGATCCGTCGTCCGGCGGCCGCCGGTCGGGTGAGGTGGCCGTGGATGACGACACGGGCACCGGCCGACCGTCCAGACGTCACGTCGGGCGCTGCATCGAGTGCTCGACGTGACGTGGTCGGGTGAGCGTGGTGGTTGGAGCGGCTGGGGTCCGGGAAGGGTCGGGGGTCACGAGGCGCCTCTCCGGTGGGGGCCGCCGTCGCACGGCCGAGTCCGGTGCTCGAGGTGGCGCAGCGCTATCGACAGGCAGATGAAGCCGACCGCGAGCGGCAGGCCGAAGATCGTCCAGGCGTTGCTGACGATGCTCAGCACCTCGAGTCCGACGTCGACGTCGACGATCGGCCGCAGCACGGTCAGGACCTGCCGGTCGAACAGTTGGTTCCCCGTGCCGACGACGGCGAGGATGATGCCCCAGACGAGGAGGCGGCGGGGGAGGACGCCGATGGTCGGCCTCCGCACGGGGTCATCTCCGATCCAGGGAGCGTCGTCGCGCCAGGGGGTGTCATCGAGCATCGTCATCCTCCATTGATCGGTTGGTCCGGGCGCTGTTCGGTTGGTTCGGGGCGCTGGGTGACCGTTCTGCGGCGACGAGGCGATCGGCGCACGCCTGCTTGATCTCCGGACCGAACGCGGAGAGGCGGGTGTCGAGGGTCGACGGGCCCGAGCCTGCTTCCGGGTTCGCGGCCGGGTCTGGTCCCGGAGTCGAATCCGAGTCGGCGACGAGGCGTCCGGCAATGCTGTCGACCAGCAGGGCGATGCCCGGGAGCGCCGCTTCTGCGTCATCGAGTGCCCCGCGCGACCCGGTCGGATCCGCAACCGACCGCCTGATGAGCTGACCCACGATCGTGGAGCACGCGCCGACACGTTCCTGCGCCGGAGCGAGCGGGTGCGGCCGGAGTCGGGGAGTCATCGTCGGCTCTGTGTTGACGCCGAGCCGCTCGGCGAGCGTGACCAGGCGCGCCGGCGCGCCGACGGCGAACTAGTTCGCCCCGACGATCACCTGGTTCGTGGGGGAGAAGGTCGGGAGCCACTCGGCGAGCACCTGGTCGACCGACGATGCCCGCTCGTACGCACGGAGGAGCAGGGCATCGTCCTCGGCGAAGAAGCAGTCGATCCCGCGCATCGCATCGAAGAAATCGAGGTCGTCGAGCAGGACCTCCGATCGGGCGCAGTCGAGCGCATCGTCGAGGCGGGCGACGTCGTCGAGATCGAGACGGGATGAAGGAGTGCTCCTGTCTGAGTCGTCGCCGCGCACGCCGGACGCGGCCGGTGGTTCGGGGCCCGTCCCGCCGCAGCCCGCGAGCGCGCTCGCCACGGGACCCATCACGATCGCCATGGCGAGTGCGGCGCGGAGGTGCAACGGCAACGGGAGGGCTGGCATCGGCTCACTGCCACCTGACCCCGGTCACGACGGCGTCCCACGTGAGCCCGCGCACCTTCGCGACCGTAGAGACCTTGCCGATCGTGACCTCCCCGCCGCCCTCCTTGCCGCACCCCAGCGGCACCCATTGCGGGGTCCAGGAGCCACCGATCAGCTTGTAGCCCCGACCGTGCACACACGAGCTGCCGCGGGTGCCGTCGACGTACCACTGGTACCCGTGCCAGGCGTCGTCGGTCGTTCCGACCAGCGAGCACCCGTCGACGGACTCGTGCCATTCGCCACCGAAGACCAGGCCCAAGCGGTACCAGTCGCATCCGTGCATGGCGGCGTCCTGAGCGATCGTCGTCGTGGGGCCGCCGATCCACGTGTTCCCCGCATCGCCCGTGTCGTCGAGGACGATCGCGGGGCCGGTGGGTGGTGCGACTGGGTCGATCTGGAACTCGGACAGGTCGATGGTCCACGGGGCCGAGGCGTCGGGCGCAGTGGCGTCGGGCGCAGCGGTGTCGGCCTGGAGTGTGGAGTCCGCGGCGAACGCGGTGTCGTCCGCGTACACGTTGCCGGTGAGGCCGGCGACCAGGCCGAGCGATGCAGCGCCGACAGCGAGATGGTGGATCCGCTTGCGCATGATGTCCCTCTTCTCTGTGCCCGCTGCGTGTGGTCCCGGTGTATCAGGGGCCGCCCGGACGATCTCCGGATGGCTCCGAGGGTACGCGGCTATGCCGTGAACATCAATGCTTCTGAACCACAGAATGCCAGAACTTCAGTCCGGCGCTCCTTCCTGAGTGCGCAGGTGCTCGAACGAACAACGGAGAACAGCCCCGCAGGAGGACCGATCCGGGAGGTGGTCCTGCTGCGAGGCTGTTCTCCTCGTTCGGTGTGCGTTACTACTCGCCGGCCGTCGCTGTCGGTGCCGCCGGTGTCGCCGTCGCCGTCCGAGCGGTCGCACGACGCCGGAGGAGGAACAGGCCGCCGAGCAGCAGGAGCGCGAGGCCCGCGACCCCGCCCGTCAGGGATGCGCCGGTGCTGACGAGGGCAGACGCGGGATCGGCGCTCGTCCCGGCGCCGTTGGCTGTGCCGTTGCTGTTGCCGCTGCCGTTGGAGGTGCCCGGAGTCCCGGGAGTACCCGGAGTCCCGGGCGTGCCCGGCGTCGTGCCGGGGTCGGTCGGCGACGTCGGGTCGGTCGGACCGGTCGGAGCGGTGGCGCGGGTGAACGTCAGCGAGACCGGGTTCGGATGCTTGTTCTTGTCGAGCGAGGCGCCCGTCGTGTACCACCAGCCGCGGATCTGCGGGTCGAGGTAGGTGAGGAAGGATGCCGGGTAGGAGCTCGCGGAGACCTCGCCGTCCTCATCGGTGAACGGCCTGCCCTCGAACTCGGGCTGCGCGGTGACCGAGACGTTTTCGCCGCTCACCTGGATCGCGCCGGCCGCGAAGGTCGCGACATCGACTCGCGTGAATCCGTTGCTCACATCGGTTTCGGAGACCTCCCACGCCACGTCGAAGCTGAGCGTTCCCGAGCCATCGGCCGCAGCCGTCAGGAGCGGATTGCCGAATGTCATCTTCACCTGCGGGGCCAGGACGGGGTAGGGGCGGAGTCGGAAGCCGTCGTTCCAGGTGAGCTGCGTCTCGCCCGTGGATGGAGACGACCAACCGGTGCCGCCCGTGAACGTGTAGCGGTCCTCATCGCCCTTCGTGACGGCGCCGTAGAGGTCTCCCGTCCATGCGCGGGCGTAGTCGGAGACCGACCAGGAGAGGGACTGCGCGGTCGTCGCGATCGCGTCGGCCGGCGCCGGGGCGAGCGTCGCTCCTGCGGGTCCTGGCCACACCTCGGACGTCGGCGGCTGCGGGTCAACCGTTCCCTGGCCGGGGGAGTACGGCAGCTCCGTGACGGCATCGGCGGATCCCGTGCGATCGATCACGCTCACGCGAGCGGTGTAGGGGTGGCTGATGAACACGCGATCGCCAGCGGCGTTCGCGGCGAGGCCCCAGATGTCGGCGTCTCCCGCACCGGTCCCGTTGGTCACGCCGAGCGCGGTGAAGTCGATGGTCTGCGCGACGGACCACGTCGCAGGGCTCACGACGCTGAGGGTGTTCGAGAATCCGTTGGACGCGTAGACCTCGTGCGTCGACGGGTTCACCGCGAGCTCGCGGGTCGTGTCGCCGAGGTCGATCGGCGCACCGCGGAAGCGCGCTGTCGTCGTGTCGATCGTGACGAGCTTCGTGTCCTCCCAGTCGTCGACGAACGAGGGGTCGACGCCGACGTAGAGATGACCGAGCTGCTCATCGATCGCGAGGGACTTCGGTCCGCCGCCGATCGGTTCGCCGTTCACCTGGAAGGTCGCGATCGGCGTCGAGACCGTGTTCATCCAGGTCTTCGTGACGGAACTGAACGCCGTGATGACGCCAGAGCGACCTTCGGAGATCCAGAGCAGGCGGTTCGCCGCGTCGTAGACCATGTCGGTGATGCGCGGGAAGCGCTGGGTACTGATCGCGACCTCCGCGCTCACTGTTCCGGCACGTGGATCGACCGTGATGATGCCGTCGTCCGACACGTAGAGATCGCCCGTGACCGTGTCGAGTTCCATGCCGCCCGGGAAGAGCGGGAGGCCGGGGACGACCTTCGTTACCGTGTTCGTGTCCGTGTCGATGACGGTGAGCGTTCCGGTCCGGTAGTGCAGCACGTAGAGCGCGTGGGCCGACGCGTCGACCACGAGGGTCTGCGGTTCCGCATCGGCGAGCTCGATGAACCGACCGGAGGGCTCGCCGGTCGTGCCGTCGAGCCAGGTGATTGCGCCGGGCGTGCCCGAACCGCGGTCGACGGGCACATACACGCGGTTGTCCGCGCGGTCGAAGGCGATGTCGCGTGCACCTTTCCCTGCCGAGACGGTGGAGGCGAGGCTGTGGTGGTCGGCTGCTGCCGCCGGTGCTGCTGCGGGGGCGGCGATGGCGGCGGGGGCGGACAGCAGGCCGGCACCGATCGCGACGGCTGCCGCGAGGGCGGCCGCCGCGGCTCTGGCCGACGTCCTGCTTCGTGTCGGAGACACGGTCATGGGTTCTCCTGATGGGGTCGTTCGGAAGCCGATGCAGCATGGGGCGCATCGTTTCGTGGCGCGCCGAAGAGCCGCGCGGGGCGGTCGGGTGCAGCCGGGTGACGGGTGGGCGGGATGTCGAGGAGCGCGCTGTCTGGCGCGCCCGTCGACGAGTTACAAAGGTTAGCCTACCCTAATTAACTGTATCGTCGCGGATGTGCGGAGACAGTGGGCGCCGAGGAGTGCCGTAGTCTCAGGCATGCGGAGCCGCCTTGGGCTCCCGAGGGGATCACTGCCATGGGCGACACATCCGACCATACGAACGCGCTCACCGAACACCGTGAGCATGAGCACTCCAACGAGTCACGCGAGAGCGCCTCACTGCGAGCCGCCGACACGCCACTCCTCCGACTCGGGGTCATGTCCACCTCCCGGAAGCCTGAAGAAAAGCGCCTCCCCATCCACCCCGGCCACCTCGAACGCATCGACGAGCACCTCCGCGAACGGATGATCCTCGAGCAGGGGTACGGCGAACGCTTCGGCTGGAGCGATGCGCAACTCGCACCGCTCGTCGGCGCGATCCTGCCCCGAGAAGAACTCATCGCGCTCGCCGATGTCGTCCTGCTGCCCAAACCGCAGCCGTCCGACCTCGCCGACCTCCGCGAAGGCCAGATCCTCTGGGGATGGCCGCACACGGTGCAGGACGGCGCGATCACGCAACTCGCGATCGACCGGAAGCTCACACTCATCGCCTTCGAAGCGATGAACCACTGGACGAGCGGCGGCGGCTTCGGGCTCCACGTCTTCCACAAGAACAACGAGCTCGCCGGGTACTGCTCCGTCCTCCACGCCCTGCAGCTCATGGGCACGAGCGGCGACTACGGTCGTCGGCTGAGCGCCGTCGTCATCGGCTTCGGAGCGACCGCGAGAGGCGCCGTCACAGCCCTCAACGCACATGGGGTCCACGATGTTCAGGTCCTCACGAACCGCGAGGTCGCGGCTGTCGGATCACCGATCCACTCGGTCCAGATCGTGCAGTTCGACCACGACGACACGGCGCCGTACCTCAGCAACGTGATCACCTACGAGGGTCGCGTCGCGCTCGCGCCGTTCCTCGCGAAGCACGACATCGTCGTCAACTGCACGCTGCAGGATCCCGATGCGCCCCTCACCTACCTGACCGAGGACGACCTCGGACCGTTCCGGCCGGGCAGCCTCATCGTCGACGTGTCGTGCGACGAGGGCATGGGATTCAGCTGGGCGAAGCCGACGTCGTTCAGCGACCCGACCTTCGACGTGGGGGACGGGATCACCTACTACGGGGTCGACCACAGCCCGTCGTACCTGTGGAACTCGGCGACGTGGGAGATCAGTGAAGCGCTCCTCCCGTTCATCGAGACGGTGCTCGGCGGACCGGAGGCGTGGGCGGACAACGAGACGATCACGCGGGCCATCGATGTCCGTGAGGGCGCCATCGTGAACCCCGGCGTCCTGTCGTTCCAGCACCGCGCCGCAGAGCCGCCCTACGAGATCCTCCCCGCCTGACCCTCTCTCCCGGCCCGCGAGGGTGGCACATGGCTCGTCGGACGGACCTCGGGCGAGCCAGATGTGACACCTCGCGGCCCGCGGGGGGGCTAGTGCTCGTGCGGCTCGCCGAACTTGAAGGCGAGTCGGCCGTGCGCGAATCCGCCGCCGGCCCGGATGGCGGTCGCGACCCAGGCGGCCTCCGCGAGTTCACCCTCGTTCGCACCGGCCACGACGGCCTTCTTGCTGTGGGCCTCGATGCAGTACACGCACTGCGTCGTGATGCCGACGGCGAGGGCGATGAGCTCACGGTACTTGAGCGGGATTTCACGACCCTCGGCTTGGAAGACGGCGGCGTCGAAGTCGCCGAACGCCTTCAGGATGTCCGGCGTCTGCTCCTTGTAGACCTTGGTGTACTGACGGTCGGACGGTTCGAAGTACTCGCTCATGTGGCTTTCCGGGTTGTGGCCCTTCGACAGGCTCAGGGACCGGGTGGGTGGTTCAGGGGCCGGATGGGTGGTTCAGGGGCCGGGTGGTGGTTCAGGGACCGGGTGGGTGGGTCACGGACCGGGGGCAGGGGCCGGTGGGCGGCGCCCCTCGACGGGCTCAGGGGCCGGTGGGTTGGACCGACGGTCAGTCGGCGATGCGCGAGTGCGCGTCGAGCCGGTGCCAGGTGCGGTTGTGGTAGACGAGCGGTGCCGGCTCCACCGCGGGAGCGCCGTCGAAGCTCGGCGCGAATGCGGGCGGCGTGACCTTCTGCGCCGGTCGTTCCTGGCCCTCAGGCAGGCTCGACTGGAGCGCGTGCACGGCGATGACGGTCGAGCTGCCGGCCTCCATGCGGTTCACGATGCGGCCACGGATCCACGTGCCGGCGCCGTGGAACACGGGCTCTCCCGTGACGAGGCGCGTCCAGATGCTCGTGTCGGCGAAACGGTCGATGCCGCTCGTGGCGCACAGCTGGGCGATGTGCAGCTGGTCGGCGCCGAGGAGATGCACGACGACCGTGTCCGAAGCCGTGATCGTGGGGGCGCTCGACGAGAGCGATGACACCGAGAAGACGAGGAGCGGCGGTTCCGCGCTCACCGAGAAGACGGACGTGGCGGTGAGGCCGACCGGGCCGGTGCCGTCGTCGGCCGTGATGACGGAGACGCCGGCCGGGTGCTGACGGAACGCGGCCTTGAACTCGTCCGCAGACAAGGAGTCGAACGCGTGACGGTCGCCGGCCTGGTCGATGCTCGACGGTGCTGCGTCTGCGTGCTGGTCGGCGGCTGCCGAACCCTGCTGGACTGTGCTCACGTGGTATTCCTTCTGCGCTGTCGGTGCGTTCCGGGGGAGCCGGTGACGGTGTGGCCGGGTGCTGCGTCGCCGCTTGCTGCGGGCCGGTGCATCTGCTGATGCGTGCAGCCGATCGTGCTGCTGCCGGTCCTACGTTTCGCCCTTCCGGCCCGTGCTGCAAGTTCGTTACCGCCTGTGACGCGGCTTCGGTCCGGTTCTCAGACCGATGGAGGCCCTCGGCGGTAGCTTGGTGAGGTCAGTCAGATCCCCGCTAGTCAGTAGGAGCACCCATGTCGATCCTCATCACCCCGGCCGAACTCCGTGCGGAGCTCGAAACCGAACGGCCGATCAGGATCCTCGACGTCCGGTGGCGGCTGGACCGCCCGGACGGGCGTCCCGCGTATCTCGAAGGGCACGTTCCCGGAGCGGTCTACGTCGACCTCGACACCGAACTCGCCGAGCACGGCGAGCCGGGAGACGGGCGTCACCCGTTGCCGTCGGTCGAGGTGCTGCAGGCCGCGGTGCGCCGTTGGGGCGTCGACGACGGTGACACGGTCGTCGTGTACGACGACCTCAAGAACCAGGCGTCAGCCCGCGCATGGTGGTTGCTCCGCTACGCCGGGCTCGCGGACGTGCGCCTGCTCGACGGCTCGCTGCGCGGCTGGACGAGCGCCGGATTCGAACTCGAGACGGGCGATGTCGTCCCAGAGCGGGGAACGGCGACGCTCGATTTCGGTCACCTGCCGCTCATCGGCATCGAGGAGGCGGCGACCTGGGCCGATGACGGCGTCCTCCTCGACGCGCGAGCGCCGGAGCGGTACCGCGGCGACGTCGAACCGATGGACCCGCGAGCCGGCCACATCCCGGGTGCGCTCAACGCGCCGTCCTCCGGCAACGTCGGGGCCGACGGCACGTTCCTCAGCCCGGAGGAGCTGCGCGAGCGCTTCGCCGCGGTCGGGGTGACCGACGGCGTGGCCGTCGCGACGTACTGCGGATCGGGTGTCACGGCGGCGAACAACGCCGTCGCGCTGACGCTCGCGGGCTTCGAGCCAGTGCTGTACGCGGGTTCCTGGAGCCAGTGGTCGAACCATTCGGAGCGCCCCGTCGCAACCGGCGCATGAGCATCGCCGTGTTCACAACTCAGGAGGCCTCCGGCGTGTCGAGCGCCCGGACCGGCGTGTCGGCGCCGACACGCCGCATCGCTCCTGAGTTGTGAACACGGACGGAAGACGAGGCGGGCGGGTCGATCAGCCGGCGAGCACCTTCTGGATGCGCTGCAGCGACACCGATTCGGCCGTGCCGAGCTGCTGGGCGAAGAGGCTGATGCGCAATTCCTCGAGCATCCAGCGCGCTTTCACGAGATGCTCCGGAGCATATGCCGCGAGTGGAATGGTTCCACCGGCGGCTTCGTAGCGGGCGATCGCCGTCTGCGCCTCCGTGAGCCACACGCGGTCACGGTTGGGGTTGTCCGGCAGCCGTTCGGCGCGGTACGTGATGCCGGCGAGGTAGCGCGGCAGGTGATCGAGTCTGGCGATCCCGGTCCGGGAGACGAAGCCGGTGAAGATGAGCCCGTCGAGCTGGGCGCGCATGTCGGTCAGCGCGCCGAGCAGGGTCATGCTCGTCGCGGCCTTCATCGCCTTCTCGGCTTCGCGTGCGGCGGTGAGCACGCGGGCGACGACGGCGACCGTCTGGAACATGCGATCCATGACGGATGCCGAGACGCGGTCGCGCAGCGTTTCGAACTGCAGTTTCGAGAACACGGCGCCGTCCGGCACGACGCGGAAGAGGACATCGTCGATGCACGCCGCCAGACAGTCCTCGAAGAGCGCGGCCGTCGAGCGGTACGGGCTCGTGGCGAGGGAGAGCTTCTCGGTTCCCTTGAGGTGCTGCTGCACGTACGCGGTGGGCGACGGGATCGCGAGGAGGAGCAGTCTGCGCACGCCGCCCGGCATCGCACGGGCCTGATCCGCCTCCGTGCTCATGATGCGGATCGAGACGCTCGCGCCGTCGTCGACGAGCGCCGGGTAGCCGCGGATGACGCCTTCCGGCTGACGGATGTCGACGAACCTCGGCAGATCGTCGAAGTCCCACCGGGTGAAGCCGGAGCGCTCCAGGGCGTTCGGGACGCGCTCGGCCGCCTTCGCGACGCTCGCTCTGGTTCGTTGCTTGAGCTGCTGCTGCAGGGCGACGAGGTCCTTGCCGGTCGCGAGCGTGCGCCCGCGCTCGTCGACGACCCGGAAGGTCACCTTGAGGTGCTCCGGAACCCGCTCGAACTCGAAGTCGGCGGCGGAGATGTCCATGTAGGACAGGCGTTTGATGGCGTTCGCGAGGCGGGTCGCGAACGAGTCCTCCGTCGCGGGCTGTGCGGCGGACACCGTCGGCACGTTCGCGGGGAGTTCGGCGATGAGCTTCGCGGCCCAGTTCGCGGCGGGCACGATGTTACGGCGCAGCGCTTTCGGCAGCGCTTTGATCATGGCCGTGATGAGGTCGAGGCGGAGGCCTGGCACCTGCCAGTCGAAGCCGGCCGGGGAGATGCGGTCGAGGAGTGCGAGTGGGACGGTCGCGGTCACGCCGTCGTCGGCCGAGCCCGGTTCGAAGCGGTAGCTGAGCTTCAGGCGCTGGTCCGCCTGCACCCATTCGGCGGGGAAGAGGGACTCGTCGACGTCGGGAGCATCCTCGGGAAGGAGGTCCTCCTGACGCATCGTGAGCAGTTCGGCGTTCTCGGCTCTGGCCTTCCGCCACCAGCTCTCGAAGCCGCGCGTCGTGCTGACGTCGGCGGGGATGCGGCGGTCGTAGAACTCGAACACGGCTTCGTCGTCGAAGAGGATGTCGCGGCGGCGGGTGCGCTCCTCGAGCTCGCTCAGTTCCTTGCGGAGGCGGCGATTGGCGCGGTCGAAGGCGAACGCCTTGTCGCGGCCGATGTCGTGCGTCCACTCGCCTTCGACGAGCCCGTGGCGGATGAAGAGTTCGCGGGCGTGCTCGGCGTTGACGCGCGCGTACTGGACGCGGCGCCGGGGGATGATCGGCACGCCGTACAGCGTGACCTTCTCGTACGCGATCGCGGAGCCCTGCTTCTTCTCCCAGTGCGGTTCGCCGTAGGAGCGTTTGCAGAGGTCGCCCGCGATCGGTTCGGCCCAGGCGGGGTCGATGACGGCGTTCGTGCGCGCGAACAGGCGGCTCGTCTCCACGAGTTCCGCTGACATCAGTGCGTTCGGTTGCTTCTTCGCGAGTGCTGAGCCCGGGAAGATCACGAAGCGCGTCTGCCTGGCGCCGATGTAGTCGCCCTTCTTGCCGGCGGGCGTCGTCGGGCGCCCCTTCACCGGCTGCGGGATCGTCTGGTCCTTCAATCCGATGTGGGACAGGAGCCCGGCGAGCATCGACTTGTGGATGCCGTCCGGGTCGATCTTGGGGTCGTCGATCGAGAGGCCGAGCGGTTTCGCGAGCTGGCGGAGCTGCCGGTACACGTCGTGCCACTCGCGGACGCGGAGGTAGTTGAGGAACTCCGCCTTGCAGAGTCGACGGAACGCACTCGACGACAGCTCGTCCTGCTTCTCCTCGAGGTAGTTCCAGAGGTTCAGGAGCCCGAGGAAATCGCTTGTGGGATCGACGAAGCGCTTGTGCAGCTCGTCGGCCTTCTGCCGGTGTTCGAGCGGACGTTCGCGCGGGTCCTGGATGGTGAGGGCGGCGACGATCGCGAGCACCTCACGGGAGACGCCGTTCCGCTTCGATTCGACGACCATGCGTGCGAATCGCGGGTCGATGGGAAGGCGTGCGAGATCGCGGCCGACGCGCGTGAGGCGCGGACCGGCATCGCGGGGCGCCCCGTCGGCGAGTTTCCGCACCTCGATGGCGCCGAGCTCCGACAGCAGGTCGACGCCGTCCTTGATGCCGCGCGCGTCCGGCGGTTGCAGGAAGGGGAACGCGCCGATGTCGCCGAGGCCGAGCGAGATCATCTGCAGGATCACGGCGGCGAGGTTCGTGCGGAGGATCTCCGGTTCGGTGAACTCGGGGCGCTTCTGGAAGTCCTCCTCCGAGTAGAGGCGGATCGCGATGCCGTCGCTCGTGCGGCCGGATCGGCCGGAGCGCTGGTTGGCGGAGGCCTGGGAGATCGCTTCGATGGGGAGGCGCTGCACTTTGGAGCGGACGCTGTACCGGGAGATGCGCGCGGTTCCGGCGTCGATGACGTACTTGATGCCCGGAACCGTGAGCGAGGTCTCGGCGACGTTCGTGGCGAGGACGATGCGGCGGCGGAGCCCCGCGACGGTCGACGGTTGGAACACGCGATGCTGGTCCGCGGACGACAGACGACCGTAGAGGGGGAGGACTTCGGTCCCGGGCAGGTTGCGGCCCCGGATCGCCTCTGCAGCGTCGCGGATCTCGGTCTCGCCGGAGAGGAAGACGAGCACGTCGCCCATCGATTCTCGGGCGAGTTCGTCGAGGGCGCTGTTGATGCCCTCGAGGTAGTCGCGGTCGACGCTCTTGGCGCTCGCTTCGGCAGGGTCGCCGCTCGACTGGTCGTCGTCGGCTTCCGGCTCTTCGGCGACGAGCGGCCGGTAGCGGATCTCGACGGGATAGGTACGGCCGGAGACCTCGACGATCGGCGCGCCCTCGAAGTGCTTCGAGAAGCTCTCGGGGTCGATCGTCGCCGAGGTGATGATGACCTTGAGATCCGGTCGCTTCGGCAGGAGCTGCTTGAGGTAGCCGAGGAGGAAGTCGATGTTGAGGCTGCGCTCGTGCGCCTCGTCGATGATGATCGTGTCGTACTTGCGCAGCATCCGATCACGGTGGATCTCGTTGAGCAGGATGCCGTCGGTCATCAGCTTGATCTTGGTGGCTGCGGACGCCTGGTCCGTGAACCGCACCTGGTAGCCGACGACGCCGCCGAGTTCCTGGCCGAGCTCTTCGGAGATGCGCTCGGCGATCGTGCGCGCGGCGAGACGCCGTGGCTGCGTGTGACCGATCGATTCTCGGCCGAGTTCGAGGCAGATCTTCGGCAGCTGCGTCGTCTTTCCGGAGCCTGTGGACCCCGCGACGATGATGACCTGGTTCTCGCTGATGGCGCGCGCGATGTCGTCCCGCATTCGGCTGACGGGCAGCTCGGGCGGGTAGGAGATCGTGAAGTCAGACATCAGCCCTCCATCGTACGACGCCGGGGCGGGCTCAGCGCACGAGGGGAAGTGCCCGTTGACTCGCAAACAACTTTGCGTTACAAAGTAGACATGAACAACACCCCAGCAGGCGCGGAACCGTTCGGACCGCTCGACCCGCGCGAGCCAGGCGACCCGCGCGACCAGGCCGATGCTGCCGAATCGATCGATCCGGCCGCGATGCTCGCGCTCTCCGAACGGCAGGCCCGCCGCGTCGACGACCTGTTCTTCCGTCCCACCGTGACGATCGTCTTCATCTGGGGCGTCGCGTGGTTCGTCGGCTTCCTCGTCCTCTGGTCCGCGTCCTCCGGGAATCCCTGGTTCCAGACGCCGGTCGTTCCGGCCGGGATCGTGTTCGCGGCGCTCATGATCGGCGGCGTCGTGTCCTCAGCGATCATCGGATCCAGGACCGGCCACGGCATCCAGGGACCGCAGCAGGTGCAGGGCGCGATGTACGGCTTCGGCTGGGCCATCGGATCGACCGCCGCGGCCGTGTTCGGGGGAGCGATGTTCGCCAACGGCATGTCCGGCGAACTCGCGGCGATCTTCTACCCGGCCGTCTACAGCCTCGTCGTCGGCCTCCTGTACCTCGCCGGCGGGGCGATCTGGCAGGACCGCACGATGTACGCGGTCGGCGTCTGGATCGTCGTCGTCGGGGTCGTCGCGCCGTACTTCGGCCAACCCCTGAACGAACTCGTGATGGCCCTCGCGGGCGGCGGCGGATTCCTCGTCTACGGAGTGATCCTGGTCCTTGCCCGCAAGCGCCGGGTGCCGGGAACGGTGCGCGGCTCCGGCTCCGGCCACCGCCCTCGTCAGGCGAGGGCCTGATGGACGAACTCGACCCCGTCATCCACGCCCAGGCGCGGCTCCGCATCATGTCGAGCCTCGCTGCGCTCGACGCGGACAGCAGCATCTCCTTCCCACGATTGCAGGAGGTCCTCGACATGACCGCCGGCAACCTGTCCACCCACCTCCGCAAGCTGGAGGACGCCGAGTACGTCACCGTGACGAAGACGCACAAAGGCCGGACGCCCATCACCTATCTCGAACTGAGCCGATCCGGTCGGCGCGCGTTCGAGGACTACATGGACCGCCTGCGGGCGCTCCTCGGAGGAGTCTCCTCATGACCGTTCTCGCCACCCTCGACCACGTCACCCGTCGCTACGGTCCGTTGACCGCCGTCGACGACGTCTCGCTCGACATCCACGACGGCACCATCCTCGGCCTCCTCGGCCCGAACGGCGCCGGGAAATCGACCATCATCTCCCTTCTGCAGGGGCTGCGACGTCCGACATCGGGCACCGTCCGGCTGTTCGGCGGCAACCCGTCCGATGCCGTCACGAGGCAGCGGCTCGGCAGCACGCCGCAGGAGACTGCGCTCCCGGAACCGTTGCGGGTGGGGGAGGTCATCGACTTCGTCGGCGGCCACTTCGCCGACCGCGTCCCGACCGCGGAACTCGCCGGTTCGTTCGGCCTCGACACGATGCTGCGGCGGCAGACGGGCTCGCTCTCGGGCGGCCAGAAGCGCCGACTCGCGGTCGCCCTCGCCTTCGTGGGGCGGCCGAAGCTCGTCCTCCTCGACGAGCCGACGACGGGCCTCGACGTCGACGCCCGCCGCACCCTGTGGGACGCGTTGCGCGTCCAGCACGAGGCCGGAGCGACCGTCGTCATCACGAGCCACTACCTCGAGGAGATCGAGGCGCTCGCGGAACGCGTGGTCGTCGTCGGCTCCGGGCGGGTGCTCGCGGACGATTCGCTGCAGGGCGTCCTCTCCCGCGTCGGAATGCACTGGGTCCGGCTGGAAGCGAGCGACGCCGACGCCGATGCGATCGCGCGGCTCGACGAGGTCGTCCGCCACGAGCGGCAGGACGCCCGACACGTCTTCCATGTGCACGACTCGGACCAGTTCATCCGCGCACTCGTCGGGTCCGGGATCTCGTTCCGCGACCTCACGGTCCGCGGCGCGACGCTCGAAGAGGCGTTCCTGTCGTTGACGGACCAGACGACGACCATCGATGCGGCGCAGACCACGGACGAGGTACCGACCACGATGGAGACGGCACGATGACCACGCACCAGCTCGGCACGCACGGCACGCACGCGGCGGCCGGGGGCACGACGAAGCGACCGTCGATCCTCCGACTCGCCCGGCTCCACGCGAAGTACTCGCTCATCGAGACGTTCCGCATCCCGATCGCCGTCATCGGCTCGCTCGTCTTCCCCGCGCTCGCACTCCTGTTCTTCGTCGTCCCGCAGCGGGCCGTGGCAGACGACCCGCTGTTCGCCACGCAGGCGGTCATCTCGCTGAGCGTCTTCGCGATCCTCGCCAACTCCCTCTTCAGCTTCGGCCTGACGATCGCCGAGAACCGCGAGAAGCCGTGGGACCCGTACCTGCGCACGCTGCCGGCCCCCGGCATCGCACGAGTCCTCGCCCAGGTGTCGTCGACCGGCCTCATGGGCTTCGTCTCGATCCTGCCCGTCATCATCGTCGGCGGCGTCGCGACGGCTGCGACGGCATCGCCCCTGCACATCCTCGCCGGACTCGGCGCGCTCGCCGTGAGCGCGCTCCCGTTCATGTTCATCGGAATCTGCATCGGGTACGCGATGCCGGCGAAAGCGGCGATCGCGGTCGTCCAGGTGGTCATGTTCGGGCTCGCCTTCGGCGGCGGGCTGTTCCTGCCGCCTCAGCTGTTCGCGCCCTGGCTCGACGTCTTCTCCCGGTTCCTGCCATCGCGCCAGGCCCGTGAATTCGTGGTCTGGGCCGTGCAGGGCGGCGAGCTGCCCTGGTGGTCCTGGGTCGGCATCGTCGTCTGGACCGTCGTGATGCTCGCGCTCGCACTGGTGCTCTTCCGCCGCGACGAGGGCCGCCGCTACCGGTAGGCGTGCATTCTGTCCACGCCGGTGCCGGAGCCTCTCCGTCCCAGCCCCTGAGCCTGTCCGTCCCGGTCCCTGAGCCTCTCCGTCCCGGTGCCTGAGCCTGTCGAAGGGCGTCCACCCGTCCACAGGCTCTGGGACCGGTCCTGCGTTCGGGGACCGGTGCCCGCCGCCGGCCGCCGGCCTCCGACGTCACACGGCGAAACGTGACGTGCTCTCGATCGAGCGCGGTCGTACGCTGACGGGACGCCGTCGCCGGACGGCCGCAGACGGCAGGAGAACGCAGTGTCCAGCATCGATGACGGGAGCACGACCGACCGGGCGATCCACTCGCCCGAGCGGAAGGCGGCGCCCTGGTGCACTCGGGCGTTCCGCGCTGCCGAGCCCCGCCTCGGAGGGATCTGATGGCCGCTCCCGTCGTCTTCGGGACCGGCCGCATCACCGTCTCCGACCTCGTCGGCATCGCACGTGACCGGCGGACGGTCGTGCTCGACGTCGTCGCACTCGAACGCATCGGCGCTGCGCGAGCCATCGTCGAACGGCACCTCGTCGCCGGCGTCCCGGTGTCCGGGCTCAATCGCGAGTTCGGCGCGCCGCGCGACACGCATCTGACGACCGAGGACGTCGCGGCGTTCCAGACGCGCATCATCCGCGACCACCTCGGCGGCGTCGGTGTGCCCATGCCCGTCGAATCCGTGCGGGCGATGATCGCAGCGCGGCTCGCGGGCTGGAGTCGCGGCGGCGCCGGCATCCGCGTCGAGACGGCCGTCTTCTACGCAGAACTGCTCAATCGACACGTCGTCCCGGTCGTCCCGACCACCGGATCGGTGGGGGACGGCGATCTGACGCAGCTCGCAGCCGTCGCGGCGGTCGCGATCGGCGAGGGTCACGCGTTCGTCGACGGCGAGATCGTTCCCGGTTCCGAAGCGCTCAGCCGGGCGGGCCTCGTCCCGCTGCAGCCGCAGGCGCACGAAGGCCTGACGCTCGTCGGCCACAACTCGTACTCCCTCGGCGTCGGCGCGCTCGCCCTCAACGATCTGGACCTCCTCGCGCGAGCCGCCGATGCCGCCGCCGCGCTGTCCTTCCAGGCACTCGCCGCGCTCGGAGCGGGCGGCAACCCCGGCCCGTTCTCCGCGGCCCTGCTCGCCAACAGCCCGTCCGACGGCGCCAAGGCGAGCGGCGAACGCATCCGCGCTCTGCTCGACGGAGGCGTGTCGCGCCCGGAGGTCACGGTGCAGGACCCGCTCGCGTTCCGAACCGCTCCGCAGGTCAACGGATCGTTCGTCGACGTCCTCGCCCAGGCGATGAGTCTCATCGAGGACACCCTCGCCGTCGCGAGCGAGAACCCGCTCGTCGATGCGGAGACGGCCTCCATCTACTCGGGCGGCCTCTTCCACATCGTCCCCGTCGCGACGGCCCTCGACTCGGTGCGCGCCGTCATCGCGCAGGTCGCCACGTCGAGCGAACGTCGTCTGGCCGCCGTATCCGACGCGAACGCCGTACGCCGGAGGAACGGGACCACGCGCGTTCCCTCACTGCTCTGGTACGCGTCGACCGACCTCGTCGCGGAACTGCGTGTGCTCGCGACACCCGTCTCCACGGGAGGGGCGGCGCTGTCGGGCGGCACCGAGAACGTGGCGACCTTCGCCGCGACCGCGCTCCGGCTCCTCTGGCGCGCCGCCGCCCTGCTCGGCGACGTCATCGCCATCGAGGCGCTCGTCGCGGTCGACGCACTCGGGGTGCTCGACGAAGAGGACGTGGATCTGGATGGGGCTGTCGGTGCGGCCGGTGCTGCCGGTGCTGCCGGTGAGGGCGCCGGTGATGTTTCGGAACCGCGCGATGACAGCGCCCCCGTCGGTGGACAGGATCACGGCTCGTCGACGGCGCCTGGCTCGGGCGCCGGCGGCCGGAAGCAGCTCGGCCCGCTGTCACAGCCGCTGCGAGCGCGTCTCGAGGTCGTCATCGACTCCGGCGAACGTGGCCAGGAGTTCGTCGACGCCGCCCGCGCCGCCCTCGAGGCGTAGGCCGCGAGCGGATCGCGCCCGGCACCCCGTACCTCTCCAGCGGGCCCACACCGTCCTGTCTGTTCACAACTCAGGAGCGCCTCGGCGCGTCACGCGTCCGGCACCCGTGGAATGCCGCGACACGCCGGAACGCTCCTGAGTTGTGAACGCACTCGGTTGAGTTCGGCCGGGTTCGGTGGTGATTGGCGAGCCCGGGCGCTCGTGCTGTTCGCCGTGAGCGAACGCGCGATTCGCCGTCGCCGAGCGGCCGATGCGGATGCCGCCGCGGAGCGGAATCCTGCGCGGATCGGCGCTTTCTAGCCGGATCGACGGGCATCCTAGGCCGCTCGCCCACGTCGCCGCCCCGGAAACGCCGGGAATTCTCTACCACCACATCTGGTTCCCTAGCCGGGTATTGCGTTCTGTGTCGAGGGGGGTGACGGATGTCGGTGGGCTGCGGTAGCGTCGGAAAACCGATGACGAGACGTTCAACGAGCCGCAATCGCGGACCCGTTGCGATCGGACCGCAGCTGCGGACCGGACGGACCAGACGTTTTCGCAAGAGAAGAGGCTTCGGTCAGGCATGATCTCCTTCGAACACGTCAGCAAGCGGTTCGACGACGGCACCCTCGCCGTCGACGACTTCTCACTGCAGATCCCGTCCCGCTCCACGACCGTCTTCGTCGGTTCGTCCGGCTGCGGCAAGACCACCCTGCTCCGGATGATCAACCGCATGGTCGATCCGACGGACGGCCGCATCGTCATCGACGATGAGGACGTCGCAGCGCTCGAGCCCGTGAAGCTGCGTCGCCGCATCGGCTACGTCATGCAGAACTCCGGGCTCCTCCCGCACCGGACGGTCATCGACAACGTCGCGACCGTGCCGATGCTCACGGGCGTCAAGAAGCAGCAGGCCAGAGCGGACGCGCTGACCCTGCTCGACACGGTCGGCCTCGACCGCTCGCTCGCGAACCGCTACCCGAGCCAGCTCTCGGGCGGGCAGCAGCAGCGCGTCGGTGTGGCCCGCGGTCTCGCCGTCGACCCCAACATCCTCCTGATGGACGAACCGTTCGGCGCCGTCGACCCACTCGTGCGTGCGGAACTGCAGCGCGAGCTTATCCGGCTGCAGCACACGATCGCGAAGACGATCGTGTTCGTGACCCACGACATCGACGAAGCCTTCCTCCTCGGCGACCAGGTCGTCATCCTGCAGAAGGGCGGCCACATCGCCCAGGTGGGCAGCCCGGCCGAGATCGTGGCGAACCCCGTCAACGACTTCGTCGCCCAATTCATCGGCGCCGATCGCGGTCAGCGCACGCTCCACGTGGAGCGGGTCGACGGACGCGATGTCGTCGTCGACGAAGGAGGCCGCCCGGCCGGCGTCCTGTCGCCAGAGGACCGCCCATGAGCTGGGTCATCAGCAACTGGTCGATGATCTGGGACCTCACGCTCACGCACGTGAGTCTCAGCATCCCGCCCATCGTGCTCGGTTTCATCATCTCCCTGCCGCTCGGGTGGCTCGCGCACCGCTACAAGCTCACCCGCGGCGCACTGCTGACGATCAGCGGCATCCTCTACGCGATCCCGTCGCTGCCGCTCTTCGTCATCATGCCGTCCATCATCGGCACGCAGATCCTCGATCCTGCGAACGTCGTGGTCGCCCTCACGATCTACGCCATCGCGCTCCTCGTGCGGACGATCGCGGATGCGCTCGACGCGGTCGACGCCGGCACCCGCCAGTCCGCGCAGGCGGTCGGCTTCTCGGCCTGGCAGCGGTTCTGGCGGGTGGAGTTCCCGCTGGCAGGTCCGCTCATGCTCGCCGGTGTGCGCGTCGTCTCGGCGAGCACGATCAGCCTCCTGAGCGTCGGCGCCCTCGTCGGCGTCACGAACCTCGGCTACCTCTTCACCGACGGCTACGCCCGCCAGTTCCCTACGGAGATCATCACCGGCATCGTCGGCACGGTCCTCATCGCGGTCGTGTTCGATGTCATCCTCGTGGTCCTCGGCAGGCTGCTCATGCCGTGGACGCGCATCTCGTCCAAGCGGGCCATCCGCCGCCGACGTGAGGCGGCGATGGCATGAACAACTTCATCGGCGCATTCCTCTGGATCTTCGACCCCGCTCACTGGAGCGGCGCGAACGGCATCCCCGTACGTGTGGCGGAACACCTCGGTGTCACCGCGCTCACGGTCGTCATCGCGTGCGTCATCGCCATTCCGCTCGGCCTCCTCATCGGGCACACCGGCAAGGGCCGAGAGGTCGCCGTATCCATCACTGGCGCCCTCCGCGCACTGCCGACCCTCGGTCTGCTCTCGCTCCTCGCCCTCGTCACGCTCGGGTGGGGATTCGCGTCGACGAGCCTCGTGCCAGCCATCACCGCCCTCGTCGTCCTCGCCATCCCACCGGTCCTCGCCGGTGCGTACGGGGGAGTGGAGGCGATCGACAAGCAGACCGTCGATGCCGCGAGAGCGGTCGGCATGAACGAGTGGCAGATCCTCGGCAAGGTCGAGATCCCGCTCGCGCTGCCCCTCATCATCGGCGGGATCCGTTCCGCCGTACTGCAGACGATCGCGACGGCGACGGTCGCCGCGTTCCTCATCAACGGTCCGGGCCTCGGGCGCTACATCCTCGACGGCCTCCCCGTCCGCGACTACGCCAAGATGCTCGCCGGCTCCATCCTCATCGTGGCGCTCGCGCTCATCCTCGAGGGCGTGTTCGCGCTCATCCAGCGCGCGGTCATCCCGCGGGGCGTCGCCGCGACCCACACGACCATCGATGAGACGAGGTCGAAGCACAACTCCGCCGGAGAGGCGAAAGCCGCTTCGGACCAGGCCGCCGCGGAGGCAGCGGTCATGGTCGAGATCACAGCAAGCCGAACGGACTAGCGCTCCGAACTGCCGGGGGCGCCTCGCCCGCATGAGCTGACAAGCCCGGCGAGTCCACCCCAGCACGACCCACAGACTCAACACCGCACCAGCACCACAGCCCAAGAGAAAAGGACACACCATGTTCACTGCATCACGAGGACGCCGGCTCGCCGCCGGTCTGGCCGCAACCGCGGCCGTTGCGCTCGCCCTGAGCGCCTGCTCGTCGAGCGACCCCACCGGTGGCTCCACGAGCGCGTCCGACACCATCACTGTCGGCTCGGCCGCCTTCCCCGAGTCCGAGATCATCGCCCAGATCTACATCCAGGCGCTGGAAGCGAACGACGTCAAGGTCAAGTCGAGCCTCAACATCGGTGCACGCGACGTCTACATCGCGGCACTGAAGGACGGCTCGATCGACCTCATCCCCGAGTACAGCGGCAACCTGCTGCAGTTCCTCGACGCTTCGTCCACCGCGAAGTCGAGCGATGAAGTCCTGAAGGCGCTGCCCGACGCCCTGCCGAAGGGCTTCTCCGTCCTCGACCAGTCCAAGGCGGAGGACAAGGACTCCTACAACGTCACGAAGGAGTTCAGCGAGAAGAACAAGGTCACGAGCCTTGAAGACCTTGCTGCGCTGAACATCCCGCTCGCGATCGGCGGCCAGCCGGAACTCGCCGAGCGTCCGTACGGACCCAAGGGCCTCACCGAGGTCTACGGCGTTCCGGCCGACAAGCTGAGCTTCGTCCCGATCAGCGATGGCGGCGGCGCACAGACCACCGCAGCGCTCCTCGACGGCACCGTCCAGCTCGCCGACATCTTCTCGACGACCCCGTCGATCAAGGACAACGGCTTCGTCACGCTGAAGGACCCGAAGAACCTGATCCTCCCGCAGAACATCCTGCCGCTCATCAACACCGACAAGGCTTCCGACAAGGTCAAGGAGGTCCTCAACAAGGTCTCCGGCGCCCTGACGACGGAAGACCTCATCGGTCTGAACGCACGGAACCAGGGCGACGAGAAGGCCGCCCCGGCGACCCTCGCGGCGGACTGGCTCAAGGAGAAGAACCTCTTCAAGTAAGCGGTCCTGTCCCTCGGGGACGCTGAAGGCCCGATTCGACTCGTTCGAATCGGGCCTTCGCACTGTCTTGCGAGTCATAACTCCTTCGATCTCGACATCGTGCGGGATCCGAACCGCGGAATCCGGGCTTTCTGGAGGTTTGCTGAACCAGATTCGAAGGAGTTGTGCTCGTCGGAGTCAGGTCTCTGCGTCAGGTGAGCGGCGGTGAGCATAACTCCTTCGATCCGAGCCGTGTCGGATCGGTGATCCGCGGAATTCCGGGAAATCGGGGGACGGCGATGTCGAAATCGAAGGAGTTGTGCGTGACGGGAGCGGTTCGACGGGGTCGGGGTGGGCAGATGAACGGAAGCTGTGTGTTCGCAGATGACGAAACCGAGTGCCTCTGGGATGCGTTTTCCGTAGCGTAGGAGCATGACGACTCCACAGGTCCCCACTCTCGCTCTCAACTCCGGCCACACGATCCCGCAGCTCGGCTTCGGCGTCTTCCTCGTGGACCCGGAGGCGACCGAGCGCATCGTCTCGGACGCACTCGAACTCGGTTACCGCCACATCGACACCGCCGCGATCTACGGCAACGAGGAAGGCGTCGGACGCGCGATCGCGAAATCCGGCATCCCGCGCGACGAGCTCTTCATCACGACCAAGCTGTGGAACGGCGACCAGGGCACCGAGTCCGCGCACGCCGCCATCGACACGAGTCTCGAGAAGCTCGGCCTCGACTCCGTCGACCTCTACCTCATCCACTGGCCCGTTCCCGGCCAGGACAGGTTCCTCGAGAGCTGGCTCGCGCTGGAACAGATCGCCGCGGCCGGCAAGGCGCGCTCCATCGGCGTCTCGAACTTCCTCGTCGAGCACCTCGAACGCATCATCGCCGGCAGCGACACGGTCCCCGCGGTCAACCAGATCGAACTGCACCCCGCATACCAGCAGCGCGACGTCACCGAGTTCGGCCGTGCGAACGGCATCCTCACGGAAGCCTGGGGCCCGCTCGGACAGGGCAAGTACCCACTCCTCGAGGAATCCGTGATCACGGCAGCTGCCGAGGCCCACGGCAAGTCGCCAGCCCAGGTGGTCCTGCGCTGGCACCTGCAGAACGGCACGATCGTCTTCCCCAAGTCGAACAGTCGCGAGCGCATCGCGGAGAACATCGACGTCTTCGACTTCGAGCTGAGCGATGCCGAGGTCGCCGCGATCACGGCGCTCGAGCGCGGCGGTCGCGTCGGGGGTCACCCGCTCGACGTGAAGTAGTCGGGGACGGCTGCGTCGCTCCGATCCGGACGACGCGCCGCACACCCGATTCA
Source organism: Plantibacter lichenum (assembly GCF_050587525.1). Classification (NCBI taxonomy): domain Bacteria; kingdom Bacillati; phylum Actinomycetota; class Actinomycetes; order Micrococcales; family Microbacteriaceae; genus Plantibacter; species Plantibacter lichenum. The sequence goes on along the minus strand of NZ_JBOBFT010000005.1, from coordinate 200,220 downwards.
CAGTCATCGGCCGGTATCACGGGGAATGCCCCGGGTACCGGCCGATGTTGATAGCGTCGTGAGTGTGACGTCGAACGCAGAGAACCCAGCAGATTTCCGGCAGGCCTGGACCACCTGGCACGAGGCCAGACTCCGGGTCGTGGGTGCGCCCCACGGCCTCGCATCGCTCGCCTACACGCACTGGCTCACGCCGGACGCTGAGGCCTACGAGGGGGCGCCCGGCATCTGGCGCGCCGATGACACGGGCATCGTGGGCGAGAACCTCGCGGGCGACGGCCTCACGACGCTCGACGGCGCCGAGATCCTGAGCGATCGCGTCGAACTCGTGCACGGCGACGAGCTGCGCTTCGGCGACATCCTCCTCCGCGGCATGGAACGCGACGGCGCCTTCGCGCTCCGTGTGCTCGACCCTTCGGCGCCCGGCCGCACGACCTTCCACGGCATCAGCGCATACGAGCCGGATCCGGCCTGGGTGCGTCAGGCGCGCTTCGTCCCGTCCGGCGGCGGAACGGTCGAGACGACGTCGATCGACGGCCACGTCTCCACTGACATCCCCGTCGGCACTGTGCAGCTCGACCTCGACGGTGAAGCGGTCGCGTTCGACGTGACGGGAGGCCCGAGCGGTCTCTGGGCGGTCCTGGCGGACGGCACGAGCGGCACGGAATCGTATCGATTCCGCTTCATCAGCCTTCCCGCTCCCGCAGCGGATGGATCGGTCGTCGTCGACTTCAACCGCCTCTACCTGCCGCCGTGCGCGTTCAGCGACCACTACGTGTGCCCGCTGCCCGCCGCCAACAACCGGCTCAGCACGCCCATCACGGCCGGCGAGCGGTTCCCCGTCCTGAACGCGTAACGGCGGGGCCGACGGACCGAGGAGCGACGATGGGCGAACGACTCCGCGATGCGGTGAGTCCGTACCTGCGAGCGCACGCGGACAACCCCGTCGATTGGTACCCGTGGGGCGAGGCCGCGTTCGCCGAGGCAGCTCGTCGCGGTGTCCCCGTGCTCGTGTCGATCGGCTACTCGACGTGCCACTGGTGCCACGTCATGTCGCGTGAATCGTTCTCCGATCCGGCGATCGCTGCGATCCTCGACGACGGATTCGTCGCGGTGAAGGTCGATCGTGAGGAGCACCCGGAGGTCGACGCGAGCTACCTGGCGGCCGCGAGCGCGTTCACGGGCAACCTCGGCTGGCCGCTCAACGTCTTCACGACGCCGGACGGCAAGCCGTTCTACGCCGGCACCTACTCGCCGCCCGTCCCGCTGCAGGGGCATCCGTCGTTCCGCCAGGTGCTCGCTGCGGTGACCGAGGCGTGGACCGATCGGCGCGACGACGTCCTGGAGAGCGCCGCGGGGCTCGCCTCGGCACTCGCGAGTGCGACGGGGACCTCCGCGGGCAAGCTGCCCGATCGGGCGGCGCTCGATGCAGCCGTCGCTTCCCTCGAACGGCTCGAGGATCCCACGTATGGCGGATTCGGGACCGCGCCGAAGTTCCCGATCGCACCGGTTCTCGGGTTCCTGGTGACGCCCCTTCCGGAGCCGAGTGCAGAGCAGGCGGGACCACCACGAGGCGCGTCTCCGGCCGAATCGCTCGCCTTGCGGACGCTCCGCACGATGGGTGCGTCGGCGCTGCGGGATCCCGTCGAGGGCGGCTTCTTCCGCTACAGCGTGCAGCAGGACTGGTCGGAGCCGCACTACGAGCGGATGCTGTACGACAACGCGCTGCTCCTCGACGCCTACACGCGTGCGTGGACGATCCACCCGCAGTCCTGGGCATCACTCGTCGCTGAGGGGGTCGCCGACTTCCTGACGGTCGTCCTGCAGCAGCCGAGCGGTGGTTTCGCCTCCGCGCAGGACTCGGAGAGCACGATCGACGGTGAACGCTCAGAGGGCGGCTACTACCGGCTCGACCGCTTCGAGCGCGCACGGCAGACGCCTCCCGCTACGGACCGCAAGGTGCTGACGGGGTGGAACGGGCTCGCGATCGAAGCGCTCGCGCGGGCGGGCTTCGTCTTCGACCGTCCCGAATGGATCGAGGCGGCGAGGTGGGCGGCCGACGCGATCGTCGGCACACACCTGCTCGCGGACGGCACGCTCATCCGGGCATCGCTCGAGGAACGTCTGTCGGACGCATCCGCCGCTCTCGAGGACTATGGGATGCTCGCGAGCGGACTCCTGGAACTCGCGTCCGTGACGGGGGAGCCGGAGTACGCGCGGGTCGGACGGCGACTCGTCGACGAGTGCATGGTGGGTGGCGGCACCGCTGGTGGAGCTGCCGGTGATGCGGGAGATGCGAATGCCGATGGTGCTGCCGGTGCTGCCGACGCTGCCGGTGCTGCCGACGCCGGGCCGCGGTTCGCGCTGCCGGGCGGCGGTGACCGCGTGCTCGCGGCGCAGGGCCTCCGCATCGACGTCGACCCGTCCGAGGGGGCCTACCCGTCCGGACCGACCTCGCTCGCGACGGCCGCGCATCGCCTGTTCCTCCTGACGGGCGATCGGCGATACCACGATGCCGCGTCGGTCGTCGTCGCCGCGGTCGCCGATCGCGCGCTCGCCCAGCCCACCGCTTTCGGGGCGACGCTCGCCCTCGCCGCGCGACTCGTGGCCGAGCCGACCCAGCTCGTCGTGGTGACGCCGGACGCCGAGCCGACGCTCGCCGTCCGCGCTCTCGTCGACGCCGTGCGGACCCGTCGTGACGACGTCGTCGCCGTCGTCACGGAGGCGCAGGCTGCCGCGTGGGCCGAGGCCGGCTTCGAGCTCTTGGCCGGTCGGACGAGTCGCGATGGTCTCGCAACGGCGTACGTGTGCCGTGACTTCGTCTGTCGGCTCCCCACCACCGAGGTGGCCGCCCTCGCGGGGTGAGCCGAGCCGACCTCTCCAGGAGCACCACCGGTCGGCACTGTTCACAACTCAGGAGCACCTCGGCGTGTCGTTTGCGACACGCCGGGAAACCGCGCCGACACGCCGCATCGCTCCTGAGTTGTGAACAGGGACCTGGACGGGAACTCCGGGACCTGATCTTCAGGAGCGCAGGAGCTCAGGCGCCCGTGACGAGGGGCGCGTCGGCGTCGGCGGACCACTCGGCGAGGGACCCGTCGTACACGGCGACGTCGGTCACGCCGAGTCGGGTGAGCGCGAGCGCATCGGCCGCGGAAGTCACGCCGCCCGCGCAATAGGCGACGATCCTCGTGCCGGGCGCTGCCGACGCGAGCGCCGGCGCGAAGCGTTCGCGGAGCTCCGCGAGCGGCACCGAGCTGTTCGTGGCGCGGTCGACGAGCCTGCCGGCAGGCACGTTGAAGCTCCCCGGGATGTGCCCCGGCCTCGCCCTGCCGCCCGTCTCGCCGCTGAACTCGCGCGGCGGGACGCCGCAGACGAGCACGGCGCGCTCCTCGCCACGCAGCACGGCTTCGACGAACGCCTTGTCCACCCAGTGACGGGTGTCCTCCCGCGCCGTGAACGATCCGTCGATCGGTTCGACGTGTCCGTCATCGATCGGCCTCCCCTCTGCGCGCCACCGCACGAAGCCACCGTCGAGCACGGCGACGCGCGCGTGGCCAAAGCTGCGGAACAACCACCACAGGCGGCTGGCGAACTGGCCGTACGCGGTGTCGTAGACGACGATCGTGCAGTCATCGCCCACCCCTGCGGCTCGCGCGGCCTCCGTGAACGTCTCGAGGGACGGACGGGTGAACGGGTACGCGGCGCCCTGCTCGGAGAACGACTCGACGAGGTCGCCGAACACGGCGCCGGGGATGTGCCCGTCGAAGAGGTACTGGTCGTAGCCGCTCAGATAGGTGGTCTTCCCGCTGGCGGTCGAACTGTCTGCGCCGAGCACGATGACCGATGCGTCGAGGACGACGAGCCGTTCGCTGCCGAGGTGATCGGCGAGCCACTGGGTGGACACGACGGCGTCCACGAGGGCTGGGGCTGATCGGTCCGGCGTCATGGCCCCACGCTAGGTGACCGTCCTCAGCGCGGCCACCACTCGAGCAACACGGGGTAACGAGGGACCCAACCGTCCAGCGCGCAGTTCTCGTGGGTCTTCGCTCGACGCACCCCCGAGAACTGCGCAGTGAATCACGTGTGAGTCCATGTCAGCGCCGCGTGAGCGCCGTGTGAGCGACCGGACCGATGCTGGTGGCAACAACTTCCCAAGGAAAGGCATCCGCAATGAGCAACAGCTCCGATTGGGCCGTCGAGGCCCATGGACTCGTCAAGACCTTCGGTGACAACCGGGCGGTCGACGGCGTCGACCTCTCCGTCCGCACCGGCACCGTCTACGGTGTGCTCGGCCCGAACGGCGCCGGCAAGACCACCACCATCAGCATGCTCGCCACGCTCCTGAAACCCGACGCCGGAACGGCGACGATCTTCGGCCACGACGTGCAGCGCGAATCGCAGGTCGTCCGCCAGCTGATCGGCGTGACCGCGCAGTTCGCCTCCGTCGACGAGAACCTCTCGGCCACCGAGAACCTCATCATCTTCTCCCGTCTCCTCGGTCTCGGCCGGGCGGAGGCGAAGCGCAAGAGCGCGGAACTCCTCGAGGAGTTCGGGCTGACCGATGCGGCGAAGCGCCCGCTGAAGAAGTTCTCCGGCGGCATGCGTCGTCGTCTGGACCTCGCGGCGAGCCTCATCGCCCAGCCGCCGCTCATCTTCCTCGACGAGCCCACCACGGGTCTCGACCCGCGCACCCGCGCCCAGATGTGGGACACGATCCGTCGTCTCGTCGCGACCGGTTCGACCGTCCTCCTCACGACGCAGTACCTCGACGAGGCCGACCAGCTGGCCGATCGCATCGCCGTCATCGACCGCGGCCAGGTCGTCGCGGAAGGCACCTCGGATGAGCTCAAGGCCTCGGTGGGGGAGTCCTCCCTCCAGCTGCGGCTCGCCGACCCTGCAGACCTCGAGGACGCACGCCGCGTGATCTCGAACGTCCTCCACGTCGACACGATCGTCTCGCCTGAGGCGACCCGGATCACGGCTCCCATGCGGAACCCCGATGCGGTCACCGACCTCTTCATCACGCTGCGCGAGGCCGGCATCCGGCTGAGCGAGATGTCGGTGCAGAAGCCGACGCTCGACGAGGTCTTCCTCACCCTCACCGGTCACGGCGTGGAAGCGGAGGGCGACGGAGCCGATGGTTCCGAGCCGGCCGATCCCACGGCCGGTTCCATCGCGACCGGTTCAAACCCCACCACCCCGGAAAGGATCCGCGCATGAGCGCCGTCACCCAAGCGCCATCTGGCGCCCGCACACCCACGAGCATCACCCCGGCTTCGGAGCGCAACCTCCGCAACCACGTCAGTATCGGCCAGAGCATCAGCAACTCGCTCACGATGGCGTATCGCGGGCTCCTCAAGATCAAGCGCACGCCGGAGCAGCTCATCGACGTGACCGTCCAACCGATCCTCTTCACCGTGATGTTCACGTACATCTTCGGCGGGGCGATCGCAGGCGACATCGCGAATTACCTCCCCATCATCATCCCCGGCATCCTCGTGCAGACGGTCATCACCACCTCCGTCGTGACGGGCGTGCAGCTCCGTGAGGACATGGACAAGGGTGTGTTCGACCGGTTCAAGTCCTTGCCGATCGCACGCATCGCGCCACTCGCCGGCGCGCTCCTCGCGGACACCGTCCGGTACACGATCGCGACGACCCTCACCTTCGTGGTGGGGTACATCATGGGGTACCGTCCGGCGGGCGGTTTCGGCTTCGTGGTCTTGGCGGGGCTCCTCGTGATCGTGTCCTCGTGGGCGATCAGTTGGATCTTCGCGTTCTTCGGCGTCGTCGCTCGGAGTGCGAGCTCCGTGCAGGGGATCTCGTTCATCATCCTGTTCCCGTTGACGTTCCTCTCGAACGCGTTCGTGCCGACGAAGACGATGCCGGACTGGCTGCGTGCGTTCGCCGACGTCAACCCGGTCTCGCACCTCGTGACCGCCGTCCGCGACCTCGCGAACAACGGAACCTTCGGTGCAGACGCGTGGCTCGCGCTCCTCGGAGCCGCGGTCATCGTGATCGTCTTCGCTCCGCTCACCGTGCGTGCGTACATGCGCCGCGCGTAGGCCGGCACAGGTCCTCCGCGAGGAGGGCTACCGCGCCGCCAGGATCCGACTGCCCAGCAGTTCGATCGTCCTGGCGGCGCCGTCGTCTCCGCTCAGGGCCGTCGCAGCGGCACGTGCGGCTGCGACGGCGGGAGCGCCCAGCAGTTCGTGAGCCGCGGCCCACTGCGGTTCGCGGAGGAGCGCCGGCGAGTCCTGCCGGGAGTTCAGTCGTTCAGCGAGCGACATGAGCTCCAGGCCGATGGCGGCGACATCGGCGTCGTCGGATCGGATGGCCCACACGCCGATACCGAGGGCTGCCGAGCCGAGCACCGGCTTGTCGATGAACGCCGAGTTGACCCGCGAGGTGGCGACGACGCGGACGCGCAATCGATGAGCACGGTCCGTGGTCGCCGCCCACGGTCCGGTCCGATCAGTCACCTCCGCGACGATCGCGGCGCCCGCGACCATGAGCAGCCAGGGCGAGTTCCGATCCGAGGTCCGCCCGAACGCCTCGACGGCCTGGTCGTACAGCTCGCGGCCGCGCACGAGATCGCCCTGGGCGCGCGCCACTTCGGCGAGACCCGCGAATCCGATCGAGCGTCGTTCCCTCACGGGGGAGAAGTCCGAGTTCGGGCGGTCCTCGCGGAGGAATCGACCGAACACCTCTGAGGCAGCTTCGTACTCGCCGTTCGAAACGTTGCTGAGCGCGACGACCCATTCGAGTTGGCGGAGGTCCTCGTCGGCGTCGAGGAGCCGCAGCCGCGCATCGGCTCGTTCGACCCAAACGAGTGCTTTGTCCGGTTGCGCGTTCTGGCTGTTCAGTTGGGCGAGCATGTGCGACGCCATCGCCGACGCCCAGACGTCGCCGACGCTCTCGGACAACTCCCACGCGCGCTCGGCGGTCGCCGCGGAGCGTTCCGGGTCGCCGTCGTTCTCGGCGAACTGCGAGATGAGGAGGTTCGCGATGCCGGCGATGCGGGGATCGTCCGAGGCGACGTAGCCCTGCAGCAGTTCGCGGCCGCGGTCGGGTCGTCCCGCCGCGAGGAGCAGGGTGATGAGGGCTTGGATCCGGGCGTCCGAGGTCGGATGATCGCGATTCAGGAACCGCAGCGCGCCGAGTGCGCGGGCGGACGTCCGCCGCCTCGTGAAGAGGAAGGTCGTGGCGATCATTGCGAGGCAGACGGAGTAGGCGTCGACGTCCTCGGCCTTCGGGATCCGACCGCGGACGACGTCGAGCACGGCCTCGCCGAAGGTCAGGACCTCCGAGTGCGCGCTGCGGACGGACCAGGCGTAGCTGAGGAGCGCGAAGACGGGAGCGACGATGTCCGGTCGTCGTTCCTCGATGCCCCAGCGCAGGATGCTCACGAGGTTGTCCTGCTCCGAGCGGGTCTCACTGAGTGCGGCGATCTGTTCCGGTCCCTGGCTCGCGGGGAGCTGACGGGTCGAGAACGCGACCGCCCATTGGGCGAACCGTTCCTGGACGAGCTCGTCCTCACCCGCGGCGGACAGCGCCATGCCGCCGAACTCGCGGACTGTTTCGAGCATCCGGAACCGGACGAGGCCCGTGCGGGCATCCTCCCGGGCGATCACGAGGGATTGGCCGACGAGTGCGTCGAGGGCGTCGGCGACGTCGGTCGCGTCGGCACCGTCTCCGTCGTCGTGACTCACGCCGTTCACGACGGCGTCGGCCGCCTCCAGCCCGAAGCCGTCCGGGAAGCGCGAGGCGCGGCGCAGGACGATGCGCTCCTGCTCGCCGAGGAGGTTCCAGCTCCAGTCGATGACGGCGAGCAGGGTGCGATGCCGTTCCGGCGCGGTGCGCTCGCCGCGGGAGAGCAGCACGAAGCGGTTGCCGAGGCGCCGTTCGATCTCCTCCACCGACATCGTCCGGATGCGCGCTGCGGCGAGTTCGATCGCGAGGGGGAGCCCGTCGAGCCGGTCGCAGAGGCGGCTGACGGTGTCGAGCGGGATGGTCGCGCCCGGGCGCGCGGCCCGTGCGCGCTCGAGGAAGAGCCGCACGGCCGGTCCGACGGTCGTGAGCTCGTCCGTGCCGGTCGATCGGCCCGTCGTGCGGGAGGGGCCCGTCGAGCCCGCGCCGACTCCGGACGAGAGAGAGTCGAGCTGATAGACGTACTCGGCCGCGATCGTGAGCGGGGCACGGCTCGTCGTGAGCACCCGGACGTCGCTCGTCCAGTCGAGGACGTCCGCGATCCATCGGGCGGCGGCGTCGACGAGGTGTTCGCAGTTGTCGACGATGAGGAGGGTCGGACGTTCCGAGAGCGCCGTGAGGACGCGCGTGCGGAGGTCCGGGACGTCGGTGGCGGCGTTGAGCGCGTCGCCGATGCGGCGGGCCGAGACCTCGCGGATGCCGAGTGTCGTGGCGACGGCGAGCAGGAGGTCATCGGCGTTTCGGACGCTCGCGAGCCCGACGAAGACGACCGCGGGGGTGTGCTCGGCGGCTCGGCGGCCGATCTCCTGCGCCACACGCGTCTTGCCGAGGCCGCCGGGGCCGAGGATCGTGGTGACGCGGGCTTCGGCGATGAGGGATTCGATCGCCACGAGGTCGTCGTCGCGGCCGATCAGCTCGTTCGGCGGCGTACGGAGGCCGATGCGGACGCCTGGACGGGAGAGCGTCGTCGCGGGTTCCGGCGCTGCTCCGGCCCCGGCGGGTCCCGCGGCGGGTCCCGCGGCCGACGACGGAGCCGCCGCCGCACGCGTCGATCCGCCGGCGTCGGTGCTTGCGTCGCGCAGAAGCGCGGTGTGCGCGGCGACGAGTCCGCCGGACGGGTCGGCGCCCAGTTCGTCCCGCAGACGTGCACGGTAGGCGGCGAAGAGCTGCATCGCCTCGGTCCGGCGGCCGGACTGCGCGTAGGCGTTGAAGAGCATGAGGTGCACGGCGTCGTCGAGCGGAGTCTCGCCTGCGAGCAGTTCGAGTTCGGAGACGACGGCGGCGCCCTCACCGAGATCGAGGCGGCTCTGGACGACGATCCGGGTGAGATCGCGATGGAGCGATGCCGCACGATTCGCGAGGTGGCGGCCCAGCTCGGAGTCGACGGCGGCGCCGGGATCGCCGCGCCAGAGCTGCAGCGCCGTCGTCGCCTCGTCTGCTGCGCTGCGTGGATCACCGGTGCGGAGGGCGGTCGCCGCGTGCTCGGCGAGAGCCGTCGCGACGCCGAGATCGGTCTCGTGCGCACCGATCGCCAGCGCGTATCCGGACGACGTCGAAGCGAGGAGCCCGGGTTCGAGCGCGCCCCGAACGCGCGAGACGAGCGTCTGCAGCGCAGCGCGGGCACCGCTCGGCGGCTCGTCCTCCCACAGCTCCTCGATGAGCTGTCCCGTGGAGCGACCGTGGCCTCCGGCGAGGGCGAGCGCCGTGATGAGCGACTGCGCGAGGCGTCCGGTCGGTTCGATCGAGATGCCGTCCCTGCCCGCGACGAGCACCGGACCGAGCAGCGCGACACGCATCGATCGCTCGGCGTCGCGGCCGTGCACCGACCCGTCGTGCTGCGCCGCAGCGCCGCGCACGGTGCCGTGCGCCGTGTCGTGCTGCGGGGGAAAGGTGGTGACCACCCACCGAGTGTAACGAGCGGTCCCGACCGTGTGCGTCGTCTCCCGGGAGTACGAACGGTGCGCTCGTACTCCCCGGAGTGCGATCTCCCCGGAGTGCGATCTAGCGGAGGGTCTTCCGCGCCGTGATCTGTCCGGTGTCGAAGCCGAGCAGGTGCAGGCCGCCGTGGAAGCGGGCGTGCTCGATCTTGATGCAGCGGTCCATCACGACGGTGAGGCCCTTGGACTCGCCGTACTCCGCTGCTTCCTGGTTCCAGATGCCGAGCTGCACCCACACGGTCGGTGCGCCGATGGCGACGACCTCGTCGATGACGGCGGGGATGTCGCTCGCGCGGCGGAACACGTCGACGATGTCGGGCACCTCCGGCAGCGAGGCCAGGTCGGGATACGCGGGCTGGCCGAGGATCTCCGTGGCGTTCGGGTTCACGAAGTACACGCGGTAGTCGCTCGACTGCTGCAGGTACGTTCCCACGAAGTAGCTCGACCTGGCGGGATTCGGTGAGGCGCCGACGATCGCGATCGACTTCGCCTCGCGCAGGAGCTTCAGGCGCGCCTTCGCGTCCGGGCCCACCCAGGTACGCTGAGAACGGAGGAGCTTCGCGAGCGGCGAGTCGGCCGGCATCGCGCACGTGAGACCGTTCGTCAGCTGGACCGTCTCGGTTCCGGTCACCGTGCCGGCCTCGGTCACCGTGCCGGCCTCGGTCACCGTGCCTGCCCCGGTCGCTGAGCCTGTCGAAGTGGTGGACATGCCGTTTACTCCTTCACCGCGAGGCTCAGCGCCTGGTCGAGGTCGTAGATGATGTCGTCAGGGTCCTCGATGCCGACGCTCAGCCGGACGATGCCGGGGAGCACCCCACCGGCGATGAGCTGTTCGTCGGTCAGCTGCGCGTGCGTCGTCGACGCCGGGTGGATGATGAGCGTCTTCGCGTCGCCGATGTTCGCGAGGTGGCTCGCGAGGTCGACGGACTCGATGAGCTTCTGGCCGACCTGACGGCCGCCCTTGACCTCGAAGCTGAAGACCGAGCCGGGGCCCTTCGGCAGGTACTTGTTGGCACGGTCGTGGTGCGGGTGCTCGGGGAGACCGGCCCAGTTGACGGCGGCGATGCGCGGGTCGGCGTCGAGCCATTCGGCGACGGCGCGCGCGTTGTCGACGTGCGCCTGCAATCGGAAGGGGAGCGTCTCGACGCCCTGCGCGAGCAGGAAGGCGGAGTGCGGGGCGAGGGCTGGGCCGATGTCGCGGAGCTGTTCCGCGCGCAGCCGCGTGAGGAACGCGTACTCGCCGAAGTTGCCGGACCACTCGAGTCCGCCGTAGCTCGGGACCGGCTGGCCGAACAGCGGGAACTTGTCGCTGTGCCAGTCGAAGCGGCCGCTCTCCACGACGACGCCGCCGAGGGTCGTGCCGTGCCCGCCGAGGAACTTCGTGGCCGAGTGGGTCACGATGTCCGCGCCCCATTCGATCGGCCGGTTGAGGTACGGGGTCGCGATCGTCGAGTCGATGATGAGCGGGATGCCGTGCGCGTGGGCGACGTCGGCGAGGCCCTCGATGTCCGCGATCTCGCCGGAGGGGTTCGCGATCGTCTCCGCGAAGACGAGCTTCGTGTTCTCCTGGATCGCTGCCGCATAGTCCGCGGCATCGGAGGACTGGACGAACGTCGTCTCGATGCCGAAGCGACGGAGCGTGACGTCGAGCTGGGTGATCGATCCGCCGTAGAGGTTCGCGGAGGCGACGATGTGGTCGCCCTGACCGGCGAGCGATGCGAAGGTGATGTACTGCGCGGCCAGGCCCGACGCGGTCGCGACGGCGCCGAGGCCGCCCTCGAGGCTCGCGACGCGTTCCTCGAAGCTCGCGACCGTCGGGTTGGAGAGGCGGGAGTAGATGTTGCCGTACTTCTGCAGGGCGAAGCGGGCCGCGGCATCGGCGGTGTCGTCGAACACGAACGCGCTCGACTGGTAGATGGGGAGGGCGCGTGCGCCCGTCACCTGGTCGGGGATGTTGCCCGCGTGGATCGCACGCGTGCGGAAGCCATACTCACGATCTGCCATGTCGATCACGCTACCGGAGCCACCGGGGCGTGCTCGCCCGACGCCGCAACAATCGGACGTATTCGCCGCAGCGGGTGGTCCTGCTGCTAGGGGCGACACGTCGACGGGCTCAGTGACCGGATCGATCCGGTCTCCGCGCCTGTCGAAGGGGACGTTGCACTGGCCTTGCACAGGCTCGCTTGCTACGGTGGGGACCACGGCCCCGACGGGGTCGCCGGACGAGGGCGCAGTACCCGGAACGCGACAAGACTGACCACGCAGGAGTGTGTTCGTCATGGCATGGATCGTTCTCATCGTCTCAGGAGTCCTCGAGGCCGTTTGGGCCACAGCGCTCGGCAAGTCCGAGGGGCTGTCGAAGCTCTGGCCGTCGGTCGTCTTCTTCGTCGCCCTCGCGCTCAGCATGGCCGGCCTCGCCTACGCGATGCGCGACATCTCCACCGGGACCGCCTATGCCGTGTGGGTGGGCATCGGCGCGTCGCTCACGGTGGTGTACGCGATGACCTTCGGCGGGGAGCCGTTCACGATCGTGAAGATGCTCCTCATCCTGGGGCTCGTCGGCTGCGTCATCGGCCTCAAGGTCGTTTCGTCCCACTAGCGCTTCGACAAGCTCAGCGACCGGGCACCGGTCCCTGAGCCTGTCGATGGGTGGCGTCGGCCGGTTGGCACTTCGACAAGCTCAGTGACCGGGTGCGGCTCAGCGACCGGTGTGGCTCTGGGACCGGAGCCCGGTCCCTGAGCCTGTCGAAGGGCGGCTCAGGACAGGTGCACGGCCACGAGCGACAGCAGTGCGATGACGACCCACGACACGAGGCCGACCACGAGCGCCCGCCACCCGGTCGTCACGAGCGTCTTCACCCGGATGGCCGCACCGAGGGCGAAGAGCGCCATCGCGAGGAACGCCGTCTGCACGGTGTCCGCCGCCTCGAGGAGTCCCTCGGGCAGTGGCACGAACGTCCGGATGAGCACGGCGGCGATGAACCCGGCGACGAACAGCGGCACGATGGGCGGCCTCGGCGACGCATCGACGGCGAGCGAGCCGACAGCCCCGCCATCACCAGACGACGCGGACGACGACGCCGCAGCCGCCGCAGCGGCTTCGGACGCCGCGACGTCCAGCCGCCGACGCTCGATGGTCGCCGCGACGGCGACCATGGGCGCGAGCATCAACACACGCGTGAGCTTCACGACCACCGCGACGGCCAGTGCAGAGGTCCCGGCGATCTGGGCCGTCGCGACGACCTGACCGACGTCGTGCACGCTCGCACCGACCCAGTGCCCGAACTCGTCGTCGGTCAGTCCGAGCGGGCCGCGGAGGGCCGGGAGGATGAAGATCGCGAGGGTTCCGCACAGCGTCACGAGAGCGACGGGCGTCGCCTGATCCTCGTCCTTCGCCCGCACGACACCGCTCATCGCCCCGATCGCCGAAGCGCCGCAGATCGAGAAACCGGTCGCGATGAGGAGCGGCTGCGGCCCGGTGAGGCCGATCCGCTGACCGAACCAGAGGGTGACGAAGAACGTGATGACGACGATCGCGACGGTCGTGCCGAGCGTCACCCACCCGAGCCCCGCGATGTCGACGAGGCTGAGCTTCAGACCGAGGAGCACGATTCCGAGGCGCATGAAGCGCTTCGACGAGATCCCGAGGCCCGGCTTCAGGGCTCCGCCCGCGAGGGACTGGAACGCGGGGATCTGGCCGACGATCATGCCGAGCAGGACGCTCGCGGTGAGAAGCGGGACGGCGGGGACGAGTGTGTGGACGCCCCAGGCGAGGAGCGCGGCGACGGCGGCGGCCCCGACGCCGGGCAGCGTGCGCCGGAGACCGACCGCGTTCACCGGCTCGCCCCGCTCACACCCATGACGGGAGCCACGCGTGGATGTACCAGAACCAGTAGGGAACCGTCGTCGCGGTCCAGAGCGGGTACCAGAAGACGCTCAGGACCGTGGCGATGACGAGGTACACGCCGACGACCCCGACCCCCGCGACGCGCCGCTCCTCCAGATCGTTCCGGGACCCCAGGATCTTCCCGAGCGCGTAGGCGAGGCCGAGGATCAGGAAGGGCTCGAAGGAGATCGTGTAGAACTGGAACACTGTGCGGTTCAGGTAGAGCATCCACGGCAGGTAGCCGGCGGCGACGCCGAGCACGATGATCCCGACCTGCCATTCGCGGTACCGCACGAGCCTGTAGATCAGGTAGCCGAGGGCGATCGCCGCGCCCCACCAGATGAGCGGATTGCCGATCGAGGTGATCGCGGACGCGCAGTTGTCCCACACACATCCGGCAGTGCCCGTCTTCGGCGACTCGTAGTACATGCTCGTCGGCCGGATCATGAACAACCACGTGAGCGGGTTCGCCTGGTACGGGTGCGGCGTGTGGAGGCCGACGTGGAAGCCGTACGCGCTCTGGTGGTAATGGATGAGGCTCTGTGCCCAATGCGGGACCCAGGAGAAGGCGCCGGTCCATGCGTTGCCCTGGTTCGCCCACTGCCGGTCGTAGCCGCCGGCCGTGACGATCCAGCCGGTCCAGCTCGCGAGGTAGACGACGAACGCGGGCGGGACGAGGGTCAGGAACGACGCCGGGCCCTGCTTGAGGATCGCCGCGCTCGCCCACAGGCTGAGGCCGAGTCGGCGACGCAGGAGGAGGTCGGTGAGGACGACGTAGACGCCGAACGCCGCGAGGAAGTACAGGCCGTTCCATTTGACGGCGGTCGCCGCTCCGAACGCGATGCCCGCGGCGAGCAGCCAGGGCCGCCACCAGAGCACGGGACCCCAGTCCGGATCTCGACCGGCCGCCCTCGCCGCGGCGAGTTTGGCCGCGAGTCTCGACGCATGCCAGGAGCGGTCCAGCAGGATCGCCCCGAAGCCGAGCAGGACGAAGAACATGAGGAAGTTGTCGAGGAGCGAGACGCGCGACATCACGATGGCGTGGCCGTCGATCGCGAAGAGGAATCCGGCGATGACCGCGAGGGCGGTCGAGGCGAAGAGGCGCTTGGCGATGAGGACGATCAGGAGGACGGCGAGGGTTCCCGCGAGCGCGGTCGCGACTCGCCAGCCGACGCTGTTGTCGACGCCGAACGCGGCGATTCCGAGGGCGATCAGCCATTTTCCGAGCGGTGGATGGACGACGTATGAGGCCGTCGTCGAGAACCCGCCGGCGTCGCCGTTCGCGAACAGCTTGTCGGCGTCGTCCGGCCACGTGCTCTCGTAGCCGTTGTTCCAGAGCGACCACGCGTCTTTCACGTAGAAGGTCTCATCGAAGATCAGGGAGTGCGGATGACCCAGATTCCAGAAGCGGAGGATGCCTGCGAGCAGCGTGACCGCGATGGGGCCTCCCCACGTCCACAGGGTGCGCCTGCGTCCGATGCTGAGGAACCGTTCCCACCGGCGGTCGAGACGGGAGCCCGTCACAGGGGCTTCGAGGAGATCGTCCGACACGGACCCATGCTAGTCATCAGGACTGGGGATGCCGCATCGGACGCGGCTGCACCTCCCGAGCTGAACCCGGTGGGGCGCGCTCACGCCGGACTCCGTGGATGGCCGACGGGACCCCGGGTGTCAGACTGGTTCCATGATCATCCTCGCGGCGACCCCGATCGGCAACCTCGGCGACGCCTCGCCCCGACTCCGGGAGGCCCTCGAAACCGCCGAGGTCGTCGCAGCAGAGGACACACGGACGGCCGTGCACCTGTTGCGCGCACTCGGCATCGAGCACCGTCCGCGGCTCATCGCCCTCCACGACCACAACGAACGGGAGCGCGCCGCGGAGGTCGTGGCGATCGCAGCGGACACCGACGTCCTCGTCCTGAGCGACGCCGGCATGCCCACCGTCTCCGACCCCGGCTTCCACCTCGTGGAGGCGGCCGCCGCTGCCGGAGTGCGGGTGACCGCGCTGCCCGGCCCATCCGCCGTCGTGACCGCGCTCGCCGTCTCCGGCCTCGCATCGGACCGCTTCACCTTCGAGGGATTCCTGCCGCGGAAGCCCGGGGATCGCCGCACCGCGCTCCGGGCGCTCGCCGACGAACCGCGCACGATGGTGTTCTTCGAGTCGCCCAACCGCCTCGCGGCATCGCTCCAGGACATCGCCACCGCCCTCGGCGACGACCGCAGGGTCGCGGTGTGCCGCGAACTCACGAAGTTCTTCGAAGAGGTCAAGCGGGGGACCGCCGCCGAACTCGTCGAGTGGGCCACCGCAGGCGTGAAGGGTGAGATCTGCATCGTCATCGCCGGAGCCGCGCCCCGCACGGCCGATCCGGAGACCGCCGTCGAGCAGGTCCTCTCGCTCGTCGCCGACGGCGTGCGCCTGAAGGACGCTTCAGCGGAGGTCGCCGATGCCACGGGGCTCAGCAAGCGGGACCTCTACCAGGCCGCGCTCGCCGCGAAACCGGCCGCACCCGGCAAGCACTCCGGCCCGGCGCCGGTCCCCCCGGAGATGCCTCCGCGGCGCTGAGCGACCCGCATCGGAGCCGCGGGATCGGCTGTGGACCCGTCGGTTCGACGTCGTCGGCGCCCGCAAGCAGGTAACACGCACGAGAGCCGCCCGGCGGCGTTCTAGGATTGACCCCATGGCCGACGGCACCTCGTTCTACATCACCACGCCCATCTTCTACGTGAATGACGCTCCCCACATCGGGCACGCGTACACGGAGGTGGCCGCGGACGTCCTCGCGCGCTGGCACCGCCAGGCGGGCGACCCGACCTGGTTCCTCACGGGAACCGACGAGCACGGACAGAAGATCCTGCGCACCGCGACGGCCAACGGCGTCACGCCGAAGGCTTGGGCCGACAAGCTCGTGACCGAGTCCTGGTACCCGTTGCTCGACACCATCGACATCTCCAACGACGACTTCATCCGCACCACGGAGGAGCGCCACGAGAAGAACGTGCAGCTGTTCCTGCAGCGTCTCTACGACGCCGGGTTCATCTACACGGGCGAGTTCGAGGGCTACTACTGCGTCGGCTGCGAGGAGTACAAGCAGGAGAGCGACCTCGTGCAGGGCGCGGGTGAATACGCCGGGCAGCTCGTGTGCGCCATCCACTCGAAGCCCGTCGAACTCCTCAAGGAGTCGAACTACTTCTTCCGCATGAGCGACTTCGCGGAACGCCTCCTCGCGCTCTACGAGGAGCGCCCCGACTTCGTGCAGCCGGAATCCGCGCGCAACGAGGTCATCCAGTTCGTGCGCCAGGGCCTCAAGGACCTGTCGATCTCCCGCTCCACGTTCGACTGGGGCATCAAGGTGCCGTGGGACGACACGCACGTCGTCTACGTGTGGTTCGACGCGCTGCTCAACTACATCACCGCGGCCGGGTACGGCTCGGACGACGAGGCGTTCGCGAAGCGCTGGCCGGCCACCCAGATCGTCGGCAAGGACATCCTCCGCTTCCACGCCGTGATCTGGCCCGCGATGCTGATGGCCGCCGGCCTCGAGGTCCCGAAGCGCGTCTTCGGCCACGGCTGGCTGCTCGTCGGCGGCGAGAAGATGTCGAAGTCGAAGCTCACCGGCATCGCGCCGAACGAGATCACCGACACCTTCGGATCCGACGCGTTCCGCTACTACTTCATGCGCGCCATCGCCTTCGGGCAGGACGGCTCGTTCAGCTGGGAGGACCTCTCCGCGCGCTACCAGGCCGAGCTCGCCAACGGCTTCGGCAACCTCGCCTCACGAGTCGTCGCGATGATCACCCGCTACTTCGAAGGCGTCGTGCCGCCCGCCGGCCCGTCCCTCGAAGCGGACATCGCGATCCAGAAGACCGTCGCGAAGGCGGCCGCCGACGCCGACGCCGCGATCGAACGACTCGCCATCCAGGACGCGCTCACCGCGATCTGGCGCATCGTCGACGAGCTGAACGGGTACATCACCGTGCAGGAGCCGTGGGTGCTCGCGAAGGACGAAGCGCAGCGCGAACGACTCGGAACGGTCCTGTACACCGCGGCGGACGGCCTCCGCTCGCTCGCCGTGCTCCTCAGCCCGTTCATGCCCAAGGCGACCGAGACGCTGTGGATCGCGCTCGGCGGCCCCGACGCGCTCGGCCCGCTCGCCGCGCAGTCGGTGCGGAACGCCGGCGAGTGGGGCCAGCTCCCCGCCGGCACGACCGTCAACGGTCTCGAAGCGCTCTTCCCGCGCATCGAGTCGACGAACGACTGAGGTCGAACGGGTAGGGTCCAAGGACAGCCCGAATGCCGGACCCGGCCATCGGGCCCAGCGCTCGGAGCGGTCGACGACCAACCACGGGACGACGAACCCACGACGGAGAGGCGAACGGTGAGCGACGAGGTGCACGTACGGAAGCGCGAGGCCGGCGATCGAACCGACCGGAGCTATCCGGCGCCGCCCCAACCGCTCGACGTCCCCGTCTACGACAACCACACGCACCTCGAATACGCCGACGGCGACTCGCCCATCGGCTACCTCGAACACCTCGACCGTGCGTCGAGCGTCGGCGTGCGGGGCGTCGTCCAGGTCGGCACGGACGTCGAGACGTCGCGGTGGTCCGCCGAGATGGCGGCGAAGGAACCGCGGATGCTCGCGGCCGTCGCCATCCACCCGAACGACACCCCCGAGCTCGATCGCTCGGGGACCCTCGACGACTCGCTCGCCGAGATCGCCGAACTGGCCACTCGCCCACGCGTCCGCGCGGTGGGGGAGACGGGACTCGACTTCTTCCGCACCGACGAGACCGGGCGAGACGCGCAGTTCCGGGCGTTCGAGGCGCACATCGCCATCGCGAAGGAGAACGGGCTCGCGCTGCAGATCCACGACCGCGACGCCCATCGCGAGGTCGTCGAGACGCTGCTGCGCGTCGGAGCCCCCGAGCGCACCGTGTTCCACTGCTTCTCCGGTGACCGAGAGCTCGCCGAGCTGTGCGCGGAGCACGGCTGGTACATGTCCTTCGCCGGAACGGTCACCTTCAAGAACGCGGCACCGCTCCGCGACGCGCTCGAAGCGGTGCCGCGTCAGCTGCTCCTCGTCGAGACGGACGCGCCGTACCTGACGCCGACGCCGAACCGCGGCCGGCCGAACGCGCCCTACCTCCTGCCGTACACGGTGCGCGGGATGGCGGAGCACCTCGGAACCGACGCGGGGATCCTCTCCGCGCTCATCGCGTCCAACACGGAGCTCGTGTACGGCTCGTGGGACGACGAACCGCCGCTCGCCGACCCCGGCAGCGAGGCCGCACCGGTCGAGGCCTCCTGAGGCGGCCTGGTCCCTGAGCGGTCCCGGTCCCTGAGCTTGTCGAAGGGCCAGTCCGACCGCACGCCACTTCGACAGGCTCAGTGACCGGGGTGACAGGCTCAGTGACCGGGGTGACAGGCTCAGTGACCGGTGCGACAGGCTCAGCGACCGGGGTGACAGGCTCAGTGACCGGGCGACCGGCGGATGAGCCGAGCGCGACAGGGGATACTTGAGGGATGACCGCTTCCGTCGCCCTGCTCGGCCCCGCCGAGATCAGAGATCTCGCCGCCATCCTCGACGTGACCCCCACGAAGAAGCTCGGCCAGAACTTCGTCATCGACGCCAACACGGTCCGTCGCATCGTGAACGTCGCCAAAGTGGCCCCGGGCGACGTCGTCGTCGAGGTCGGACCGGGCCTCGGATCGCTCACCCTCGGCCTCCTCGAAGCCGATGCGAGCGTCATCGCGGTCGAGATCGACGGACGCCTCGCGAAACAGCTCCCGCTCACGGTCGCCGAGATGGCGCCGGGCATGATCGACCGGCTCGCCGTCGTCCACGAGGACGCCCTCAAGATCGAGGATCTCCCGGGTCAGCCGAACCGACTCGTCGCGAACCTCCCGTACAACGTCTCCGTGCCGGTCCTCCTGCACTTCCTGGAGCACTTCGACTCGCTCGTCGCCGGCGTCGTCATGGTGCAGGCGGAGGTCGGCTACCGACTCGCGGCCACGCCGGGCGGCAAGGTCTACGGCGCCCCGAGCGTGAAAGCCGCCTGGTACGGCCAGTGGCGCATCGCCGGCCAGGTCAGCCGACAGGTGTTCTGGCCCATCCCGAACGTCGACTCCGTCCTCGTCGGTTTCGAACGCCGCACCGACGTCATCGGCACGGAGGAGGAGCGCCTCGCGACCTTCGCGCTCGTCGACGCCGCGTTCCAGCAGCGTCGCAAGATGCTCCGTCAGGCGCTCGGCGGCGTCCTCGGCAGCTCGCAGGCCGCGATCGAGCAAATGGAGCGGGCCGGCATCAAGCCGACCGCACGCGGCGAGGAGCTCACCGTGCACGACTTCCTCGCCATCGTCCGCGCTTAACGTCCCCGGTCCCCGAGCCTGTCGAAGGTTCCACCGGGTCCCTGAGCAGTCGGACCCGTCGACTGCTGCCGATCAGCGCGATATTGTAAAGACATGACCAACGACCCTCGCTTCAGTGCGAACGTCCCCGACATCCATCGCCCCTACGCTGCTGCACCGTCGCGCTACGAGAACACCACCTACCGCCAGGTCGGCACCTCCGGCCTGTACCTGCCGCCCATCTCGCTCGGCCTCTGGTACAACTTCGGCGACAACCGTCCGTTCGACAGCCAGCGTGCGCTCCTCCGCCATGCCTTCGACAGCGGCATCACCCACTTCGACCTCGCCAACAACTACGGCCCTCCCTACGGCTCGGCCGAGACCAACTTCGGTCGGATGATGCGTGAGGACTTCGGCGCGTACCGCAACGAGCTCATCATCTCCTCGAAGGCCGGCTACGACTTCTGGCCAGGCCCGTACGGCGACTTCGGATCGCGCAAGTACCTCACGGCGAGCCTCGACGAGTCCCTCGCGCGCATGAGCATCGACTACGTCGACATCTTCTACTCGCACCGCGTCGACGACGTCACGCCCATCGAGGAGACCATCGGCGCCCTCGATTCGATCGTGCGCCAGGGCAAGGCGCTGTACGTCGGCATCTCGTCGTACTCGGCCGAGCGCACCGCGCGTGCACACGAGGTCGCCCGCGAACTCGGCACGCCGCTCGTCATCCACCAGCCCTCCTACTCGATCCTCAATCGCTGGATCGAAGACGGCCTGACCGACGTCCTCGGCCAGACCGGCATAGGATCGATCGCCTTCGTGCCGCTCGCGCAAGGCCTCCTGACGGACAAGTACCTGGGCGACGGCGTCGCGGACCGCGCGACCCCGCGCACGCACCTCCCCGGCAAGCAGCTGACCGAGGAAGCGATCAACCGTCTCCGCTCGCTCAACGAGATCGCCAAGGAGCGCGGTCAGACGCTCGCGCAGATGTCGATCGCCTGGGTCCTCAACAACCCGCGCGTCACGTCCGCCCTCATCGGCGCATCGCGTCCCGAGCAGATCGACGAGAACATCGCCGCGCTCGACGGGCCGGCGTTCACGACCGAGGAGCTCGAGGAGATCGACCGCCTCTCCGAGGGCGCCGACGTCAACATCTGGGCTGACTCCTCCAACAAGTAATCAGCGCGACTGCATCACCGCCGGCCCGTGCTCGACACCTCGAGTGCGGGCCGGCGTAGCATGTGCCGCAGGAGCAGCCGTTCCCGCGGCATCGAGGAGGAATCATGACCGAGCAGTCCGGCGTGAGCCGCGCACCTCGCGGGCGCATGAGCGACGACGCCGTCCGGGAGGCGACCGGCAGGGACTGGTCGGAGTGGTTCGCGATCCTCGAAGCCGCGGGGGCGCGTGCGATGCCACATCCCGACATCGCCGGTTGGCTCTCTGCCGAGCAGGGCGTGCCCGGCTGGTGGACGCAGGGCATCACGGTCGCCTACGAGCAGGAGATCGGCCGACGACTGCCCGGCCAGCGGGCGGACGGCACATTCACGACGACCGCGACGAAACGGGTCGGTGGGGATCAGCGGGAGGCATTCGATGCCGCCGTCGCCGCGGCCGGCGCTGAACTCGGGGCAGAACCGGACCGGACGAACACCGAGACGACGTTCTGGTCGGCCACCTGGAAGCAGGCGGACGGCACCGCAGTCGGGGTGCGCGTCAACGCCGAGCCGGACGGACGTGCACTCGTGGCCTTCGAATGGCGGAAACTCGAGGCCGTCGAGCTCGTCGAAGCCGCCAAGGACCGCCTGCGGGAGATCCTGGACCGTATCACGCTCTGAGCGCGGTCCGAGCGGGGTGTGAGCCTCGTATAAGTTGGAACCATGACCAGCCAGGCCATCTCCGACCACGTGCACGTTCGAGCGCCCGGGAAGATCAACGTCTTCCTCAAGGTGGGCGAAGTGATGGACGACGGCTACCACGACGTCGCGACCGCGTACCAGGCGATCTCGCTGTACGAGGACGTGCACGCGTACCCGGCCGATGACTTCAGTGTCTCGTTCACGGGATCGGTCGACGTGTCCGGGGTGCCCACCGACACCACGAACCTCGCGATCCGCGCTGCGAAGGCCCTGGCACGCCGCACCGGTTATACGGGCGGCGTGCGGCTCGAGATCGAGAAGCACGTGCCCGTCGCCGGTGGCATGGGCGGCGGTTCGGCCGATGCTGCGGCGACGCTCCTCGCGTGCGATGCCCTGTGGGGCACGGAGCGCTCGCGTGACGACCTCCTCGCGCTCGGCGCCCGCCTCGGTGCAGACGTCCCGTTCGCGCTCCTCGGCGGAACCGCGGTCGGCACCGGTCGAGGCGATCAGCTGAGCGCGGCGCTCGCGAAGGGGCGCTTCGAGTGGGTGCTCGCCCTCGCCGACTTCGGGATGTCGACGCCCGCGGTGTACAGCGAGCTCGACGCGCATCGCACGCGCCACATCCTCGACATCTCACCGATCGGTGCTCAGCCGACCGTGGACGCCACGGTGCTCCAGGCGCTGCGCGCGGGGGATGCGCAACTGCTCGCGGACGTGATGTTCAACGATCTGCAGGCGCCAGCTCTGCACCTGCGTCCTGAGCTCACGCGTGTCCTCGAGACCGGTGAGGTGGAGGGTGCGCTCGCCGGCCTCGTGTCCGGTTCCGGTCCGACGATCGCGTTCCTCGCGGCGGACACTGATCACGCGCTGGATCTGCAGATCGCGCTCAACGCCTCGGGCGTCCAGGCGATCCGTGCGCACGGTCCTGTGCACGGTGCGCGCATCATCACGCCCTAGCCTGCGCCGCTGGCTTCTCCCCGCTCCAACCAACCACCCCGTGGTTTTCACAATTCAGGATGATCTGCACAATTCAGGACGATCGCGCTCGGCGCGCCGGTCATCAGTCCTGAATTGTGCCAAACCTCCTGAATTGTGAAAGCAGGAGGGTCAGGCGGCGATGCCCCGGGCGGCGAGGGCCTTCTCGATGATCGTGAGGCCCTGCATGCCGGGGAGCTTCGCGATGTGTCCGTCGATGCGACGCACTTCCGCGAGCCCGTCGGCGCCGCTGAAGAGGTGCGACATCACGTGCGTCACCTCCTCCTCCGGCATCACGCCGGAGCCGACGGGGCCCCAGAACGACTTGAGTGCGAACCGCGTCAGCCGCCTCGCGCCCTTCGAAGCATCGAGACGCGTCCGCGCCTGGCTCGCATAGAACGCCACGTGCCTGGTCTCCTGCTTCGCGATGCGGCGGAGGAGTGTGGCGAGGACGGGGTGCTGCTCCATCTCCGCGAGCCGCGTGTATGCCGCCGTCGCCGACCACTCGTTGGCGGCGCCCCAGCTCATGTGCACGGCGATGAAGTCGTTGCCGACGAGGTTGCCGAGGACCGACTGCTTGATGGGGTCCAGGTGGTCCTTCCAGCCGAGCTTCAGGCGCGTCGCCTTCAGCTGGTCGAAGTCGACCGTGATGTCGTGGGCTGCGAGGACGGCGGCGAGTGCTTCCCCGTGCCAGAACTCCTCGCGGTTCCACATCGTCATGAACGCCGTGACGTCGCGGTCCTCGTGCGACGGCGTCATGAGCATGTCGCGCAGGTAGCAGACCGTGTGGTACTCGATATCGCACATGTACCGCAGGCTCCGGAGGGTCGACTCCGGCAACGGGTTGGTGCGGAACTCCTCGAAGTCGAGGTCCTCCCAGTGGACCTGGACGGATGTCTCGGTGTACCGGTCGATGTCAAACGCCATGCGCGGTGGGGCGGTCGGAGACGTCGTCCCCGTTCGCCCGCTCTCCTCTCGTCGGAGTGTTGATGTCGGTGGTGCCGTCGGTGCCGTCGGTGCTGCTCGTGCCGCTCCTGCTGCTGGTGGTGCTGGTGTTGCTCGTGGTGCTGGTGGTCCGGCCCGAGGGCGCAGTGGTCACCGATCCTGGTTCGGAGCGGTCGGCCCTTCCGGATCGGTGCCACTCGCGAATCGTCCACCGATTGGCTCCAGCGAGCTGGTACAACCGGTGGTCCGGGTTCACGGCGACCGGGTTCCCGAGGAGCCTGAGCCACGCGTGGTCCGCATGGGAGTCACCGTACCCGTAGGAGTGCGCGAGGTCCATGCCGTGCTGTTCGGCGTACTGGGCCAGCCAGGCGCCGCGGGCCTCGTCGACGAGCGGCGGCGCGGCGAGGAATCCCGTGAGTCGGCCGTTCTGCTCGTGCATGGAGCCGGCGACGACCTCGTCGAAGTAGGGTTCGAGCGGCGCCGCCATGAGGTCGATGGTCCCGGTCACGAGGATCGTCCGATGCCCTGCGGCCCGGTGAGCCGTGATCTGTTCGAGCGCTTCCGGCAGGAGCCGATCGCGGACGGCCTGCCCGAATCCGTCGGCGACGATCTCTCGCAGCCGGTCGACGTCGACGCCTTCGTAGCGCCGCATGAACGTGCGGATGAATTCGCCGCGGTCCCGCAACTCCGCGCCGATGTAGCTCGGCAGGGACACGGCGAGGGAACCGAGTTCGAATGGGAGTCGGCTCCGCGACGTCGCCGCGAGACGCAGCCACAGGTACTGCTCGATGAGGTTCCATTCGAGCACGGTGCCTTCGAGGTCGAAGACGGCGAGGACGTCGGATCGGACCGGAAGGATCTTCTGCTGCGATCCGCTCGGCCGTTGCCGGTTCGCGAAGGCGCGCGTGAGCGTCGTGATCGCGGGGAAGTGGATGCGCTGCAGGTAGTCGTCCCAGTCGATCGTCCCCACGTCGAAGCCGCGTTCAGCCTGACGGTGGGTGGGGAGCGATGCATGCAGCGCCCGGGTGTGCGCGTCGTCGAAGACGATCTCGCTCTGCACGTACGCGCGGTAGAGGCCGGTGAACTCGCGGAGCGACCCGAGGTCGCTGCTCGCCTTCCTGATGCGGTCCTGCCAGGCGCGCGTGCGGCTGCCGGAGGGGAGCTTCGAGACCACGCGGCCCGCCACGGCCGTCGCCGCCTGCCGGCGCTTGATCGACCGTTCGATCGCCCGTCCGCCGGGGAAGTTCCAGGTCGGCACGGCGATGTCGCCCGCTTCCGCCGGGATGGGCGACTCGGTGAAGTAACTGTGCACGTTGCTGTACATCCGGTGGAACGGCAGCGGGTTGCTGGCGCCGGAGGACACGTGGAAGTAGCGCGGCGCGGACGGTTCCGGCGGCGTCTCGGCCGCTGCGAGCACGGCGTTGACGACGAAATCGACGGGGATGACGTCGAGCACGCTGTCGGGAAGCCCCGGGAATTCGGGGAGCTGGCCGCGTCCGTAGGCGAGGATGAGCGGATCGGCGACTTTGAAGCCGTCGATCCAGCCGGGGAACGGATGGACGAGCGCGCTCTCGATGATGGACGGCCGGATGAACGACAGCCGGTGTCCGGTCCCGGCCCACTGCTCCTCGGCCACCCGCTCGGCGAGGGCTTTGGTGAGCGTGTAGACGTCGGTCCAACCGAGGCTCTCCGCGCGCGTGCGGCCGTGGTCGACGAGGCGTGCGGTGACCCATTCGCTGCGGGCGGCCTCCGTCGCCGTCGAGACGGCCTGCGGTCCCGCCTTGCCGTGTTCGCGCCGTGCGGCGGTCATGAGTTTTCGGAGCACGTCGGGGCGACGGGACGATTCCTCGACGCGGGTGCGAGCGCTCCTGGCGGCTTCCGACTCCACGCGCCAGTCGGCCGTGTGGTCGAGGCTGCGCTCCGGTTGGATTCCCTTGCGCATGCCGCCGACGTACGCCGTCGAGACGTGCACGACGTGCGGGGTGGAGGCGCTGCGGGCGAGCGCGTCGTACAGGACCCTCGCGCCGCCGACGTTCGTGGCGAATGCTTCGTCGATCGGCGGGTCGAAGGACACGGTCGACGCGCTGTGGATGACGATGTCGAGGTCATCGGGGAGGCGGTCGATGTGATCGAGTCCGCCTTCGACGACGAGTACGCGTTCCTCGATCGCCTTCGCGGCCGCGGCTTCGCCGACCCGTTCGCGCCACGAGCGGAAGACCGGCTTGCGGAAGAGGGTGGCGAGGCGGTCTCGTCCGGCGACGTTGCCCTTGGGGCGCACGAGCAGACTGACGCGGGTCGTGGGGTGGTCGGAGAGGATGCGTTCGAGGATCGCCTGTCCGAGGAAGCCCGTGCCGCCCGTGATGAGGACGTGGGCCCCGTCGAGCGGCGACGCGGTGCGGGTGGCGGTGGACGCCTCGGACGTGGGGGAACGGGAGTCGTTCGCGGTCGTCATCGTTGCTCCTGCTCTGGTTCGTGCGCTTCGACAGGCTCAGCGACCGGGGAGGTTGGCTCAGCGACCGGGGAGGTGGGCTCAGCGACCGGGGAGGTTGGCTCAGCGACCGGGGAGGTGGGCTCAGCGACCGGGGAGGTGGGCTCAGCGACCGGGCGCCGGACCACACGGTGCGGATCGGCTTTCCGTGCGAGCCTGGCTGCGAGGTGCAGCCCGCCCTGGCCCGGGATCCGATCGATGCGGTCGTCGATCGCCGCGACGGTCGGATCGCTCCACGGCGCGCCGCCCGCGAAGAGCTGCCCGGCGAAGAAGGACGTCTCGGCCGTGCCAGCGGCAGCGGATCCCGTCGGCCAGGCCGCATTCCGGATGTTGCGTCTCGTGATGGATCTCGCCCTGGGGGAGTGCGCGAGCCGGTCGTTCGCCTGCGCCCCGAAGAAGTCGAGGTGCCGACCCTTCGTCTCGAGGATGCCGGCGACGTGCTCGGCGAGGACGGGGTGCGTGTCGTGGACGAGGAGCGCGCGGTACGCGGACTGGGTGAAGACCTCGTCGACCGTGCCGATCGTCATGTGCCACGCGATGACGTCCTCGCCGATGGCGTTGGCGACGAACGCCTGGCCGATGGGGGAGACCCGCTCCCGCAGACGACGCCAGGTGTGGGAGATGCCACGTTGGGCGGCCGTCTCGCCGACCGCCTGCCCGTCCGCCGCGAGGATCGTGTCGATCGTGTCGGCGATCCAGTACTTCTCGTACGCCCACGTCACGAGGAACGCGGTGACCCTGGCGTCCTTGTGCGTGGGGGTGACGAGCACGCCCCGGAGGTACTGCATCGTGGCGCGTTCGATGTCCGCGAGGTAGCGGAGCAGCCGCACGGAGTCGTCCGCGAGTGGCCTCCTGTCGAACGCCCCGGCATCGATCAGACTGCGCCGACTGCCGACGGCGGTGCGCGCGTAGCCGCGGACGTCGAAGTCGTGAGCGGGTCGCGGCGGGCGGGCTGAAGCGGCAGCGCCGGCCGGTGCCCGCATTCCCCCGGAATCCCGCGCCTGCCCGTCGACTGGTCCCGTGTTCGGATCGTTCGATCCCGTGTTCGGTACTTCGCGTTCCACCATCGCGCCTTCCCAATTCGTGACGATATCGCCACTCTAGCTTGCAACGATACGCAACGCGTAGCGTATTCTGACTCCATGGCAACAGCTCTCATCACGGGCGGGACCTCCGGCATCGGCGCCGCTTTCGCACGAGCGCTCGCCGGACGGGGCTACGACCTCGTGCTCGTCGCGCGGGACGTGGACCGTCTGGAGCAGTCGGCGGCTGAGCTGCGCAAGACCGGCCGCTCCGTCGAGATACTTGGAGCCGACCTCGCCGATCGCGAGCAGGTGGCGACCGTGGCCGATCGTCTGTCCGACGCGGGCCGTCCCATCGACGTGCTCGTGAACAACGCGGGCTTCGGCATGCACGCCCGTCTCCTCGACGAGGACACGAGCGAGTTCGACCGGGCCTTCGAGGTGATGGGGCGTGCCGTCTACGTGCTCTCGGGGGCGGCGGCGCGAACGATGCGGGAGCGTGGCCGCGGCACGATCATCAACGTCTCGAGCACCGCCGGCTTCATCACGATGGGCATGTACTCGGCCCTCAAAGCCTTCGTCACGACCTACAGCGAGGGCCTCTCGGTCGAACTCGCGGGCACCGGCGTCCGCGTCACCGCCGTCTGCCCGGGGTGGGTGCACACCGAATTCCACGAACGCGCGGGCATCAGCACCTCCTCGATCCCCTCGGCCCTCTGGATCGACGCGGACCGACTGGCGCAGGACGGCCTACGCGACGCGGGTCGAGGCGTCGTCGTCTCGATCCCCAGCCACCGCTTCCAGACGCTCATCTGGCTCGCCCGTCATGCGCCGCGCTCGCTCATCCGCGAGGTGTCAGGCCGTCTGTCCTCGAGTCGTCGGAAGCCTGTGGCATCAGCGACCGGAGCGGGGCGGATCGGATGACGACCGAGGCCAGATTCACGTCGACCGCGCACGCGTGCGCACGGTTCGTCGCGCAGCGGCTCCTGCTGAAACCGCTCGTCTGGTCGCTCACCCGCGTCACCGTCCACGGCCGCGATCATCTGCAAGCGGTGGAGGGGACCTTCATCGTCGTCGCAAATCACAGCTCGCACCTCGACGCGCCGCTCGTCGTCGGAGCCCTCCCGCGGCGCCTGTCCAGGTATCTCGCGGCAGGGGTCGCCGCCGACTACTTCTTCGACGTCCCCTGGCGGCGCTGGTTCGCGGCCCTCTTCTTCAACGCCTACCCCGTGGACCGCAGCGGTGACCGGCGACGATCCGGCATGTCGAAGGAACTCCTCACGAGCGGCGTCCCGCTCCTCCTCTTCCCCGAGGGCGGTCGGTCGAGCACCGGCCGGCTCGGCACGTTCAAACCGGGGGCCGCAGCGCTCGCCTCCTCGCAGCAGATCCCGTGCGTTCCCGTCGTCGTCGTCGGCTCACACGAGGCGATGCCGAAGGGCCGCAACTGGCCGATCCCCGGGCGCCCGCGCGTCGACGTCGTCTTCGGCGAACCGATGCGTCCCCGACCGGGGGAGACCCCCGTCCAACTGACCGAGCGGATCGTGGCGCAGGTCATCGCACTCCGCGCATCGATCGAGCCGAAGCCGCCCGTCATGTGGGATGCTCGGTCCCAGCGGGCGCAGACGACCGAGGACCATCCGCAGCAGGACGATCTGCGCGGCACCCGACGAGAGGAAACCGGATGAGCACAGTGCAGCACATGAAGTGGTGGGGCTGGGGAGTCGAGGGCGTGGCGTTCACGTACGGCAACAAGCCGGACTTCGCCCCCTTCGTCAAGAAGGCCGTCGGACTCGATCTGAGCGTCGCTCCCGAGTCACCCATCAGCTTCGATGAGCTCACCGTGCCGCCTTCGCGAGCCACTCCGGAGTTCCTCGCGGAGTTCTCCACGCTCATCGGGCAGGGCCACGTGTCCACCGACGATCACGACCGCGTCGTCCACACGTACGGCAAGAGCATCCGCGACCTGCTCCGCATCCGCGCGAACCACCTTCCACGCACCCCGGACGTCGTCCTGTACCCGGCCGATGAGCACGAGGTGCAGCTCATCGTCGACGCCGCCGTCGCCGCGAACGCCGTCATCATCCCCTTCGGCGGTGGCACGAACATCTCCGGCAGCCTCGAACCGCAGCCGCAGGAGGAACGGACGATCATCTCCCTCGACACGGGCCGGCTCGCGCGCGTGCTCGACATCGATGAGGAGTCAGGGCTGGCTCGCATCCAGGCCGGTGCACAGGGTCCCGACATCGAGAAGCAGCTCGCGGAGCGCGGCTGGACGATGGGGCACTTCCCGGACAGCTTCACGCACTCGACCCTCGGCGGTTGGGTGGCGACGCGGTCCTCCGGCATGCAGTCCGACAAGTACGGTGACATCGCCGACATCGTCCGTGGGCTGCGTCTCGTGCGCCCGGGCGGCATCGTCGACCTCCGCCCCGTGCCGAGCGCTTCGACCGGTCCGAGCGTCCGCGAGATGATCGTCGGCAGTGAGGGACGGCTCGGCGTCATCACCGAGGTCGTGGTGCAGGTGCACCGCGTGCCCGCCGTCCGTGAGGTCCTCGGATACTTCTTCCCCACGTGGAAGGCCGGGATGGCGGCGATGCGGGAGATCGCCGAGAGTGATGCCAGCCCGTCGATCACCCGCATCTCCGACGCCCGCGAGAGCGGTTTCTCCTTCGCGACGCGCAAGGCGAGCACCGGCATCACCGCGGCCGGGACGAATGCGCTCATGCGTGTGCTGACGGCGCGGGGCTGGAACCTCGACGAGCTGTGCCTGTCGTTCATCGGCTACGAGGGCTCCGCATCGCACGTGCGGTACGAGAAGCACCTCGTCGGTTCGATCATCCGCAAGCACGGCGGCATCGGCGTCGGCAAGGGTCCGGGCGCCCTGTACGACCAGAAGAAGTTCGACACGCCCTACATCCGCGACTTCCTGCTGGATCGGGGTGCTGCCGCGGACGTCTCGGAGACGGCCGCACCGTGGTCGCGGCTCCAGGAGGTCTACGACGAGACGATCGCCGCGGCGAACCGCGTGTACGACGAGCTCGGCGTGCACGGCTGGATCATGTGCCATCTCTCGCACTCGTACCACTCGGGCGCGTGCCTGTACTTCACGTTCGCGTTCGTGACCGGCGACGACCCGCTGGGCGAGTACCAGCAGGTGAAGTCGGCCGTGCAGCAGGCGTTCATCGACCACGGTGCGACGCTCTCGCACCACCACGCCGTGGGCGTCGAGCACGCGCCGTGGATGGAACAGGACCTGTCCGAGGAGGGTGTCGCGCTCATGCGCGGCCTCTTCACGAGCGCCGATCCTGGCGAGCACTTCAACCCGGGGAAGATCCTCGCGCGCTGAGGCACTTCGACAGGCTCAGTGACCGGGCACCGGTCCCTGAGCCCGTCGGTCCCTGAGTGGGCCGGTCCCTGAGCCCGTCGAAGGGCTCCGGTCCCTGAGCCTGTCGAAGGGTGGGGTTCATCGCTCTCGGCGCAGGTGTTGATCGGTGTTCGTGTCGTCTGCAGGAGTGGTGGGCCCAGGTGGTGACGTGTAGAAGTGCACGAGCCAGACGAGCGGGCCGACCATCGGAATCAGCAGGACGAGCGCGAGCCAGAGTCCCTGCGGCGCGTGTCTCCAACGAAGCATCACCGTGACGATCGCCCACAGGAGGAGCAGGAACCACACAGCGGTCAACGCTGTCTGACCGACACCCCATCCCGGAGGGAGCTGGACGTCGTCGGTCACCGCGGAACTCCTTCGATCGATGGTCTTGCACGTCACACCATAACAAATTCGATGTGTGATATGGGAGTACAGTTCGGCAGGCTCAGTGACCGGGTTCCGGCCCCTGAGCTTGTCGAAGGGTGGAGCTATCGACGAGGGTCAGCGGTACTCGGCGGCACGGAAGAGGCGCACCGGGCGGGGGAGCGACGCCGGGAGGCGCAACCGGAGCGCCCCCGGATCGATCGTCATCCTCGCCCAGACGACCTTGCCGATCTCATCGCCGTCGGCCTGCAACGTCGCCTCCGGGGTGATCCGCAGTTCGAGGCTCGTCGCCGTCGCATACCGGAAGGAATCCGTGTTCACGGTCGACGGACCCGACGGCACGATGACCTCTCTGGGCGCAGCGGGACCGCGGGAGGGTCGCCGCATGCGCGCGACCGGGTTGTTGAACCGGTGCAACCAACGGGTGACCCGCGGACCGTCGACGTGATCGAGCGAGCGGACCATCAGCACGTCGAGCAGCCCGTCGTCGATGAGCGCGTCCGGCAGCACGCGGAAGCCCGCCGTCAGGGTCCCGCAGTTGCCGACGAAGAGCGAGTGGAGCAGCGCGGCCTGTTCGCGCTCGCCGTTCAACGTGTAGACGACACGAGGACGGTCTCGACGGAGGAGCCCGCGCACGATGGGGCCGACGTAGGCGACCCAGCCGATCCGACGTTTGAGGACGGGATCGGTCAGCGTCACCATGTCCGCGTCGACGCCGAACCCCGTCATCACGAGGAACGGCGTCTCACCGGGTCGGTCATCGATCGTGCGGTACTCGAGGAGCCCGAGGTCGATCGGATGGTCGTTGCCCGTGAACGCCGCCTGCACGGCGGCGGGGAGGTCGCCGAGCGGGATGCCCGCGTTCCTGGCGAGGAGGTTCGCGGTGCCGGCCGGGACCACGGCGAACGCCTCCGGCCTGCCCCGCATCGCCGATCCCACCGCCCGGACCGTGCCGTCGCCGCCCGCTGCGATGATCAATTCCACGCCGGCCGCGACGGCCTCGGTGACGAGTTCGTCACCCGTGCGGTCGAGTGCGGTGGGGATCCACAGGCTCGGCGCCCAGCCAGCGTCCGCCTCGGTGCGCTCGACGGCGCGACGGAGCTTGGCGATGGCGACCCGAGCCGGGTTGTAGAGGACGGCGGCGCGAGGTCGAGCGACGCCGGGTTCGGGGCGGTCCGGACGGACGGACCGATCCGGTCGGTGTGCCGGAGCGTCACTCGTGCTGCTCATGCACCCATCCTGCACCGCTCACGCCGCGAGTGCCGGCCACAGCACCGAGAGCACCTGGTCGGCCCAGTCGTCGTCCATGTCCGCTCCACGGACCAATTGGCCGAGGACGGCTCCGAGGAGCAGCGTCGTGACGAGGACGGGATCGAGATCGTCCTTGAGGTCTCCCGTGCCGATCCGGTCCTCGATGAGCACGGAGAGCGTCCGGGCGCGGTCGCGGGTGAGGCCGCGGAGGAGTCCGGAGAACTCGGGGTCGTCCTGCAGCAGGATCGACGCGATCGTGCCTCGACCGACGACGTCCTCGATCATCATGCGGGCTTCGCCGAGGAGCCATCGGAAGGTGTCGTAGGTGGAGAGGTCGTCGGGGATCTCGACGGAGGTCGCCATCGCGCGACCCACCGCGGCCTGGAGGAGCTCGGAGCGGTTGCGGTAGCGACGGTAGATCGTGGTCTTGGCGACGCCCGTCGTCTCGGCGACGGCTTCGATGTTGACGGCGACGGAACCGCGAGTGCGCATGAGGTCGAGGGCAGCGTCGAGGATGCGATCGCTCATCACCTGCGAGCGGGTCGCTCGTCGTGACTCCGTCATGCGCACGCCCTCCTCACCTCGTGTCGAACCGGGCCGACCGGATAAAGCGCTACGCCTACCGTAGCGTAAGGCGACTTTCCCCGCCAAACCAGGGGATTTCACACAGTTGTTGGTCAGCTGGGCGCGAACATCGACGCCCGATCCGGCTCCGGGACGCCCCGCGGTCGGTCGAGGCGCGCCGACCGCCTACCCTTGGTGAGTGGCACATCTCCTCGGCGCAGAATCCCTCCATCTCGAATACCCGACCAAAGTCGTCTTCGACGACGTGACGATCGGCGTGAACGAAGGCGACCGCATCGGCATCGTCGGCCGCAACGGCGACGGCAAGTCGACGCTCCTCGGCCTGCTCGCCGGCCGCACGGAACCCGACGGCGGGCGCGTCACCGTCCGCAACGGCGTGACCGTCGGCGTCCTCGACCAGTCCGACACGCTCGACGGCAGCCGCACGGTCGCGGACACGATCGTCGGCTCCTTCGACGAGCACGAGTGGGCGGGCGACCCCAAGGTCCGCGACGTCATCTCCGGCCTCGCCTCCGACATCCCCTGGGAAGCGCTCGTCTCCGACCTGAGCGGTGGTCAGCGCCGCCGCGTCGCGCTCGCGGCCCTCCTCGTCGGCGACCACGACATCCTCTTCCTCGACGAGCCCACCAACCACCTCGACGTCGAGGGCATCACATGGTTGGCGGCACACCTCAACCGCCGCTGGTCGCGCAACTCCGGCGGCCTCCTCGTCGTGACGCACGACCGGTGGTTCCTCGATGCGATCTGCACGGCCACCTGGGAAGTCCACGACCGCATCGTCGAACCGTTCGAAGGCGGTTACGCGGCCTACATCCTGCAGCGCGTCGAGCGCGACCGTTCCGCGGCCGTGAGCGAGTCGAAGCGCCAGAACCTCATGAAGAAGGAGCTCGCCTGGCTCCGCCGCGGGGCCCCGGCACGCACGGCCAAGCCGAAGTTCCGCATCGAGGCCGCGAACGCCCTCATCGCCGACGAGCCGCCGGTCCGCAACACGGTCGAACTCGCGAGCATGGCCACGGCGCGCCTCGGCAAGGACGTCGTCGACATCCTCGACGTCACCGTCTCCTACGAGGACAAGACGGTGCTCAAGGGCATCGAATGGCTCATCGCCCCGGGGGAGCGGACGGGCATCCTCGGCGTCAACGGCGCCGGCAAGTCCACGCTCCTCGGCCTCGTGACGGGCGAAGTGCATCCGACGACTGGCCGGGTGAAGCGCGGCAAGACCGTGCGCGTCGCTACCCTGACGCAGCAGCTGAGCGAGCTCGCCGAGTTCGAGAAGGACCGCGTCAGCGACGTCATCGGCCAGAAGCGGACCACGTACGTGGCCGGTGGCAAGGAGATGACGCCGAGCCAGCTGCTCGAACGCCTCGGCTTCACGAGCGCGCAGCTCCAGACGCCCGTCAAGGACCTGTCCGGTGGGCAGCGCCGTCGCCTCCAGCTGCTGCTCATCCTCCTCGACGAGCCCAACGTCCTCGTCCTCGACGAACCGACGAACGACCTCGACACGGACATGCTCGCCGCGATGGAGGACCTCCTCGACTCATGGCCGGGCACGCTCCTCGTCGTCTCGCACGACCGGTACTTCCTCGAGCGCGTGACGGACCAGCAGTACGCGATTCTCGACGGCACCTTCCGGCACCTGCCCGGCGGCGTCGACCAGTATCTCGAACTCAACCAGCAGACCGCCGGTCAGCGATCACTTGAGCACGACCGCCCCACGGCGTCCGGTGCACCCGCGAGCGCAGCGTCAGGTGCGGCATCGGCTCCGGGGAGTTCCTTGAGCGGCGCGGAGCTGCGCGCCGTCCAGAAGGAGATCTCCGCCATCGGTCGTCGCCTGCAGAAGCTCGACGGGCTGAAGGCGAAGGCCCACGAGGACCTCGCCTCGCACGACCAGTCGGACTACGAGGGCATCACCGCGCTCGGCACCCAGCTGCGAACGCTCGAGGACGAGGTCGGCACGCTCGAGCTCCGCTGGCTCGAGCTCTCCAAACTCACCGAGTAGGGTCGTCCGCCCGACGGCACGCGATGCGCCTCGGGACGTCTCTCACACACCTCCCCGAGCAGCGCCCCGCGACCCGACACTCGTCGCGGATTTCACAGACCGGACACCCGCCACAAGCGACGGTCCGCGGCTCTGGACGGGTCCGACACCACGGACCGGAGTCCTTGTGTTACGTATCGGTTCGACCGATGCAACCCGCACGCCTAACGTTGAAGGATCGCGACTCACCCGTGGACAGCACCGCGGACGCAGCCCCCTTCGCTCCACCCGAACCACACCTAGAGGAACCACCATCATGAGACTCAGCAAGAAGCTCCTTGCGGCAGCAGCCGTCATCCCCCTCGTCGCACTCCTCGCCGGCTGCGCAAGCGGCGCCGGCGAATCCGGCGGCGACGACAAGGGCACCTCCGGCAACCCGGTCAAGATCGGCGTCGTCGGCGCGAGCGACCCCTACTGGGAGACCTACAAGAAGGCCGCGGCCGACGAAGGCATCTCCGTCGACATCGTCGACTTCGCCGAGTACACGCAGCCGAACCCGGCACTGACCGAGGGTGAGATCGACCTCAACCAGTTCCAGCACATCGTCTACCTCGCGCAGTACAACGAGTCCGCGAAGCAGGACCTGACGCCCATCGGTTCCACCGCGATCTACCCGCTCGGCCTGTACTCGACCAAGGTCAAGAGCGTCAAGGAGATCAAGGAGGGCGACACCGTCGCCATCCCGAACGACGAGAGCAACCTCTCGCGCGGCCTCCTCGTCCTCCAGTCCGCAGGGCTCGTGAAGCTCAAGGACGGCGGCAACATCTTCTCGACCGTCGACGACGTGCTCCCCGAGTCCAAGGTCAAGGTCACGACGCTCGAAGCGTCGCTCACCCCGACCTCGCTCCCGGACGTCGCCGCTGCGATCATCAACAACGACTTCATCACGGACGCGGGCCTCAAGGCATCCGACGCGATCGCGCAGGACGACCCGTCCGACCCGAACGCCCTGCCCTACGTCAACATCTTCGCCGCCAAGGCGAAGGACAAGGACAACGCGACCTACCTGAAGCTCGTCAAGATCTACCAGGACACGAAGGACGTCACCGATGGCGTCGTCGAGAACTCCGGCGGAACCGCCGTGGTCCTCAAGACCCCTGTCGCCGACCTCGTGAAGTCGCTCGCTACCGTCCAGAAGGACATCGCGAACAAGAAGTAATTTCGTCCGACAATCGTCGTGCAACTCTCGATGCGTTCCCGTGGCAGACTGTCCGTCTGTCGCTGGAACGCATCGGGCGTTTCATCCATCACCTGCAGCTGAGGATCCCGTGCCCCTAGTCAGCCTCCGCGGCGTCGCGAAACGCTACCCCTCACCGAACCGGGGAGGCGAACCGATCTCCGCGATCGACGGCGTCGACCTCGACATCGAAGCCGGCGACGTCTACGGCATCATCGGCTACTCCGGCGCGGGCAAGTCGACCCTCGTCCGGCTCATCAACGCGCTCGAACCGGCAACGTCCGGCAGCATCGTCGTCGACGGCACGGACATCACCGGACTTCCGGAGCGGGGCCTTCGCGAATTGCGCCTCGGCATCGGCATGATCTTCCAGCAGTTCAACCTCTTCAACTCGCGAACCGTCCGGCGGAACATCTCCTACCCGCTCGAGGTCGCGAAGCTCCCCAAGGCGAAGATCACCGAGCGCGTGGACGAACTCCTCGAATTCGTCGGTCTCGCCGACAAGGCCAACAGCTACCCCGACCAGCTCTCCGGGGGGCAGAAGCAGCGCGTCGGCATCGCCCGCGCCCTCGCGACGTCTCCGCGCATCCTCCTCGCCGACGAGGCGACGAGCGCCCTCGACCCGGAGACGACGCAGGAGGTGCTCGCGCTCCTGAAGCGCGTGAACCGCGACTTCGGCATCACGATCGTCATCATCACGCACGAGATGGACGTCATCCAGAGCCTCGCGACGAAGGTCGCGGTCATGGAGAACGGCCGCGTCATCGAGCACGGCGAAGTGTTCGACGTGTTCTCGAACCCGCAGCACGCCGCCTCCCGCAAGTTCGTCGCGACCGTGGTCAAGGGCGTCCCGTCACCCGCCGAACTGGACGTGCTGCGCGAGCGCCACGGAGGCCGCATCGTCACGCTCTCCTTCCGCGACGGCGACGTCTCGCAGGCGAGCGTCTTCCTCACCCTCGCGGAGGCCGGCATCGGTTTCGAACTCGTCTACGGCGGCATCAACGACATCCAGGGCAAGGCGTTCGGTCACCTGACCCTCGCCCTCCGCGGCGATGACGGGGCGATCGATGCGGCGCTCGCGACCATCGGCGAACGCACGACCGTGACGGAGGTGCGCTGATGGACCACCTCATCGACCTGCTGCCCAAGCTCCTCCAGGCGAGCTGGGAGACTCTCTTCCTCGTCGTCCTCAGCCTCTTCTTCGGCGGCATCGGCGGCTTCATCGTCGGCCTCGGGCTCTACACGACGAGGCCGGGCAACATCCTCTCCAACAAGTGGGTGTTCAACGTCCTCAACGTGATCGTCAACGTGTTCCGGCCGATCCCGTTCATCATCTTCCTCGCCGCAGCGCAGCCGCTCGCTCGTCTCGTCGTCGGCACGGGCATCGGCAATCCGGCGTTCATCTTCATCATCTCGCTCGCCGCGACGTTCGGGATCAGCCGCATCGTCGAGCAGAACCTGCTGACCGTGTCGCCCGGTGTCATCGAGGCGTCTCGTGCGGCCGGTGCCAGCCGCCTGCGGACGATCTTCCGGATCATCGTGCCGGAGGCGCTCGGACCGCTCATCCTCGGCTACACCTTCATCTTCGTGGTGCTCGTCGACATGTCGGCGGTCGCCGGCTTCGTCGGCGGTGGTGGCCTCGGCGCCTTCGCGATCCAGTGGGGCTTCCGGCAGTTCGAGCCGATCGTCACCTGGGCGGCCGTGCTCATCATCATCCTGCTCGTGCAGGCCGTGCAGTTCTTCGGCAACTGGCTGGCCAGGCGGATCCTGCGCCGCTGAGCTCGCCCCGCGCCTCCACGCCCTGCCCGCCCCCAAACCTCCGTTTTCGTGCAAGAAGTGCCGTGCAAAACGGGCGGATTGCATGAAAACGGAGGTTTGGCGGAGGGGATCGCGACGAACGCGGATGAACCCTATGCTCGTCGCATGAGCGAGGGCATCACCAATCGGTACCGCGAACTGTTCGACACAGGACGAAACACCGACCGCACCGTGTTCTTCAGCGACGCCGTCATGGCCATCGCGATGACCCTCCTCGTCCTCGAGATCCGGATCCCCGACGTGCCTGGAGATCGGCTGTGGCAGGCGATCGTGGGGGAGTGGGACACGATCTCCGCCTACCTGCTGAGTTTCGTGATCATCGGCATGAACTGGATCTTCCACCACCGCAAGTTCGTCGCGATCGGCCGGTACGACGCAGGTTTGCAGTGGATCAACCTCCTGTTCCTGCTGTTCATCGCGGTCCTCCCGCTCCCGACGCGCATGCTGAGCGAGTACGGCGCGAACCGTGTGGCGGTCATCTGCTACGCCGGCGTGCTGAGCGCCACTGCGCTCGCCCAGACCTGGCTCTGGGTCCACGCCTGGCGGCGCGGCCTCATGAAGCCCGAGATCGACCACGCCGCCTACCGCTACGTGCTCGACAACCAGTTGCCGCAGCCCATCGTGTTCGGCCTCTCGATCCTCATCTGCCTGTTCATCGATCCGCAGGTCGCGATGTGGTTCTGGATCGCGCTCTTCCCGGCCCAGTGGCTCGTCGGGAGGCTCGCGACGAGGCGCGCCGAAGTGGAGAGCGGGCGGGAGGGCTCTGCCGACGCCGGCACGAACACCGGACCCGGCACCGGACCCGCCTGACGTTCGACGCCGCCGCTCAGGCCTGCTGCTCGCCCGCCTGATCGAGGTCGAGGCTGAGCTTCCGGAGCAGGACGGCAAGTCGGGCCTGCTCGCCATTGCTGAGCCCTCCGAGGAGATCGGCCTCCGCATCGACGAGTCGGGTGATCGCGGCATCGACCGTGTTGAGCCCGGAGTTCGTCATCAGGACCAGGATGCCGCGGCCGTCGTTGGGATCGCCCTGGCGCTCCACAAGCTTCCGCTCGACGAGCCGGTCGATGCGGTTCGTCATCGTCCCGCTCGACACGAGGGTCTGCTGCAGGAGGGCCTTGGGGCTCAAACGGTACGGAGATCCCGCACGACGGAGCGCCGCGAGCACATCGAACTCCCACGGCTCGAGGTTCGACCGGGTGAAGGCGGCACGTCTCGCGCGGTCCACCTGGCGCGCCAGACGGGCGACGCGGGACAACACCTGCAGCGGCGCGAAGTCGAGATCTGGGCGCTCACGGTTCCACGCATCGACGATGCGATCGACCTCATCACTGCTTCCGGGCATCTGTCCATTATCGAGGGAGTCGTGTCCGGATTGGCCAGTCGAAGCCCTCACGGCTCGTTTCCGGCCGACCGTCTGGCAGAATTGACACGGCCGACCCGGTGTGGTCGGTGGTCCGCCATAGTGTAACGGCAGCACGGCAGCCTTTGGAGCTGTTCGGTCCAGGTTCGAATCCTGGTGGCGGAGCCGAAACAGACAGCAGCACCGAACGGGGATTCGGCCTGCACATCTCGAGAAGAGGGACCCGTGACCGACAACCGTCTCGCCATCGTCATCCTGGCCGCTGGCCAGGGCACCCGCATGAAGTCCGCGACGCCCAAGCTCCTGCACCCGCTCGCCGGCGTGCCGATCATCGGGCACGTGCTCGCCACCGCGCGGACGCTCGACGCGGTGCAGACGATCGCCGTCGTGCGCCATGAACGCGACCGCCTCGTCGAGGTCATCGGTGCGGAGCTGCCGGACGCCGTGATCGTCGACCAGGACGAGGTCCCCGGTACCGGGCGCGCCGTCGAGCTCGCCCTCGCTGCGATCCCTGCCGACTTCACGGGCGACGTCCTCGTCGTCAACGGCGACGTCCCGCTCCTCGACGCCGGAACGCTCAGCGAACTCATCGAGCGTCACCGCGAGCGCCCCGTCGCCGCCACCATCCTCTCCACCTTCCCCGAGGACGCCGCCGGCTACGGCCGCATCATCCGCACCGCGGCGGGCGCGCTCGACTACATCGTCGAGCAGAAGGACGCGAACGACGCCGAGCGGGCCGTCGGCGAGATCAACGCCGGCATCTACCTCTTCGGTGTCAACCAGCTCCGCGACGCCCTCGCCGAGGTCACGACCGACAACGCGCAGGGCGAGAAGTACCTGACCGATGTGATCGGCCTCCTCCGTCGCGCCGGATCCGAGGTCTCCGCGCTGCCCGTCGGCGAGTCCTGGCTCGTCGAGGGCATCAACGACCGTGCACAGCTGAGCGCTGCGGCGGCCAAGCTCAACGCGCTCCTCGTCCGCGGCTGGCAGCTCGCCGGCGTGACCGTTCAGGATCCCGCGACCACGTGGATCGACATCAAGGCGAAGCTCGCGCCCGACGTGACGCTCCTCCCCGGCACGCAGATCCTCGGCGCGACCGTCGTCGAGACCGGCGCCGTCATCGGTCCGGACACGACGCTCGTCGACACCGAGGTGGGCGAGGGGGCGCAGGTCCGCCGCACCGATGCCACGCTGTCCGTCATCGAGGCGGGGGCGACCGTCGGCCCGTTCTCCTTCCTGCGCCCCGGCACGGTCCTCGGCGCCGACGGCAAGATCGGCGCGTTCGTCGAAACGAAGAACGCGAAGATCGGCCGCGGCAGCAAGGTGCCGCACCTCAGCTACGTGGGCGACACGGTCGTCGGCGAACACTCGAACATCGGCGCCGGGACGATCACCTCCAACTACGACGGCGTGAACAAGCACCGGACGACGGTCGGTTCGCATGTCCGAACGGGCGCGCACAACACCTTCGTCGCGCCCGTCACCATCGGCGACGGCGCGTACTCCGGCGCCGGCGCGGTCATCCGCAAGGACGTTCCCGCCGGGTCGCTCGCCATGAGCGTCGCCCCGCAGCGCAACATCGCCGGCTGGGTCGCCGAGAAGCGGGCCGGGACCGCGGCCGACGAGGCGGCTCGTGCAGTGGAGACCGCTGCTGCTGTGGACGCTGCTGCCGCGGACGCCGCGCCGGAGACTGACGACGGGCACGCCGTCACCTCCGCGTAGACCGTATCCGTGTCGGACGACGACGCCACTCCTGGTAACGTCGACTAGTGGGCGACGCCGGCATTCCCGGCAGAAGGCAGGGGCTGTGTCAGGCATCACCACCGAGAACAAGAAGCGACTCGTACTCGTCTCCGGGAGGGCCCACCCGGCACTCGCCGAAGCGATCGCGGAAGAGCTCGAATCAGAACTCGTCCCCACGGACGCGAGGACCTTCGCCAACGGTGAGATCTACGCCCGCTACGACGACAGCATCCGCGGCAGCGACGTCTTCGTCATCCAGTCGCACTCCGCTCCCATCAACGAGTGGCTCATGGAGCAGCTCATCATGGTCGACGCGGCCAAGCGTGCCAGCGCCAAGCGCATCACGGTCGTCGCACCGTTCTACCCCTACGCGCGTCAGGACAAGAAGGGCCGAGGCCGCGAGCCGATCTCCGCCCGACTCGTCGCCGACCTCTTCAAGGCCGCCGGCGCCGACCGCATCATGTCGGTCGATCTCCACGCCGCACAGATCCAGGGTTTCTTCGACGGCCCCGTCGACCACCTGTTCGCGATGCCCGTGCTCCTCGAGCACTTCCGCGCGAAGCTCGACCCGTCGACGCTGACGGTCGTCTCGCCGGACATGGGTCGCGTCCGCGTCGCCGACATCTGGAGCGACAAGCTCGGTGCGCCGCTCGCCATCATCCACAAGCGTCGCGATCCGCTCGTCCCCAACCAGGTGAGCGTGCACGAGATCGTCGGCCAGGTCGAGGGGCGTGTCTGCCTCCTCGTCGACGACCTCATCGACACCGGCCGCACGATCGTCAAGGCCGCTGAAGCGCTCAAGAAGGCCGGCGCCATCGGCGTCGTCGTCGCTGCCACGCACGCGGTGTTCTCCGATCCGGCCGTCGAACTGCTGCAGAGCGACGCCATCGACTCGGTCGTCGTGACCGACACGCTCCCCGTCGAGGAGGCGAAGCGCTTCGACAAGCTCACGGTGCTGTCGATCGCTCCGCTCATCGCCCGCGCCATCCACGAGGTCTTCGACGACGGTTCCGTCACGTCGATGTTCGACGGCGCCGCCTGAGCACTGCTGCACCTGCACACGCACCTGCTGCACGAGTTCCACCACCCGAACGCCTTGGCTCCGGCCGGGGCGTTCGTCGTCTGCCGACGTCCTGGGCCGTCGTCCTGTGCCTCGCACCGGGCGCTGTGCTCGAGCCTCCCGCACCGCCACCGAGGGGTTGCACAATTCAGGACTATTTTCAGAATTCAGGACGATCGACCGGCGTGTCCGGCTGAATCGTCCTGCATTGTGCCGATGTTCCTGAATTGTGCGAACACAGTGGGGTCGACGGGCAGGACGCACTCGGAGCGTCAGTAGACGAAGAACTGCAGGATCGACGGGTTGTGCGAGTGGAGCAGCACGAGGAACAGGACGAAGTCGAACAACAGGTGCACGGTGACGATGTAGCTGAGGGACTTCGTGAGCGTGAACGTCCACCCCTGCACGAGCGCGAACGGGAAGATGATGAAGGGGCCGAACGATCGGAATCCGAGCTCCCAGAGGAACGACGTGAACAGTGCTGCCTGGATGAGATTCGCCTGCCAATCCGGCAGGTGTCGGCGGAGGAGTGCGAAACAGGTGCAGATGAAGAACAGCTCATCCCAGATGCCGAGGGCGTTCGTCCCGAGGAAGAGGCGGAACACCTCGTCGCCCGTCGTCGCGGCCGGCCAGTTCTGGTAGACGCCCGATCGGATGAGGTAGACCGGCAGGATCGCGTATCCGAGGCCGATGACGACGATGAGGTAGCCCCATTCGAGCTTCGTCCAGCTGTGTCCGGTCGCGACGGGGAAGCGGATCGCGTGGTCGCGGAACACGAAGCGTGACAGCAGGTATGGCGTGAGGACGGCGACCGCGAGGGCTGCACCCATCTGGAGCATGTGCGACCAGTCGATGCTCGTGTTGATGGGCACGAGGCTGAGGGCGACGAGGCCGACGGCGATGAGCGACAGATCGCGGAACATCCGTCGGTCCACGAACCAGGCCGCGACGAGGGCGGCAGCGAGCACCGGGTAGCCGGCCAGCGGCATCGCGAACCCGAAGAGGAGGACGCCAGACGCTGCGATGAGCACGCTGACGCCGAGTTTGAGCGCCGGTCGTTCGCGCTGTGCTGGTGTCGCAGTCGCCGACGTCATCGTCGCCCTTCCGTCGTGTGCCCTCATTCTGCCCTGCCCCGTTCCGATGTCGTTTTCACAATTCCGGAACTCTTGGTCGGGAATGCGTATGGCGAGGGCGGCCAGCGGTTGCTTCGTCACTCCTGTCACACGAATTCCGGAATTGTGAACACCAGGGCGGAGGGGAGGGGAGGGGAGGGCGGGAACGCGGAACGGGCGGGATCGGTCGCCCGATCCCGCCCGTTCCCGAGGTGCAGCAGCCCGTTCCCCAGGTGCAGCAGCCTGTTTCGAGGTGCAGCAGCTAGTGGCTGGAGCCCTCCTGCTCGACCTCGCTGCGGTCGCCAGACCACAGCGTGTGGAACGTGCCCTCGATGTCGACGCGCTTGTAGGTGTGCGCACCGAAGAAGTCGCGCTGGCCCTGGACGAGCGCGGCGGGGAGCCGGTCGGCGCGGAGGCCGTCGTAGTACGACAGCGACGAGGAGAATGCGGGCGAGGGGATGCCGGCGTGTGCCGCGGTCGCGACGACCCGGCGCCAGCTGTCCTGCGCCTCGCCGACCGCGTCGCGGAAGTACGGCGCCGTCACGAGGGCGACGAGCTCCGGGTTCTCCGCGTACGCGTCGGTGATGCGGTTGAGGAACTGGGCGCGGATGATGCAGCCGCCGCGCCAGATCTTCGCGATCTCACCCTTCTGGATGTTCCAGTCGTACTCATCCGCGCCGGCGACGATCTCGTCGAAGCCCTGCGAGTAGGCGATGATCTTCGATGCGTAGAGCGCCTTGCGGACGTCTTCGATGAAGGTGTCGGTGTCGTCGACGGTCCAGTCGTCCGACGGGCCGGGGAGGTCCGTCGCGGCCGCGCGCTGGGCGGGCTTCGAGGACAGGGAGCGGGCGAACACGGCTTCGGCGATGCCGGAGACGGGGATGCCGAGGTCGAGGGCCGTCTGCACGGTCCATGCGCCGGTGCCCTTGGCTCCTGCCTGGTCGAGGATGACGTCGACGAGCGGCTTGCCCGTCTTCGCGTCGACCTGCTTGAGGACCTCTGCGGTGATCTCGATGAGGTAGCTCTCGAGTTCGCCGCGGTTCCACTCGGCGAAGATGTCGGCGATCTCGGCCGGCGTCTTGCCGGTGCCGCGGCGGATGAGGTCGTAGGCCTCGGCGATGAGCTGCATGTCGGCGTATTCGATGCCGTTGTGGATCATCTTGACGAAGTGGCCGGCGCCGTCGGTGCCGACGTGCGTGACGCAGGGCTCGCCTTCCGCGACGGCTGCGATCGACTTGAGGATCGGGCCGAGGGTCTCCCACGCTTCGGCGGAGCCGCCCGGCATGATCGACGGTCCTTTGAGGGCGCCTTCCTCGCCGCCGGAGATGCCGGCGCCGACGAAGTTGATGCCGGTCTCGCGGACGGCCTTCTCGCGACGGATGGTGTCGGTGAAGAGCGCGTTGCCGCCGTCGACGATGATGTCGCCCGGCTCGAAGACCTCGGTGAGCTGCTGGATGACGGCGTCGGTGCCCTTGCCGGCCTGCACCATGATGATCGCGGTGCGCGGCTTCTGCAGTGAAGCGGCGAATTCCTCGATGGTGTGC
Source organism: Plantibacter lichenum (assembly GCF_050587525.1). NCBI lineage: Bacteria > Bacillati > Actinomycetota > Actinomycetes > Micrococcales > Microbacteriaceae > Plantibacter > Plantibacter lichenum. Next base: position 155,610 of record NZ_JBOBFT010000005.1, on the reverse strand, counting down.
GAGGCGATGAAGCCGGCTTCAGGGTGTTCGCTGGTGAGGAGGTCGGTGCGCTCTGGCGAGCGGTTGTACACGGCGACCGTGTTGCCTTCGCGGCTCGCGAGGTTGCGGGCGAGGTTGCTTCCCATGACGGCGAGGCCGACGACGCCGATGTTGGCTGTCGCCTGGGCGTTGTTCACCATGTGGTTCTCCTTCGATGTGTGGTGGTCCTTGCTGCATCGCCTTCGAGGCGGCAGCAGGCTCCGGGTGACCCTGGTACGGGCACGTTGCAACCGTAGCAAAGCGGTGATGTGACGGGTCGCCTGGAGGGTGGGTGGATGGGCCTCGTGGCCCGGTGTTCAGCTGCTGTTCGCGTTCAGCGGAGCAGCGGGTCGGTGGATGACGAGCTCGACGGGTTTCGCTCCGGGCCGATGGCACGCGTGCCGGTTGTGCGGCGGCGGTTCAGTCGACGACGGTTCGAGGTGGCGTGAGCGAATCGATGTAGGCGCGGGTGACGGAGATGTCCTGGTCGCCGTAGCCTTCCTCGGTGAGTCTTGTGAACTGGTCGAGGAGGGAGTGGAGCTGCGGGGCCGTGGTGCCGGTGCGCTCTGCTTCGATCGTTGCATATGTGAGGTCCTTCACCATGAACTTGGCCGGTCCGGAGGGGCTGTAGTCCTCGTCGACGATGCGCTGCTTGCGGGTCGCGAGGACGCGGCTGCCGGCGTATCCGCCTTCGAGGAGGTCGAACATCGCGCCGACGTCGAGGCCGCTGCGGTCGGCGAGCACGGCTGCTTCGCCGAGAGCCATGATGGTGGAGGCGACGATGATCTGGTTGCAGTACTTGGCGATCTCGCCGGAGCCGAGCGGGCCGAGGTGGACGGGTGTGCCGAAGGTCTCGAGGGTCGACCATGCGGCTTCGACGGGTTGCTTGTCACCGCCGACCATGATCGAGAGGGTGGCGGCCCTCGCCCCGTCCTCGCCGCCGCTCACGGGCGCGTCGATCACGCGGGCGAGGCCTCCGGTGGCTGCGGAGACCCGGCTGTCGAGGTCGCGGACGCCCTGCGCGGACGAGGTGGATCCGATCACGAGGACGGTGGGGGAGTCGATGCCGGCGAGCACGCCGTCCGCGCCGTCGAGGACCTCGTCGACCTGTGGGAGGTCGGGCAGCATGAAGACGATGACGTCCGCTGCGGCGAGCTCGCGGGGTGTTCCGGCCCAGACGGCGCCGGCCTCGAGGAGTTCGGCGGCTCGATCGCGACTGCGGTGGTTCACGAGGACGGTCGCGAGTGGCGTGGGTGGCGTGGGCGCCGGCGTCGGTGACGGGGAGACCGAGCCCGCTGCGGCGAGCAGATTCCGCGTCATGGGGGCGCCCATGGCGCCCAGTCCGATGACTCCGACGGTCGTGGGGAGGGCTGCTCGTGGCCCGCGCTGGCTCGACATGGCAGCAGTCTACCCACAGGACAGCCCACGGAACACTGTTCAACAGAATGAATCGATGGGTAGACTCGATCGGGAACCAGGCCGGTTCGATGAAGAACAGGACACCCACGTGACCCACTCCGCCCAGCGCCTCCGCGTCGTCGTCGCCACTCCGCTCCCCGAGGAGCTCTGCGAGCTCATCGAACGCCTCGAGCCGCGCATCGACCTCGTCCGCGAGCAGGAGCTCCTCCCTCCCATGCGACACCCCGCCGACTTCGCTGGCGATCCGTCGTTCGAACGCAGCCCCTCGCAGCAGGCGGCGTTCGAGGCGCTCGTCGACTCCGCGGAGGTCCTCTACGGCATCCCGGACGTCGATCCCAAGGCGCTCGCCCGCACGGCATCGGCGAATCCGGACCTGCGCTGGGTGCAGATCATGGCGGCCGGGGGCGGTGGCCAGGTGAAGGCTGCGGGGCTCGATGACGCGCAGCTCGAGCGCATCGCCTTCACGACCTCCGCCGGCGTCCACGGCGGTCCGCTGGCCGAGTTCGCCGTCTTCGGGGTGTTCGCGGGCGCCAAGACCCTGCCGAGGCTCCTCCAGCAGCAGCGCGACCACGAATGGACCGGTCGATGGACGATGAGCCAGGTGAGCGAGCAGACCGTTCTCGTGGCCGGGCTCGGTGGCATCGGTCGTGAGGTCGCGGCCAAACTCTCCGCCCTCGGCGCGACGGTCATCGGCACGAGCCGGCACGATGTGTCCGTTCCCGGCGTCTCGCGCATCATCCACCCGGATGCGATCGCCGACGTCGTCGGCGAGGTCGACGCCATCGTCACGACCCTCCCGGGAACCGCCGCCACCGAACGCCTCCTCGGCGAGCAGGTCTTCCAGGCGGTGAAGCCCGGCGTCACGGTCGTCAACGTCGGTCGCGGCACGGTCATCGATGAGGACGCGCTCATCGCGGCGTTGCAGGACGGCCGCGTCGGTTTCGCCGCACTCGACGTCTTCGCGGTGGAACCCCTCGATGCGGCAAGCCCACTGTGGGATCTCCCCAACGTGCTTGTGAGCCCGCACACCGCCGCCCTCAACGGTGCGGAGGAGCGTCTCATCGCGGAACTCTTCGCCGACAATGCGACGCGATTCCTCGACGGTCGTGAGCTGCGGAACCGCGTCGATACGATCGAGTTCTACTAGGCGCACGCCAGCACGGCAGGGCGACCGCGAGCGCAGGACGACGGACGCACGATGACGAACACAGGACGATCATGAGCACAGCAGAGCAGGAACCGACGGCGGAACGGGCTGTGGAGCCGACCTCGGAATCGCAGACGGACCGCGATCCGGCGCCGGCCGTCACCCGGTCGATCCGGATCCTCGGCATCCTTGCGGATGCGCAGGGCAGGCCGATGCCGCTCAGCGACATCGCGCGGGCGATCGGGGCGGCGAAGTCCTCGACGTCCAACCTGTGCGCAGTGCTCGAGGAGTCCGGTCTCATCCAGCGGGTGGATTCCGGGTTCACGCTCGGGCACCGCACGGTCGAGCTCGGCGGTGCGTACCTGCGCTCCTTCGACCAGGTGCGCGAGTTCTACCGGTTCATCGCGTCCTCCGAGTTCCTGAGTCACGAGGTCGTGCAGATCGCGATGCTCGACGGCACGGACGTCCTGTACCTCGCGAGGCATGAGGGGCGGGCGCCGCTCCGGCTCTCGGCGGGCATCGGCGATCGATTCCCGGCTGCCCCGACGGCGGTGGGCAACGCTCTGCTCGCCCATCTGGCGCCAGAGGAGGTCGACAGGCGATTCGCGGACGGCGACCACTTCCCGGTCCGGACGGAGCGCAGCACGACCTCGCTCGAACACCTGCAGGAGAAGCTGGCGCTCGTACGGGAGCGCGGGTACGCGATCGATGACGGTGAGGTCCACCCGGGCGTCTTCGGCATCGCGAGGTGGATCCCGCCGCGGGCGAGCGGTGCGCAACCCCTTGCCATCGGTGCGTCCCTCATGGAGGCTGCCTTGACCCCTGCGGTGCGCGCCGGCATCATCGCCGAGCTCGCGGAGGCGGTCTCGCTGCTGTCCAATCCGATGGTGCTGTCGGGACGGTAGTCGACGCCGGACGGCGGGTCAGACGGCTCATCCATCCGAAATCGTTCAATGTGTTGAACTCTGTTCAGCAGAGTGTTATCTTCGTCTCAGGTGTTCGCCGCCCCACTCGATGGGACCACGCGGCGCCCGATCAGCGCACCGCGCCGTTATCAAAGGAGATGACCATGTCAACGGGTTCAGCAGCCCCCACCGACCTCCGCGGGTCAGACGACCCGGAGTACGTCCGGAACCTCCGTCGGGCCACCCTCGCCAGCTCCGTCGGCAGTGCCCTCGAGTACTACGACTTCGCTCTCTACGGCCTCGCATCGGCCCTCATCTTCGGGCCCCTCTTCTTCCCGGCCCTCGGCCCGGGCGCCGGCATCGCGGCGGGGTTCGCCACCTACGCCGTCGGCTTCTTCGCCCGCCCGTTCGGCGGCCTCTTCTTCGGAGCCCTCGGCGACCGGCTCGGCCGCAAGCTCGTCCTGACGCTCACGATCGGCCTCATGGGCGGCGCATCGACCCTGATCGGCGTCCTCCCGACGGGCGAGCAGATCGGCGTCTGGGCGCCCATCCTCCTGATCCTCCTGCGGATCCTCCAGGGCTTCGGCGCCGGAGCGGAGCAGGCCGGGGCGACCACCCTCATGGCCGAGTACGCACCGGTCCGCAGTCGCGGCTTCTTCTCTGCGCTCCCGTTCGTCGGCATCATGGTCGGCACGATCATGGCCTCGGTCGTGTTCTTCTTCCTTGGCCTCGTGGACCAGCAGATCGTCCACGACTGGCTGTGGCGCATCCCGTTCCTCGCCTCCGTGATCCTTATCGGCGTCGCCCTCTTCATCCGCCTCCGGATGCAGGAGAGCCCCACGTTCATCACGCTCGAAGAACAGGAGGCGGTCTCGAAGAACCCCTTCAAGGAGATCTTCAAGGAGTCCTTCCCCACGATCCTCCGCGGCGTCGGCCTGCGGATGGCGGAGAACGGCGGCTCGGCGATCTACCAGACCCTCGCGGTCGCGTTCATCACGCAGTTCGCCGGCGCCGAGCCGTGGGAGGGGCCGCTCGCCATCGCGCTCGGTGCGCTCATCGGCATCCTCGTCATCCCGTGGGCCGGCGCGCTGTCCGATCGCTTCGGGCGCATGACGATCTACCGCATCGGCGCGATCGTCCAGATCGTCCTCGCCGTCCCCGCCTGGTGGATGCTCGCGAACGGGAATCCCGCGCTCGTCGTCGTGGTCCTCGCCGTCACCTACTCGCTCAGCGTCAACATCATGCTCGGCGCCCAGTGCGCGACGCTGCCCGAGCTCTTCGGCAACCGCCACCGCTACACGGGCGTCGCCATCTCCCGTGAGTTCTCGGCGGTCCTCGCCGGCGGCATCGCGCCCCTCATCGGCGCCCTGCTCCTCGGCTGGTTCTCCGACTCGTGGGTCCCGCTCGCCTGCTACGTGCTCGTGCTCGGCGGCATCACGCTCTGGGCCACCTTCGTCACACCGGAGACGCGCGGTCGCGATCTCAACAAGCTCCACGACGCGATCGATGACTCCCACATCGACGTCACGACGCGCCCCACGCCCACGATGTCGCGCCGCAAGCGCCTCGCTCGATCGGCGGGCTGAGCGGATGCGCATTGCACGGATCTCGACCGCTGACGGCCCGCGCCACGTCGTTCAGGACGGCGACGCCTGGCACGGGATCGCGGACCCGTTCACCGGCTGGGCAGGCGACCCGTTCGTGGGCTCGGCAGGCGGCCCGACGGGCGGCTCGCCCGCCACTGAACCGGCGCGGACGGGGGAGTCGTGGCCCGTCGCGGGTGCAACGCTCCTCAGCCCCGTCGTTCCCACGGTCGTCTTCGGCATGGCGCACAACGGCGGCCCCGCCGATCGAGAACTGCCGCCGCAGGCCTTCCAGAAGTCGGCGCGCACGGTCGCGGGTCCTGGCGACGCGATCGGACTCGACCCGTCGCTCGGAACCGTCAACGTCGAAGGGGAGCTCGCGGTCGTCATCGGTCGGACGAGCCGTTTCCTGACGGCGGACGACGTCCCCGGCGCGATCCTCGGGTACACGATCGCCAACGACGTCACCGCCGTCGACCAGATCCCGTCCGATCACCTCCTCACCCAGGTGAAGAACGGCGATGCGTTCACGCCGATCGGGCCGTGGATCGAGACCGAGTTCGACCCCTCCGACGCGCACATCCTCGTGCGGGTCGGACCGGCCGGGTCCGAGGACGGCGACCTGCCGATCGTTGCGGATGCGACGACCGCCTCCCTCGCCTGGGACGTCACGGAGCAACTCGTCTACCTGACGTCGTTCCTGACGCTCGGTCCAGGCGACATCGTCCTCACCGGTTCGCCGGCGACGTTCGCCCCCATCGTCGCGGGGGAGCGAGCCGTCATCACGATCGACGGGATCGGCACGCTCACGAACCCGACCGCGGTCGCGGGCCGTCCGACCGTCCTCGTCTCAGCCGCCCCCGAATCCAGCACAGGAGTCACCGCATGACCAGCGTCTTCGACCTCACCGGGCGCATCGCCCTCGTCACCGGTTCGAGCCGCGGCATCGGCAGGTCAATCGCGACCGCGCTCGCCGATGCAGGGGCCACGATCGTCCTCAACGGCCTCGACGAGACGCGTTTGGCCGGGGCCGCCGCGGACTTCACGGCCGTCTACGGCGGGGACCGCGTGTTCTCGCGGTCGTTCGACGTCACGGACGACGCGGCCGTCTCGGCGGGGATCGACTGGGTCGAGGAGCACGTCGGACCCATCCGCATCCTCGTCAACAACGCGGGCGTGCAGCACCGCGTGCCGATGCTCGACCTCGCGGTGGAGGACTGGGAACGGGTGATCCGTACCGACCTCACGAGCGCATTCCTCGTCGGACGAGCCGCCGCGAAGCACATGATCCCGCGCGGCCACGGCAAGATCATCAACGTCGCGTCGGTCCAGGCGGACCTCGCCCGTCCCACCATCGCCGCCTACACGGCCGCGAAGGGCGGCATCCGCAACCTCACCCGCGCGATGACGGCCGAGTGGGCCGGAAGCGGTCTGCAGGCGAACGCCATCGCGCCCGGGTACATCCACACCGAGATGACGCAGAACCTCGTCGACGACGAGACCTTCAACGGCTGGATCCTCGGACGGACGCCCGCCGCCAGGTGGGGGACGGTCGAGGACCTCGCCGGTCCCGCCGTGTGGCTCGCCTCGGACGGTTCCGACTACGTGAACGGCCAAACGATCTTCGTCGATGGAGGGATGACCGTTGTCGTCTGAGCAGAGCGGTCCGAGCAGCGCAGCCGGCGGATCCGGCGCCACGGACACGGCGGTCGTCGCCTACGCGGCCGGTGACCTCCGCGTCACCGAGGTCGCGCTCGCCGCGGCGGCGCCAGATGAGGCGGTCGTCGCGGTCGCCTACGGCGGCGTCTGCGGATCCGACCTCCACTACTGGCAGCACGGTGCGGCCGGGGAATCCATCCTGAAAGCTCCCATGATCCTCGGCCACGAGGTCGTCGGCACGGTCGTCGAGGCCGCCGCCGACGGTTCCGGACCCGCCGTCGGCGCCCGCGTCGCCGTGCATCCGGCGACGCCTGGACCCGGGGACGGCTCGCGCTACCCGGCCGACCGGCCGAACCTCTCGCCCGGCTGCACCTACCTCGGCAGCGCTGCACGCTTCCCGCACACCGACGGCGCGTTCTCCAGCAGGGCCGTCCTGCGGGCGGACATGCTGCGCGAGCTGCCGGAGGGCCTGTCGTTGCGAGCCGCAGCGCTCGCCGAGCCCGCCTCGGTCGCCTGGCACGCCGTCAACCGCGCGGGGGACCTCGCCGGCAAACGTGTCCTCGTCATCGGGGCCGGCCCCATCGGCTCGCTCATCGTCGCCGTCGCCAAGCGTGCGGGGGCAGCTGAGATCGTCGCGGTCGACATGTTCGACGCGCCCCTCGCCATCGCCCGTTCCGTCGGTGCGACGAGGACGATCGTCGCGACGGACGCCGATGCCATCGCGCAGGTCGACGCGGACGTCGCGTTCGACTCCTCCGGCAACCACCGTGGCCTCGCTTCCGCAGTGCGCGGCACGACCCGTGGCGGCATCGTCGTCATGGTGGGCCTCCTGCCCTCCGGCGAACAGCCCGCGCTCATCTCGCTCGCGATCACGCGGGAACTCGACCTCCGAGGCTCGTTCCGCTTCGTCGACGAGATCGATGACGTGCTCCAGGCACTCGCCGACGGCTCGCTCGATGCGGACGCGATCGTGACCCATGAGTTCCCCGCGACCGACGCCCTCGAAGCCTTCGCCGTGGCCGCCGACGCGAGCGCGTCCGGTAAGGTCCTCTTGTCGTTCAACCGACCGTCAGACGCGTGACCGACGCATCGACGGACGGGTCGGAAACAATGAAGTGGTCCGCGTGGGCCCTCGCAGAGGAGGTGGCCGCATGAGCGCACCGCTCGTGGTCGTGATGGGAGTGTCCGGTTCGGGCAAGAGCACGACGGGGGTGCTCATCGCCGACCGGCTCGGTGTGCCGTTCGTCGATGCCGACTCGCTGCACTCCATCGCGAACGTCACCAAGATGGCATCGGGCACGCCCCTCGAAGATGCCGATCGGTGGCCGTGGCTGCAGACCGTGGGACGGACGTTCGCCGATGCCGCGGACACCGGCCTCGTCATCGCCTGCTCTGCGCTGAAGCGCGCCTACCGCGAGGCGATCCTCGCGGAAGCGCCCGGCGTCCTGTTCGTGCACCTCCACGGAACGCACGACGTGCTCTCGCGTCGGATGGAAGGCCGCTCCGGGCACTTCATGCCCGCGTCGCTGCTCGACTCGCAGTTCGCGCTCCTCGAGGAACTCGACGCCGATGAACCCGGCTTCGTGGTCGACGTCGACGCGACCGTCGAATCCATCGTCGATGAGGCCGTCTCCGGCATCCAGGCGGTCGAAGCGCACCGCTGAACCGATGGCGCCGGCCGCGCTCTGCGTGCGCCCTGCGCTCACAGGCGGCATGGGGTAGACTCTCCCATTGAACTTCGGCGAGGGATGCAGCCGCACCGGCAGCATCCGTGATCGACGCGGTGGACAAGGCTCCTGGCTTTTCCTCACGCAGATACGCGTTCGAGTTGACACACCAATCCAACGAGCCTTCGGCACACGAGTCGCCGGTTCGCAGCATCGCGCAGGGCCATGCCCACGCGCATCACATTCGGGCCACGGCCCGAGAGGAGAACACCATGTCAGATGACCTCAAGGTCGTCGCGGAGATCCGCGAATCCTTCGGCAAGGGCGCAGCCCGCAAGCTCCGTGCCCTCGGCAAGATCCCCGCCGTCCTGTACGGCCACGGCACCGAACCGCAGCACGTCTCGCTGCCCGGCCACCAGATCGGCCTCATCCTCCGCAAGTCGAACGCCGTCCTCGAGCTCGACATCGAAGGCACCCAGCAGCTCGCCCTCGTGAAGGACGTCCAGAAGGACCCCGTTCGCCAGATCATCGAGCACCTCGACCTCATCGTCGTCAAGAAGGGCGAGAAGGTCACGGTCGACGTCTTCGTGCAGGTCGAGGGCGAGTCCGCTCCCGGCACCATCTCGAACCTCGAGAACACGACCCTCAGCCTCGAGGCCGAAGCGACCCACATCCCGGAGCGCATCATCCTCAGCATCGCCGGCCTCGAAGACGGCGCGCACATCCTCGCGAAGGACGTCGAACTGCCCAAGGGCGCGACGCTCCTGACCGACCCCGAGGCGCTCGTCGTCGCGATCTCCACGCCGTCCGGCTCGGACGAAGAGGACGCCGCTGCTGCAGCTTCCGAGGAAGCCGCAGCCGAATAGTCTCGGTTCACCGTGCATCCGAACCTGTCGCGTCGCCGTCCCCGAGTCTCTCGATGACGGCGCGCGGCAGGTTCGTTCGCGTTGAGTGCACGTCGGTGAGCGCCTCACGCCGGTCATCGTGCCTGTCCCGGTCATCGGGCCTGTCCCGGTTATCGGGCCTGTCCCGGTCATTGAGCCTGTCGAAATGCGCCCGATGAACCTCCTCACCACCTTCAGAACCCGGTTGTCGAACAGGAAGGCCCCCATGGCGGAGAACACGTGGCTCGTCGTCGGACTCGGCAACCCGGGCGAGCAGTACGCACGCAACCGGCACAACGTCGGGCAGATGGTCCTCGACGAACTCGCCAAGCGGATCGGTGCATCGTTCAAGGCGCACAAGGGCAACGCCCGAGTCGCCGAGGGGCGTCTCGTGCCCGGCGGTCCGAAGCTCGTCCTCGGCAAGCCGAACAGCTACATGAACCTCTCAGGCGGCCCCACTGCGGCGCTCGCCTCCTTCTACTCGGTCGACCCGTCGCACGTCATCGTCGTGCACGACGAGCTCGACATCCCCTTCGACTCCCTCAAGCTCAAGCAGGGCGGTGGTCACGGCGGGCACAACGGTGTGCGCGACATCGCCGCGGCCCTCAAGACGCCAGAGTTCATTCGTGTTCGGGTCGGCATCGGTCGGCCTCCCGGTCGGCAGGACGCGGCCGACTTCGTGCTGCGCGACTTCGCCAGCACGGAGCGCGAGCAGTTGCCCGTCCTGATCGCGGATGCGGCCGATGCTGTCGAGCTCGTTGTGAACGACAGCCTCCTCGCTGCGCAGTCCCGGTTCCACGGCGCGTCCTAGCAGCGTCCCTGCCGGTCCCCGAGCCTGTCTGCCCGGTCCCTGAGCCTGTCCCGCCCGGTCCATGGGCCTGTCGTCCCCGGTCCCTGGGCCTGTCGAAGGGTGTGTGGACGGACTGCACTTCGACAAGCTCAGTGACCGGTGCTCGGTGGGCGGTGACCGGTGACCGGTGCCCGGCGTTCGGCTCAGTGACTGGAAGAGTCAGCTCGCGAGGTGGAACGTGCTCGCGAAGCGGTCGAGCAGCTCGCCTCGGCCGCGAAGGACTTCCACAACGCCCGTGTCGATCGCCCGTTGGGGAGCCAGCGACCCCGAGATCAACCGGTGAATTCCGGGCCCCGTCGCGAATCCGAGATCGACGGGCCCGTTCCCGCGGGTCACCTGCAGCGACGATCCGTCCACCCTGATGAGGAGATCGTCGTCTCCGAGACGGGCCCCGTAGGACGTCGACGGCAATTCGGCGGCGATCCGAGAGCGGAAGGCCGTCCGCAGATCGATGATCATCGAATCCGGTGTGATGACCTGTTCGTCGCGCGGATCGCCCATCGCTTTGAACCCCCACGCTCCGAGTGCGATGACCACGGGTTCCAGTTCCCGGCCGTACGGGGTCAACTCGTAGACGATGACGCGCGAACGCGGCGCCCGGCGAATGACGCCGGCCGCCTGCAGTTCCTTGAGCCTCGTCGCCAGGATGTTGCTCGGGATGCGGGGGAGCCCCGCAGCGAGTTCTCCATAGCGGCGCGGTCCGACGAGCAGGTCGCGAACGATGAGCAGCGCCCACCGTTCGCCGACGAGCTCGAGCGCCTGGGTGACGCCGCCGAACTGTCCGTAGTCGCGTACCGCCATCGACCTCAGGCCTGCTGCTCCGCGTAGGCTTCCGGACCCTGCTCTGCCGCCACCGGGTCCATGTAGCCGAACTCGAGGATGTTGCCGTCGGGGTCGGTCAGCTGGCGCTGGTACATGAAGCCATAGTCGGTGGGGTCCTGCGCCTCCGAGCCGCCGGCTGCGAGTCCTGCGGTGACGCTGGAGTCGACGAGTTCGCGGGTGTCGAGGAAGATCGCGGTCGCGACCGACACATTGACCGACGGGTCGCCGATCGGGCGTTCGCTGAAGGTCTGGAAGTAGTCGCGGACGAGGAGCATGAACGCGCTGTGGTTCTCCTCGACGACAACGCAGGCCGCATTGTGGTCGGTGAACTTGGGGTTCACGGTGAAGCCGATGGCCGTGTAGAACGCTTTCGAGCGTTCGAGGTCGGTCACGGGCAGGTTGACGAACATCATGGTGGTCATCGTGGTCTCCTTGTCAGCGGTGTGTCACCGGTCCACGTGATCGCCCGATCGTCGGTGCTGTGTGGACTGCTGCTAACACTTGCAAAAAACAAGTGACGCGTCAAGACCGATTTCCGGTCCTCGTGGCATCGCTGTGCGTCATGGCTCCGTGACCCTCGGCGCCTGCACGGGGACGTCGTCGCCGCCGAACTCGATGGGGAAGCCGCTGTCGGCGCATCGCTTGCCGATGTCGTCGCGTCCGTTGATCCAGGACTCCTGGTACCTGCGCCGTTCGAGGGTGGTGCTCGCGTTCCATGCCGACTCGAAGCTCGCGTTGGCAATGCCATGTCGTACACGTCCCTCGGGCGTCCGCGGATCGGTGGACTGGGATGGTCTCCCTGCGGACCGGTCGTGCTGCGGAGGAGCTCAGCGGGCGTAGCGGGCGAGGAGGAGGCCCTCGGCCTCGAGGAGGTGCGCGAGACGGAGGCGACGCGGTGAGGGGGAGGCGTCACCGGACGCGATGCGCATGCCCTCACCGCCGACGAGCGTCGGGCTGATCGTGAGGCAGAGTTCGTCGACGACGTCGTCGCGGATGAAGGAACCGAACAGGCTGGGGCCGCCCTCGCAGAGGATCTGGGGGAGGCCACGTTCGACGAGCGCGGCGATGGCGCGCGCCGGGTCCACGTGCTCGTCGCCGCAGTCGATGATGTCGGAAACCTCTTCGAGCGCCGTTCGACGGGCGGTGTCGGCCGACGTCGCGGCGAGGACGATCGGCCGCACGGGAGCCTTCTGGAAGATGTCCGAGGATGGATCGAGGTCGAGTCGGCCGGAGACGAGGGCGAACACGGGGTGCGGTGGGAGCCCGTGTGCTTCGCGCCATGCGGCGGCATCCGGTTCGAGTCGCATCGCGCCGTAGCCTTCCGTCCGCACGGTTCCGGCGCCCACGAGGACGACGTCGGCGAGCCGCCGAAGCACGTCGAACACGAGCTTGTCGGCCGGACCGCCGAGCCCGCCGGAGACCCCGTCGACGGTCGCGGAGCCGTCGAGGCTCGTGACGAAGTTGACGCGGACGGTCGGCGCGCCGCGGTCGGCCGGCGCGTAGGCGTCGATGATGCCGTCGAGGTCGAGCCGGACGCCGCCGCCCGGCAGGAGGCGGGTGATCGTGGGTGAGCCGGTCACGGTGGTTCCTTCCGTCTGCTCCAGCGTACGGGGCACTTCGACAAGCTCAGTGACCGGATCCGCTCAGTGACCGGATCCGCACCCGGTCCCTGAGCCTGTCGAAGGGGCCCTCCCGAGCCGAACCGCCTACAGGTTGTGCTTCGGGTCGATCGGATCGCGGAAGCCGAGGATCGCCTCGGTCATCCGGACCGCCGCGATCGACTCCCGGACGTTGTGCATCCGCACGATCCGCGCGCCCAGCATGATGCAGACGGTCGCGGCTGCGAGTGATCCCTCGAGCCGTTCCGTCTTCGGTCTGCCGAGGGATTCGCCGATGAAGTCCTTGTTGGAGACCGCCGCGAGCGTCGGGTAGCCGAGCGAGGTGATCTCCGACAGCCGTCTCGTGAGTTCGAGCGTCTGCACGGTGTTCTTGTTGAGGTCGTGTCCCGGATCGATGATGATGCGTTCCGCGGGCACGCCGCGCTCGATCGCGAACGCCACGCGCTCGGTGAGGAATCCGGCGACCTCCGCAGCGATGTCGTCGTAGTGGGGGCGCGGGTGCGGCTTGCGCGGTTCGGCCAGGCTGTGGGTCACGATGAGCGTGGCGTCCGTGCCCGCGACGACGTCGGCGATCGCGGGATCGTGGATGCCCGTGGTGTCGTTCACGACCGATGCGCCGGCCGCGATGCACGCCGCGGCGACCTCTGGACGGAAGGTGTCGACGGAGATGACGACGTCGCTCGCGGCCGCGACGGCCCCGACGACGGGGAGCACCCGATCGAGTTCCTCCGCCGCGGAGATCTCCGGGCCGGGAGCGAACTTCGCGCCGCCGATGTCGATCCAGTCCGCTCCGTCCTCGGCTGCACGGAGAGCGGCTGCGACGGCCGCGTCGAGGGCGAATGTCGAGCCCTGGTCGAAGAAGGAGTCCGGGGTGCGGTTGATGATCGCCATGACCGCGACCTGGCGGGAGAAGTCGAAGGTGCGCCCGCCGATCCGCCGGGCAGGGTGGTCGAGCTCCGGGAGGACGTATCCGGCGGGGCTCGTGGTGGTCGTCATGGTTCCATCATCGAGCCTCTGGCCCCTCCTCTGCGCTGCCACACAGCCAATTCTCGACGAACCCGGGGTTGTGCAGCGCGATGCGCTCGCGCGTGCGCCGTGCCACGTTGCGAGCGCGGGTGCGGTCCAGCCCGCGCTGGCGGGCCAGACCCGCGCTCGCGCGAGCGCATCGCGCTGACCCGAACACGGAGGCCCGCACGCACATCGCCCTGGGCGTAACGCCACGGGAACGCCGTGTCGGTGGGTCCGCGTAGGCTGTGATGGTGACGCTTCAGGGTTTGACTCACGCGCTTTCGCGCGCCTCCACGATGGACGATGCCCTCGCGTACGCGGGCAAGAGCGCCGACTTCTCGGTGATCGACGGACTCAGGGCACCGCTCCTGGCGTCGCTCATCGACGAACGCGGCAGGCAGGGATCGCTGCAGGCGGCCCTCGTTGTCACCTCGACGGGACGTGACTCCGAAAGCCTCCGCGCATCGCTCGCGGCCCTCATGCCACACGCGGAGATCGTCGAGTTCCCCGCCTGGGAGACCCTCCCGCACGAGCGCCTCAGCCCGAGCGCCGAGATCGTCGGTCGTCGCATCGAAGCGCTGCACAGACTCAAGAACTGGGACGGCAAGCAGCCCTTCCTCCTCGTCGCCTCCGTCCGCGCAGCGCTGCAGCCGGTCGCGGAGAACCTCACCGACATCCCGCCGATCGAGCTCGTCCAGGGCGGCAGGGGCCACGACCTGCAGGCCATCGCCGGTCAGCTCGTCGACCTCGCGTACGCCCGTGTCGACATGGTGTCCCGCCGTGGCGAATTCGCCCTGCGCGGCGGCATCCTCGACGTCTTCCCGCCTGTTGCGGACCACCCGTACCGGGTCGAGTTCTTCGGCGATGAAGTGGACCAGATCCGTGCGTTCTCCGTCGCCGACCAGCGATCGATGCCAGAGCCGGTCGAGGGCGTGAGCCTGCCGCCCAGCCGCGAGCTGCTCCTCAACGACGCCGTCCGGCAGCGTGCGGCGGAAATGCTGCACGAGTTCCCGAGCCTCTCGTCGATCCTGGAGAAGATCTCGGAGGGCATCGCCGTCGAAGGCATGGAGTCGCTGACGCCCGCGCTCGTGGATCGTCTGGTCCCGATCACCCACTACCTGCCGGACGGCGCGGCCGTCGCGATCATGTCGCCCGAGCGCGTCGTGACCCGCTCCATCAGCCTCGCAGAGACGAACCGCGAGTTCCTCTCGGCCGCGTGGAGCGCCGCGACGGTCGGTGCGCAGGCGCCCATCGACCTCGCATCCGGCGACTTCATCACGCTCGGGCAGCTGCGCGACTCCGTCACGTACAGTGCTCCGGGCCAGCCCCACCCCGACCACCCGTGGTGGACGTTCAGCGGCTTCCGTTCCGGTCCGGACGAACCGCTGCCGGAGGAGCTCGAACTCGACGAATTACTCACGGTCAACGTCGGCGGCGAACCGGTCCCGGCGTTCCACGGCAACGTCGAGGGTGCCATCGAGCATGTCGCCGCTCGTATCCACGACGGCTGGACGGTCGTCGTCGCGGCCCGTGGCGTCGGGCTCGTGGAGCGTGCGGCGGACGTCCTCGCCGAGCACGAGATCGCGGCGCGCATCGTCCCGGAACTGCCTGATGCGTTCGAAGCCGGTGTCGTGTACCTGTTGCAGGCCGACGTCGAGGCAGGGTTCGAGCTGTCGGAATCGAAGCTCGCGCTGCTCGGCGAGACCGAGTTCTACGGGCGCACGGCCGGCTACGACGCGCGTCTCGTCAAGAAGCTCGCGACGCGTCGGAAGAACGTCGTCGATCCGATGCAGTTGAAGGCGGGCGACTTCGTCGTGCACCAGACGCACGGCATCGGCAAGTTCCTGGAGATGAGTCAACGCGAGGTCTCGAGCGGTGGTCGGAACCCCGTGAAGAGCACCCGTGAGTACCTCGTCCTCGAGTACGCGCCGTCGAAGCGCGGCCATCCGGGCGACAAACTCCTCGTCCCCACCGATCAGCTCGACCTCCTCACCCGCTACGTCGGCGGTGAGGCGCCGGCCCTCAGCAAGATGGGCGGCAGCGATTGGTCGCAGGCGAAGAGCAAAGCGCGCAAGGCGGTCCGCGACATCGCCGTCGAGCTCGTCAAGCTCTATTCGGCGCGGATGGCGTCGAAGGGGCACGCGTTCGGCCCGGACACCCCGTGGCAGCGAGAGCTGGAGGAGGCGTTCCCGTTCGCGGAGACGCCGGATCAACTCCAGACCATCGATGAGGTCAAAGCGGACATGGAGCGCGCCATCCCGATGGACCGCCTGTTGTCCGGCGACGTCGGCTTCGGCAAGACCGAGGTCGCCGTCCGTGCCGCGTTCAAGGCCGTTCAGGACGGCAAGCAGGTGGCGATGCTCGTCCCGACGACCCTGCTCGTCAAGCAGCATTTCGAGACGTTCCAGGAACGATTCGCCGGCTTCCCCATCCACCTGCGCCCCCTCAGCCGGTTCCAGACCGACAAGGAGGCCAAGGAGACGCTCGCCGGCCTCACCGACGGCACGGTCGACGTCATCATCGGCACCCACCGTCTGCTGACGGACAAGATCCAGTTCAAGGACCTCGGCCTCGTCATCATCGACGAGGAGCAGCGGTTCGGCGTCGAGCACAAGGACGCCCTCAAGAAGCTGAAGACGAACGTGGACATCCTCGCGATGAGCGCCACCCCCATCCCGCGCACCCTGGAGATGGCGGTCACGGGCATCCGTGAGATGTCGACGCTCGCGACCCCGCCGGAGGACCGTCACCCGATCCTCTCCTTCGTGGGTCCGTACAACGACAAACAGGTCTCCGCCGCGATTCGTCGTGAGCTGCTCCGTGAAGGGCAGATCTTCTTCGTCCACAACAGGGTGTCGTCGATCAGCCGGGTGGCCGCGCAGATCGCGGAGCTCGTGCCGGAAGCACGCGTCGCGATCGCTCACGGGCAGTTGGGGGAGGCGGCGCTCGAGCAGGTCGTCGTCGACTTCTGGGAGCGCAAGTTCGACGTGCTCGTCTGCACGACGATCATCGAGACCGGTCTCGACATCTCGAACGCCAACACGATCATCATCGACCGCGCTGACAAGTACGGCTTGAGCCAGCTGCACCAGCTGCGAGGTCGTGTGGGCCGTGGTCGGGAGCGCGCCTATGCGTACTTCCTGTACGACGAGCACAAGCCGCTGTCGGAGACGGCGCACGACCGCTTGTCGACGATCGCCGCGAACAACGAGCTCGGCAGCGGCATGCAGGTCGCGCTCAAGGACCTCGAGATCCGCGGCGCCGGCAACATGCTCGGCGGCGAGCAGGCCGGGCACATCGCCGGCGTCGGCTTCGACCTCTACCTGCGGATGATCGGGGAGGCCGTGTCGACGTTCCGCGGCGACGTGGCGGAGGGGCAGACGGAACTGCGGCTGGAACTGCCGGTCGATGCGCACATCCCAGAGGACTACGTCGACAGCGAGCGGTTGCGCCTCGAGGCGTACCAGAAGCTCTCGGCGGCGTCCGCTCCGGCGGCGAAGGACGGTCAGATCGATCTCGTGATCGAGGAGCTGACGGACCGGTACGGCGAACCGCCGGCGCAGGTCACGAACCTCGTCGCGGTCTCACGTCTCCGTCAGCGCTCGCAGAAGTCGGGGCTCAGCGAGGTCGTCGCGATGGGCAGCAACTTGCGTGTTGCGCCTGCGGACCTGCCGGACTCCATTCAGGCACGACTTCGGCGCATGTACCCGGGGGCCAAGTACCTGTCGCAGGCGAACGCTCTCGTGGTCCCCATGCCGCGTGTGAACGACGAGGCGTTGCCGGACGCAGACCTGATCGACTGGGTGCACCAGTTCCTGACGGCGATCTTCCCGTTGCCCGAGGTCGTGCACGAGCAGCAGTAGCCGTGGTCGGGGCCTGGAGCGGTCCTGGTCCCTGAGCTTGTCGAAGGGCACTCCGCCTGGGTGCCGAGCTTGTAGAAGGGCACTTCGACAGGCTCAGTGACCGGCGGGCTCAGTGACCGACAGGCTCGGTGACCGACAGTCTCAATGACTGAGGCGGAAGCGTCCTACGCCTCGACCTCGGCACGCTTCCCGCGGCGGTACTGCGCGGCGAGACGGCTCACCAGGATGCCCGAGAGCACGATCGAGATGCCCGAGCCGAGGAGCACGGCGAGCGTGCCCTCGTTGCGGATGAGCGGGTCGTCGGCGAATGCCAGGTCGTTCATGAGCAGCGACACGGTGAACCCGATTCCGCCGAGCGCGCCCGCGGTCAGGAGCCCCATGAAGCTGATCTCCGGTTTCGAGGATCGTGGTCCGACGAAGGTGCCGATCCACCCGCCGAGACCGATACCGATGATCTTGCCGACGGGCAGCGCCACGATGATCGCCCAGAACGGCGCGCTCAGCTCATCGATCGGCAGGTTGGGGATGGCGACGAGTGCCGCAGAGAACGCGAAGAGCGGCAGGACGACGCCGTTCGTGAACGGTTCGAGCGTGTGCCGCAGGTGCATGGCGGGGCGGTGTTTCATCGCGAGTCCGAGGGCGACGCCGGCGATCGTCGCGTGGACGCCGGACTGCGCGACGAGCCCCCACGTCACGAGGGCGAGCGGCACCATCAGGATGCCGGCGGGGATGCGCCACCGGCCGCCGAGCAGGCGGCTGAGGAGTCCGAACGCGGCGACGGTGAGCACGGCGATGCCGAGCAGGATGAGCTCGGGCTGTTCCGTGAAGAAGACGGCGATGATGATGATCGCGATGATGTCGTCGAGGATCGCGAGTGCGAGGAGGAAGATGCGCAGTCGGCTGGGGAGGCCTTTGCCGAAGACGGCGAGGACCCCGAGGGCGAACGCGATGTCCGTCGCGGTGGGGATCGGCCAGCCCTGCTGGTAGTCGCTGCCCGCGGTGATCGCGAGGAAGACGAGCGCGGGGACGATGACGCCGCCGAGCGCCGCGATGGCTGGCCGGATCGCTTTCGAGACGGTGTTGAGTTCCCCGGCGACGAGTTCGTGCTTCAATTCGATCGCGGCGACGAAGAAGAAGACCGCGAGCAGTCCGTCGCTGATCCAGTGGCCGATCGAGAGGTCGAGCGGGGTGCCGGGAACGGCGAGGTGGAACGCCTGGACGGCGAAGGCGCCGTCGGCGAGTGGGGAGTTCGCGATCACGAGGCCGAGGGCGGCTCCCAGGAGGAGCAGCATCGCGGCGACGCGTTCGGATCGGACAAAGCTCATGGGGCTCCTGATCGGGCTGGCCGCAGCAGGTGCGGTGTCTTTCGGGTCGTTGCAGTCATCGTCGACCAGACTTCCCGACACACCAGCCTCCAGCATATCCTGCGCCCCCGACGAACCCCTCCGTGTGTCGTCAGCTGTGTGTCGTCAGCGCGATGCGCTCACGGATGAACCGGGCGGATGCCCGAGTCCGCGGGTACGCTGGGACGGACGGCGAAGTCGAGTTGGAGGACTCTTATGGCGAGCACCACGGCACAGGCGGCATCGGACGGCGCGAAGCCGACGGCACGGACGAAAGCAGCCTCGACCAAGGCAGCCTCGACCAGCACCAGCGAAGCGAAGGCCAGTGATGCGAAGGCTATCCCGGCCCCTCCAATGAAGGCGACCGAACCCCTCATCGACCACCACGCGATCGCTTCAGCGGCAGTCACAGGCCTCCGCCGGACCTTCGACCGCGGGACGACCAAGCCCTACGACTGGCGTATCCGCCAACTGAAAGCGCTCAAGCAGCTCCTCCTCGAACGAGGCGATGAGCTCGAACGCGCGCTCCACACCGATCTCGCGAAGAACGGCACGGAGACGCAACTCACCGAGATCGGCTTGATCGTCGGAGAGCTCGACCACACGCTCCGCCACCTGCGCGGCTGGCTCCGACCGAGTCGCGTGCCCGTCCCCCTCGCGCTCGCGCCCGCGACCGCGAAGGTCGTACCGGAACCCGTCGGCGTCGCCCTCGTCATCGGGCCGTGGAACTACCCGGTCCAGCTGTGCCTCGGTCCCGTCATCGGTGCCATCGCGGCCGGCAACAGCGTGCTCCTCAAACCGAGCGAACTCGCCCCGGCCACGAGCACAGCGCTCGCCAGGCTCCTGCCGGAGTACCTCGACGACCGCGCCGTCGTCGTGTTGGAGGGCGGGCACGAGATCGTGACGGCGCTTCTGGAGGAACGCTTCGACCACATCTTCTACACGGGCAGCGGCGCCGTCGGACGCATCGTGGCGAGGGCAGCCGCAGAGCACCTGACCCCGGTCACCCTCGAACTCGGCGGAAAGTCGCCCGTCTACGTCGACGACACCGTCGACCTGGCCGACGCGGCCCGACGCATCGTGTGGGGCAAGCTCCTGAACGCCGGACAGACCTGCGTCGCCCCCGACTACCTCCTCGCGACCCGTTCCGTCGCCGATCGCCTCCTCCCGTACCTGCGCGATGCCATCCACGAGTTCTACGGGGAGGACCCGTCGACGAGCGCCGACTACGGCCGCATCGTCAACGAACGCCACCACGCGCGAATCTCGGGCCTCCTCGACGGGCTCACCCCCGCCATCGGCGGCGAGACCGATGCCGAGGATCGCTACATCGCGCCGACGGTCGTGAACGGCGTCGACCCCTCGGCCGAGATCATGCAGCAGGAGATCTTCGGCCCCGTCCTCCCGATCGTGCACGTCTCGGGGCTCGAACAGGCGATCGCCCACATCCGCGCCGGCGACAAGCCGCTCGCGCTCTACGTCTTCAGCGATGACGCGGAGACGCGCCGTCGGTTCACGAGGGACACATCGTCCGGAGCGCTCGCCTTCGGGGTCCCCGCCGCGCACCTGCTTGTGCCTGGCCTGCCCTTCGGCGGCGTGGGGGAGAGCGGCATGGGCCGCTACCACGGCAAGTACTCCTTCGACGCGTTCACCCACGAGAAGGCCGTGCTCAGCAAGCCGCTCGCACCGGACACGATGTCGCTCATCTACTCGCCGTACACGCAGACGAGGGACCGCATCGTCCGCATCATCGCCCGCACCGGGCTGCGGGAACGCGGTACCGCCAAGTGAGCGGTGCCGCACCGGACGGAGACACCTCGGTCGCACGGCTCGTCGATTCGATGCGCCAGATCCGCGATCGATGCGTGTGGACGCAGGGGATCGACCACGCGGAGCTCGTGCCCTACCTCATCGAGGAGAGTTACGAACTCGTCGAGGCGGTCGAGGCCGGGACCCGGCAGGAGCTCATCGAGGAACTCGGCGACGTCCTGTGGCAGGTCGTGTTCCACGCGGAGATCGCGTCACGCGACCTCGACGAACCGTTCGACTTCGACGATGTGGCGGAGGCGGTGACGGCGAAGATGGTGCGTCGGCACCCGCACGTCTTCGGTGACGAGGTGGCCCTGACGCCCGAGGACGTCGTGCGGGTGTGGAATGCGGCGAAGTCGGCCGAGAAGTCGACGCGCACGAGTGTGCTCGACGGGATCCCGCAGGCGATGCCGTCGCTCGCGCTCGCCGACAAGGTACTCGGTCGTGCGGCGAAGGTCGGGGTCGAGGCACCGGTGGTCGGCGATACCGCGGGGATGGTTCCGGAGGACGAGGACGCGCTCGGTGCGCAGCTTCTCGCGCTCGTCGCCGAGGCGCGCGGTCGCGGGCTCGATGCGGAGCGGGCGCTTCGTGGCGCCCTTCGCGCTCTGCAGCGCGACATCGGTGTTGCCGAAGGCGATTCGTCGGTCTCAGTGACGGGCGAGGGCACTTCGACAGGCTCAGTGACCGGTGACTCCGGTCCTTGAGCCGCACCCCGGTCCTTGAGCCGCACTCCGGTCCCTGAGCCTGTCGAAGGGGACGACTCGGCTCAGACGGTTGCCGGATCCGCCTCGGTCGCGGGCTCCGGCGCCGACTCAGGCACTCCCCGCGGCATGAACGACACGGCGATGAGCGCCCCGACCGCGACGACGGCCAGCGCGATGAACACGAGGTGCACGGCCGCGGTCAGCTGCGCGGGCGACGGGTTGCCCGCGTTCTCCCCGAGGTTCGCGTTCACGATCGCTCCGAGGACCGCGACGCCCACGGCGCTCCCGATCGAGCGGGCGAAGAGGTTCGTCGCCGTCACGACGCCCCGTTCGCCCCAGCCGACGCTCGACTGCGCGGCGATGAGGGTCGGCGTCGCGACGAGGCCCATGCCCGCGCCGATCACGAAGCAGAACAGTGCCACGAGCCACACGGCCGACTGCGCTCCGATGAGGAGCATGAGGCCCGTGCCGACGACCACGAGGCCCGTGCCGATCATGCCCGTCGCCCGGAAGCCGATCCGCAGGTACAAGCGCCCGCTCTGGGCGGCGGCGATGGGCCAGCCGATCGTGAGGGCCGCGAGAGCGAAGCCGGCAACGAGTGCGCTCGTCCCGAGCACCTGCTGTGCGAACGTCGGGACGTACGAGGACAGGCCCAGCATGATCGCTCCGACGCCGGCGGAGGTGATGCTGCTCGCGACGATCACCCGGCGCTTGAAGATCCACAGCGGCAGGATCGGATGCGACGCGCGCCGTTCCACGAAGACGAAGGCGACGAGCATCGCGAGCGACAGCGCGAAGACGCCGAATCCGAGCGGTGAGTTCCACGCCCAGGCCTGGCCGCCTTCGAGGAGGCCGAGGAGGAGCAGCGTGCTGCCGCCCGTGAGCAGGATCGCGCCCGTGTAGTCGATCCGCTGCTTCGTGCGCTCGAACCGCTCGCGGAAGTTGAGCCAGACAAGCAGGCCGGCGAGGAGGCACAGGGGGATGTTGACGAAGAAGATCCAGCGCCAGGAGATGAAGTCGGAGAACACACCGCCGAGGGTCGGCCCGACGACTGAGGAGATCGCCCACACGCTCGCGATGTAGCCCTGCGCTTTCGCACGTTCCTTCACGGTGTAGATGTCTCCGGCGATCGTGACGGACATCGGCAGGACTGCTCCTGCGCCGAGGCCCTGGAGGAGTCGGAAGGCGATGAGCGAGCCCATGTTCCAGGCGAAGCCGCAGAGGATCGACCCCACGAGGAACAGTCCGATGCCGATGAGCATGATGGGCTTCCGCCCGTACATGTCGGCGAGCTTGCCGTAGATGGGGACGGCGACGGCCTGCGCGAGGAGGTAGATCGAGAACAGCCACGGGAACTGGGCGAAGCCCCCGAGGTCCTTCACGATCGACGGAACCGCGGTCGCGATGATCGTCGAATCGATCGCGACGAGTGCCGTGCTGAGCATGAGGGCGATGAGAATGGGGCCGCGTTCCGAGCGGAATCCGACTCCGCCGACGCCGGGTGCTGCGGTCATTCGTCACGCTCCGATCAGGAGGCGGCAGAAACGTCCTCCAGGGGAGTCAAGGTGCCGGGCACGTCGGGTATTCCGCACTGGCCGGCGATCGAGCCAGGTCCCTCCCGGTCCCTGAGCTTGTCGAAGGGCGCTCAGCCCGCGGCAGAACTCGCTCCGCTCTCGTGATCGGTCTCCGCGCCGCGCTCGATCGGCGTCACCGGCCCGGCGATCCGCGCAGCATCGTCGAGGAGCTCGACCTCGATGCGACTCGGCCGCCCCATCTCCACACCCTGCGTGATGGTGAACCGTTCGCCGCTCTCGGCGTGCCCTCCCGCGAGGAGGTAGCCGGCGAACGCCGCCGCGGCGGAACCGGTCGCCGGGTCCTCGACGACCCCACCCCACGGGAACGGGTTCCGGGAGCGCCATTCCCCGCGGCCGGTTGGCGTGATGAGCTGCATGGTCACCCAGTCCTCGGTGCGGCTGAGGCGGCGCAGCCCGTCGAAGTCGTAGGCGAGTTCCGCGAGCCGCGTCAGGTCTCGGGCGACGAGGATCGGGTGCTGGTTGCCGCTGAAGCCGATGGCCGGCGCGTAGTCGGGGTGGAGGTCGGATCGGCTCCAACCGAGCAGTCCCAAGAGGACGTCCAGGCGCGCCCCGTCGATCGGCGAGCTCGAGATCGGAGGGCTCCGGAACGAACCGACGACGTGGCCGTCGCGTCGTTCCGCGGACACGGTCACCGGTCCGACAGCGGTCTCGATCACGAAGTCCCCGAAACCGAGTTCGCGCCCGAGCGCTGCCGCGAGCGCGATCGTCGCGTGCCCGCAGAACGCGACTTCGCCCTCCGGTGCGAAGTACCGGACGGTGATGGCGGCATCGGCCGTGAGCGGTGACGTGACGAAGACGGTCTCGCTGTAGCCCACATCCGCGGCGATGCGCTGCATCTCCGGCGCGGTCAGGTGCTGAGCGTCGAGGACGACTCCGGCGGGATTGCCGGAATCGGAGTGGTCGGCAAATGACGCGTATCGCTCGACGTCCGTCGTCCCGTGCATGTCAGCTCGCTCCCGAAGGTGGTCGGATCACCCTCCACAGGTGTCAAGACCGGGCCGTCCGCGGGTATTCCGCCGCGACCGGCCTCGCGTTCGCCGTCGCGTTCGCCGTGCCAGAATGTCAGTCATGGCTGCTCCCGTTACCCCGCCTCGTGGCATGCGCGATTTCCTCCCCACCGACAAAGCGAAACGGGAGCACGCGCTCGGCACGATCCGCCGCACCTTCTCCTCCCACGGCTTCGACGAGATCGAGACGCCGATGGTCGAGGACTACGACCGCCTGCACGCAGGGCTCGGCGGCGACAACGAGAAACTCGCCTTCAACATCCTGAAGCGCGGCCTGTCCGCCGACGACGTCGCCGCGGGGTCCGAGGACCAGGCGTCCCTCACCGACCTCGGCCTCCGCTACGACCTCACGGTCCCGCTCGCACGCTACTACGCCACCCACCGGGCGGAACTCCCGCCCGTGTTCCGCTCCATCCAGATCGGGCCGGTCTGGCGTGCCGAGCGTCCGCAGAAGGGCCGCTACCGTCAGTTCGTGCAGTGCGACATCGACATCATCGGTGAAGCGTCGAACCTGGCGGAGGCGGAGCTCATCACCGCCACGATCGCCACGTTCCGGGAACTCGGCATCGAGGGCTGCAGCGTCCGCATCAACGACCGGCGCCTGCTCATCGGCATGCTCGAATCACTCGGCTTCCCCGAGGCGAGTCACGCGCAGGTGCTCATCACGATCGACAAGCTCGACAAGGTCGGTCAGGACGGCGTCGTCGCAGAGCTCCGCGACCGTGGCGTCGACGCTGCTGCCGTCGACGCGCTCGATGCGTTCTTCCGCCGACCGCAGACGATGGAGTTCAACTCCTTCGGCGAGCGGGCGATCCGTAAGGCGCTGCCCGAAGGGGCCGACGACGCGGTCGTGGCGGAACTCGATGCGCTCGGTCGCGCCGTCGCCGCGGCGACCGGTGTCGGGAACGACGCGCCGGGCCCACTCGGCAGCCCGCTCGTCTTCGACCCCTTCCTCGTGCGCGGCATGGGGTACTACACGGGCACGATCTTCGAGATCGCCCACCCCGACCTCGGCTACTCGCTCGGCGGCGGAGGTCGCTACGACGGCATGATCGGCCGGTTCCTCGGTCAGGACGTGCCTGCGGCCGGATCGTCCATCGGGTTCGAGCGGATCGTCGACCTCGTCGAGCTGCCCGTGGACGCCATCGCCGATTCCGTGGTCCTCGTGCACGATCGCGACGTCGCCACCGAGACGCTCGTCGCGCTGAAAGCGGCGCTCGTCGCATCGGGCCGTCGCGTCCGCCTCGAACCGCGGGTCAAGAACCTCAAGGCGCTCCTCGATCGGGTGACCGCGGCGGGGTTCGGGTCCTTCGCCTTCGTCTCCTCCGAGGCGACGCCGGCCGCGCTCGACTCCCTCGAGTTCAAGCCCCTCGCCTGAGCGGCCGCCTCCATCCTCGCCACCGGCTCGCGAGGGGTCGCATATGGTCAGTCTGGCCTCTGACTGACCATTCGTGACACCTCGCGGGCTGAGGCGGCAGGCTGAGCGGCCTGGTATATCAGGTTGCGTTCAGGTCGGTCGGCGAGGATTGCAGCTTCCCCGAACCCAGCGACAGGATCCCCATGACGACGATCGCAGCGCCCAACCGACCACCGGTCAGTGGCGCGCCCGCGAACCGTCGCCGGGTCAGCCGCGCACGCCGACGAGCGACCGGATTCACGCTCGTCGTCGGCATCGTGCTCGCCGTCCTGCTCGGCGCTCACGCGCTCGTTCCGGACATCGCCGGCATCGGGCTCATCTGGGAGAGCGCACTCGTGTGGAGCTGGGTGCTGCTCCCGGTCCTCCTGGTCAGCCTGCTCGTCGCACGGACGCCCGGGGCGGTCGTCGGCTTCCTCGCACCCACGCTCGTGTGGACGCTCATGTTCGGCGGATCCCTCGTGCCGCTCGGCGATTCGCGGGCGGCCGTCGCTGCGGATTCGTCGCTCACCGTCGCGAGCCAGAACCTCGGCCCCAACGGTGATCCCGCCGTCATCGCCGCCGCGCTCGCCGCGAGCGGGGCGGACCTCATCGCGATGCAGGAACTCACGGGGGAGGACCGGGACCCCGTCGAGGGCGTGCTCGCCGCCGACTACCCGCACTCCGTCATCACGGGCACGGTCGGGCTCTGGAGCAAGTATCCGATCGACGACTCGATCGGCCTGAAGCTCGGCCTGGACTGGTACCGAGCGATCAACGCCGTCGTCGAGACGCCGGCAGGACTCGTGAGCGTCTACGTCATCCACGCGGACTCAGCGCGTCCCGGAGCCCATGAGGACCGCGACACGATGCTCGCCCAGCTCGCCGAGGAAGTCGGCACGAACACCCGCGAACACGTCATCGTGATGGGCGACTTCAACGCGTCCCCGTCCGATCGTGCGCTCGCTGCGTTGCAGGCAGAGGTGAAGGAGCCGAACCAGTCCGAGGGTGGGTTCGGGCTCACCTGGCCTGCGGTGGCGCCGTTGATCCGGCTCGACCACGTGTTCGCGCGAGGGCTCGAGCCGACGTACAACGGGGTGCTCGAAGCGTCGGGCAGCGATCACCACGGGGTCGTCGCTTCCTTCGACGTCGCGCGCTGAGCCGGTCCCGGTCGCCGAGCCGTTCCGGTCACTGAGCCGGTCCCGGTCACTGAGCTTGTCGAAGTGCGTCTTGGTCGGACTCACCCTTCGACGGGCCCAGGACCGGGGCTCTGCAGGTGGTCCCGCCCTCGGTCCCTGAGCTCGTCGAAGAGCGGAGGGACCGGAGCCGGTCCCTACTTCGCCGCGAGCAGCGTGAGCGTGTCGACAACGCGGTTCGAGAAGCCCCACTCGTTGTCGTACCAGGCGACGACCTTGATGTGCCGCCCCTCCACACGGGTCAATGCCGCATCGAAGATCGCCGACGCGGGCCGACCGGTGATGTCGCTCGACACGATCGGGTCCTCGGTGTACTCCAGGATGCCGTCGAGCGCTCCGGCGGCGGCGGTCCGGTAGGCATCGAGCACCTGTTCCAGGGTCACGTCGCGTGACACCGTCGTGTTGAGCTCGACGATCGATCCCACCGGAACGGGAACGCGGATCGAATCGCCGGAGAGCTTGCCTTCGAGCTGGGGCAGGACGAGCCCGATCGCTTTCGCAGCACCCGTGGTCGTCGGGACGATGTTGACGCCGGCCGCCCGTGCGCGGCGGAGGTCGCGGTGCGGTCCGTCCTGCAGGTTCTGCTCCTGCGTGTAGGCGTGGACCGTCGTCATGAACCCGTGTTCGATGCCCGCGAGCTCGTCGAGGACGGAGGCGAGCGGTGCGAGGGCGTTGGTCGTGCAGGACGCGTTCGACACGATCGTGTGGAGCTCCGGGTCGTACGCCTCCGTGTTGACGCCGTACGCGATGGTCACGTCGGCACCGGTCGCCGGCGCGCTCACGAGGACGCGCTTGGCGCCGGCCTTCAGGTGGGCGCCGGCTCCTTCGGCGGAGGTGAAGCGGCCGGTGGACTCGACGACGAGTTCGACGTCGAGTTCGGCCCAGGGGAGGTCCGCGGGGTCGCGTTCTGCGAGCACGCGGATGCGGTGGCCGTCGACGACGAGGCTGTCGCCGTCGATCTCGACCGAGCGGCCGAACCGGCCGAGGGAGCTGTCGTAGCGCAGGAGGTGTGCGAGGGTCGCGGGTTCGGTGAGGTCGTTGATGGCGACGACTTCGAGGTCGGTGTCGCGTTCGATGATGGCGCGGAGCACGTTGCGTCCGATGCGGCCGAATCCGTTGACGGCGATGCGGGTCATGAGGGGTGGTTCCTTTCGTCGCCATTCACGTTCGTCGACATCGCGAGTCTCCGGCAGTGGCCGTAGCGACAGTCATCGCAAGGATCGTGCCAAGCCCTGGCGTGATCGGCCCGGAGCCGCCGAGCGCAGCCTGCGCAGCCACACGTGCCCGACGCCGTCGAACCCCTACTCGGAGGGCCGCGCGAAGGTGTGCCGATACTCGCTCGGCGAGGTCCCGAGCACGCGGTGGAAATGCAGCCGCAGGTTGGCGCCAGTGCCCAGGCCGACTCGCGCGGCGATCTGCTCGACGCCCAGATCGCTGCGTTCGAGCAGCTCGCGGGCGAGGTCGATGCGGGCCCGCAGCACCCACTGCATCGGCGTGTAGCCGGTCTCTTCGACGAACCGGCGCGAAAAGGTGCGCGTCGACACGCGGGCGTGCGCGGCGAGATCGGCGACCGAGAGCGGAGTCTCGAGTCGTTCGAGCGCCCAGAAGCGGGTCGCCGCGAAGAACTCCCCGAGCGGCTCCGGGACCGACCGGGGCACGTACTGGGCCTGGCCACCGCTTCGGTACGGGGCCGCGACGAGCCGCCGTGCCACCTGATTCGACAGGGCGACGCCGTGGTCCCGGCGCACGAGGTGCAGGCACAGGTCGACACCTGATGCAGCGCCGGCGGAGGTCAGCACGTCGCCTTCGTCCACGAAGAGCACGTGCTCGTCGACCCTGATCAGCGGGTGCTTCTCCTGGAGGATCTTCGTGTAGTGCCAGTGGGTGGTCGCGCGTTTGCCGTCGAGGAGTCCCGTCGCTGCGAGGGCGAAGGCCCCCGTCGAGATCGCCGCCAGACGGGTGCCGCGCGCGTGCGCTGCGAGCAGTGCATCGACGACTGCCGCCGGCGGATCCTCCCGGGCCGGTTCGCGGTAGCCCGGGATGAAGACCGTGTCGGCCCATTCGAGCGCTTCGAGGCCCTCGGCGACGTGGTAGGCCAGGCCGTCGCCCCCGGTCACGAGCCCGGCGGCCGCACCGCACACGCGCACCTCGTACGGCATGCTCGATCGGGTCGTGAACACCTGTGCCGGGATGCCGACGTCGAGCGGCTTCGCGCCCTCGAGCACGAGGACGGCGACGCGATGGATGGCTCTGGCCACTGCCTGCTCCTCCCGGTTCCGGCTCAGTCGTCGAGGACGGCGTCGAGCGTGTTGCGTCCCATCGCCGCGAACACGGCATCGCCGTCGGACGAGATCGCGAGCGCCGTGCCGATGACGAGGGCCCAGCCGCGGGCGCGCAGCCACGTGGCGGCATCGACGGTTCGTCCCGCTTCGATGGCGCCGCGGAAGATCGCCCGCCCCTCCGCGTCGAAGACGAGCCAGGCTGCGGCGAGGTCCGTCGCGGGGTCTCCAGCGGTGAGGTCCCCGAAGTCGATCACGGCCGACAGCCGCGACTCGGACACGAGCAGGTTCGCGGGGTGCGGGTCGCCGTGGAGCCAGAGCGGTTCGTCGCGGTACGGCGCGGCATTGACGGCCCGGTCCCAGAGCGCGCGCAGCTCCGCGCGGCGGTGGATGCTGTTGTTCGCGAGCTCGTCGAGCCGCGCCACGACGTCCGCTCGGCGGTGCACCAGCGGAACTCCGCGGACGCGATTCGCGGGGGCGTCGGGGGAGGCCGGGCGATGCAGCTGCAGGAAGAACGTGGCGAGGTCCTCGGCGATCCAGCGTCGTTCCGCTCGGCTCGCCGCGGAAGCCGGGCGGCCGGACAGCCAGGGGACGACGCTCCACGGCCAGGGGAACGCATCCGATGGGACGCCGATGCGGTAGGGGACGGGTACGGCCGTCGTGAGGTTCCCCGCGAGGACCGGCAGCCACTGCTGTTCGTGCTCGATGAGGTGCGCAGCGGCTTCGCGACGTGGGATGCGCACCGCGAGGTCTCGGCCGAGCCGGAAGATCTCGTTGTCCCAGCCCGCGTTGACGAGTTCGAGCGGCAGCATCGCCAAGTCGGGATGCTGGGCTTCGAGCAGCCGCCGCACCAGCGCGAGGTCGGTAGCGATGTCCGCTTTCGGTTTCTCCGCCATCGTCCCCCCTCCCGCCCGGTGCTCCGATGCTACTGGGCCGGGTGTCCCGGAGGGGTGTCGGAGATGAATCCTCTGTGCGCGTCCGGCGGATCGATGCGGTCGCCCACTGCCCTCGGGTCGACCCGTCCAGGTCCCGCTCCCGTCGAGTCACTAGACTGTTCGCGGATCGAGGTCGTTCCGTTCCACATCACCAATCCCCACTAGGAGAACACCCGTGGCACTCATCGAGGCAGTAGGCGCTCGCGAAATTCTTGACTCCCGTGGCAACCCGACCGTCGAGGTCGAGGTGCTGCTCGAAGACGGTGTGGTCAGCCGCGCCGCCGTTCCATCCGGCGCATCCACCGGCGCATTCGAGGCGTACGAACTGCGCGACGGCGACAAGGGCCGCTACCTGGGCAAGGGTGTCGAGAAGGCGGTCGACGCCGTTCTCGACGAGATCGGCCCGGCGCTCGAAGGCCTCGAAGCCGACGACCAGCGCCTCGTCGACCAGACCATGATCGAGCTCGACGGCACCGAGAACAAGAGCCGACTGGGCGCCAACTCGATCCTCGGCGCGAGCCTCGCAGTCGCACGTGCCGCTGCCGACTCCGCCGACCTGCCGCTCTACCGCTACGTCGGTGGCGCGAACGCACACGTCCTCCCCGTCCCGATGATGAACATCATCAACGGTGGATCGCACGCCGACACCGGCGTGGACATCCAGGAGTTCATGATCCTCCCGATCGGCGCGTCGTCGTTCAAGGAGGCGCTCCGCTGGGGCACCGAGACGTACCACACGCTCAAGGGCCTCCTCAAGGAGCAGGGCTTCGCGACCGGCCTCGGCGACGAGGGCGGCTTCGCTCCCGACTTCGAGCACAACCGTGCCGCTCTCGACTTCATCGTCCAGGCGATCGAGAAGGCCGGCTTCACGCTCGGCACCGACATCGCGCTCGGCCTCGACGTCGCTTCGTCCGAGTTCTACAAGGACGGCGCGTACCACTTCGAGGGCAAGCAGCTGAACAGCACCGAGCTCACCGCGTACTACTCGGACCTCGTCGCCAACTACCCCCTCATCACGATCGAGGACCCGCTGGCCGAGGACGACTGGGAGGGCTACGCGCACCTCACCCCCGAGCTCGGCTCGAAGGTCCAGATCGTCGGCGACGACCTCTTCGTCACCAACCCGAAGCGTCTCGCGGACGGCATCAAGCGCGGTGCGGCCAACTCGCTCCTCGTGAAGGTGAACCAGATCGGCACGCTCACCGAGACGCTCGACGCCGTCGCACTCGCACAGCGTTCCAGCTACACGACGATCCTGTCGCACCGCTCCGGTGAGACCGAGGACACGACGATCGCCGACCTCGCCGTCGCGACGAACGCCGGCCAGATCAAGACCGGTGCGCCTGCGCGCAGCGAGCGGGTCGCGAAGTACAATCAGTTGCTGAGGATCGAAGAAGAGCTGGATGCGGCCGCGGTCTACGCGGGTCGTAGCGCCTTCCCCCGATTCACCGCCTGAATATCGACACCCTGAAGCTCTTGGGGGTGCCGATCGGCACCCCCAAGAGCTTTCGTCGTTCGCAGGAGGGCACGTCGTGAAGAAACCGCCGATGCCCCAGGCCAGCGGGCCACGCAAGGAGCCGAGGCCCCCCGGATCCGGTGAGAGCGCCGGCGCGTCCTCGAGCCGTGAATCGTCCGCGTCGAAAGCGCCTTCGTCGAAAGCGCCTCCGTCGAAATCGTCCGCGTCGAAATCATCGGCGTCGAAAGCGCCGAAGCAATCGCCCACGACAACCGGTGCAGGTCCCGGCACGCGTCCGATTGGCGGCAGGAACGCCGATGCCGCAGCAGCGGCCGGTCAGAACGGCACGCTCGCGTGGCTTCGCAGCCTGCGCGTCTCCGGGTTCTCGATCCTCCTCATCGGCATTCTCATCCTCGGCGTCATCGTCATCGCTCCGAACCTCAAGACCTTCGTGGAGCAGCGGCAGCAGATCGCGTCCCTGCAGCAGGACGTGCAGCGGAGCCAGGCCGAGGTCGACAAGCTCACCGAGCAGCGTGCGAGGTGGAACGACAAGACCTACGTCATGTCCCAGGCCCGCGACAAGCTCTTCTACGCCCTGCCAGGTGAGGTGAGCTACATCATCGTGAACGACATCGATCCGGCCACGGTGCCCTCGAACAACGCGCCCGTGAGCGACGCACTCGTCCCCACCCAGTCGAACTGGCTGCAAGGGATGCTGTCCTCGCTCGTCGCGTCAGGATTCGCCCCCGCCCCCACACCTTCGACCACGCCGACGGAGCCGCCCGCGCCCGGCTCGACGCAGGCACCCAGCCAGCCCCAGGGATAATGGTCCTATGACCACCCCACCTTTCGGCCCGGTGAGCGAGCAGGACGTCGCGATCGTTTCGGCCCAGCTCGGACGCCCGGCACGCGACGTCGTCGGCATCGCCGCACGCTGCGTCTGCGGTGCCCCGACCGTCGTCTCCACAGCTCCGCGCCTCGCGGACGGCACCCCGTTCCCCACGTTCTACTACCTGACGCACCCGGCCGCGACGGCCGCCGTGTCGTCGCTCGAGGCTACCCAGGTCATGAACGAGTACAACGACCTCCTGCAGGAGGACGAAGCGCTCCTCGCCCAGTACGGCGTCGCGCACCAGGCGTACCTGGCCGATCGCACGTCGATCGCGACCGTCGAGGAGATCGACGGCATCTCCGCCGGCGGCATGCCGACGCGAGTGAAGTGCCTGCACGCCCTCGTCGGGCACACGCTCGCGGCCGGGCCCGGCGTCAACCCGATCGGCGATCTCGCCCTCGAACGAGCCACGTGGAGTCCAGAGGTGTGCGCATGCGCCGACTACGGGGTGTCGACCAGCTGACCGCCCCGCGCCGCACATCCGAGCGGCTCGCGGGGGCGAGGAGGACCGGCGGATCACGCGTGGGGGCGCGTGGCCGAGGCATCGTCGCGCGCGTCGTGGCGGGAGCGTTGGCCGTGCTCGTCTTCGGCTCCGTCGCGAGTCCGGCGCACGCGGACACCGTCCGGGACATGCAGTACTGGTTGAACGACTACGGGTTCACGCAGGCCTGGAACACGACGAAGGGAGCCGGTGTCACCGTCGCCGTCATCGACACGGGGATCGCGAGTGGTCCAGCCGAATTGAACGGCGCCGTCGTCGGCGGAACGGACGTCTCGGGGCTCGGGAGTCCAGACGGCCGCAAACCGGTCGGTGCCGAGGGCAGCAACCACGGAACGCTCGTCGCATCGATGATCGCCGGTCGCGGTCGCAGCCCGGGTGCCGGCGTGATCGGCGTCGCCCCGGAGGCGTCGCTGCTCTCGATCTCCGTCGGTTTCGGTGCGGACGGGTCGAGCGTCACACCGTGGGACGACCAGATCGCCGAAGCCGTCCGCTGGGCCGTCGACAACGGTGCCGACGTCATCAACATGTCGCTCACACGCAACAGCCTCGACTGGCCGGAGAGCTGGGACAGTGCGTTCCTGTACGCGTTCCAGCACGATGTCGTCGTCGTGGCGGCTGCAGGAAACCGGGGGAGCGGGACGACCGAGGTCGGTGCTCCGGCCACGATCCCCGGCGTGCTCACCGTCGCGGGCGTCGACCGGTCCGGCAGTGCGAGCTTCGATGCGTCGAGTCAGGGCATCACGATCGCCGTGTCCGCGCCGAGCGAGCAGCTCGTCGGCGTCACTCCGGAGGGCGGCTACGTCATGTGGCAGGGCACGAGCGGCGCGGCGCCCATCGTGTCCGGCCTCGTCGCCCTCGTGCGCTCCGCTCATCCAGAACTCAGTGCGGCCGATGTGATGCAGCGCGTCACGGCGACGGCGAAAGCGGCCGGATCCAGCACGCCGAGCCCCATCTACGGCTACGGGTTGATCGATGCTGCGAAGGCCGTCACGGCCGATGTGGGACCCGCGACGACGACGCCGGCACAGCAGTTGAGCGACTGGATCACCCTCTACCGGCGGGCCGAGCAGACACCGGACCACCCGCAGAACACACCGACGACGGCTCCGCCGCCGCCCGCCGTCCCACCGGCGCAATCGGTCATCGTGCAGGCCAATCCGTTCCTGCCGACACCGGAGTCGTTGATGTACGTGTCCCTGCCGCTCGCCCTGCTCCTCGGAACTGGTAGCCTTGTAACGCTCGGTGCCATCGGCGCTACCAGGCATTTCAAGCGGGTGCTACGAAAGTGACGCCCTTCCGAACATCTAGTGTCTACGTAGGAGATCGTCCGTCGTGCCCAAAATTCTGATCGTCGGTGGTGGTTACGCCGGGTTCTACACCGCATGGAAGCTCGAAAAGCGGCTTCGCAAGGGTGAGGCCGAGGTCACCATCGTTGACCCGCTGCCCTACATGACCTACCAGCCGTTCCTCCCCGAGGTCGCTGCAGGGTCCATCGAACCGCGCCACGCGGTCGTCGCGCAGCGTCGTCACCTGAAGTCGACCAACGTCATCACGGCGAAGGTCACCGGCATCAACCACGCTGAGAAGACGGCGACCATCACGCCGCCCGTCGGCGAGCCCTGGCAGATCGAGTACGACCAGATCGTCGTCACTGCCGGTGCCGTGTCCCGCACGTTCCCCATCCCCGGTGTCGCCGACGAGGCCATCGGCCTCAAGACGATCGAGGAAGCCGTCGCCATCCGCGACCGCGTGCTCACCAACTTCGACCGTGCCGCCAACCTGCCCGCAGGTCCCGAGCGCGACCGCCTCCTGACCTTCGTGGTCGTCGGCGGCGGCTTCGCCGGCATCGAGGTCTTCGCCGAGCTGCGTTCGTTCGCGAGCTCGCTCATCAAGTTCTACCCGCAGCTGAGCTTCGAGGACACCTCGTTCCACCTCATCGAGGCCATGGGGCGCATCATGCCCGAGGTCACGCTGAAGACGAGCCACTGGGTGCTCAAGAACCTCGCAGAGCGCGGTGCCCTCGTGCACCTCGACACGCAGCTGAAGTCCGCTGTCGGCGGCGTCGTCGAGCTGTCGACGGGTGAGTCGTTCGAGAGCGACCTCATCGTCTGGACCGCCGGTGTGATGGCGAACCCGGGTGTCGTCCGCGGTGGCGACCTGCCCGTCGAGGAGCGCGGTCGCATCAAGACCCGTGCTGACCTCCGTGTCGGCACCGACGAGGAGTTCGTCGAAGGCGCTTGGGCTGCCGGCGACGTCGCAGCCGTCCCCGACCTCACCGGTGGTGGCGTCGGCGGCTACTGCGTTCCGAACGCACAGCACGCCGTCCGTCAGGGCAAGCTGCTCGCGAAGAACATCCTCGCCGTCCTCCGTGGTGAAGAGACCAAGCAGTACGTCCACAAGAACCTGGGCGCCGTCGCTGGTCTCGGCATCGGCATCGGTGTCTTCCAGTCCGGCAAGATCGCGATCACGGGCTTCCCGGCCTGGATCGCGCACCGTGGCTACCACGGTCTCGCCATGCCGTCCTTCGAGCGCAAGTTCCGCGTGTTCTGGGGCTGGTGGAACAACTTCTGGCTGGGTCGCGACATCGTGTCGCTCGAGGCTCGCCAGACGCCGCGCAAGGTATTCGAGGAGTTCGCTTCGCGTCCGAAGCCGCCGGCTGAGGCTGCGCCTGCTGCTGTAGCTCCGGCTGCTGCAGCCGGTGTCGCTGGTGCTGCTGCAGTGGCCGAGAAGCCTGCCGCGGCTGCGAAGCCCGCTCGCAAGGCTCCCGTCAAGCGCACGCCCAAGCCGAAGGTCGCAGCCGCTGACGCTGCTGCCGAGGCGGCTCCGGCTGACGCTGCTGCTCCCGCTGGTGAGGCTGCTGGGTCGGGTGCCGCACCCGAGGACGCTGTCGCGAACCCCGCCGAGTCGGTCGGCGCCAACAAGTAGTCCGCAGCTTTCGCTGTCCGAAACGGCGTCCGTGGTCATCCACGGGCGCCGTTTCGTGTTTCCATGTTCGGTCGCTGAGCCTGCCCGATGTCGTTCGGTCAGTCATCCTGCCGGACCCGCGTGAGGAGTGCCCTGAGACGCGCGCGAACCGGAGCCGCCAGCCCGATGGTGTCGAACGCGTCATCCGTTGCAGCGGCGGTCTGCCGCACGATCCACACGGTCTCTCCGAGCCAGGTCTCGACCTCTTTCGCCGTCCAGGTCGCCTGACGGTCGTGGGTCGGTGCGTGGGATGCGACGCCCGCCATCGCTCGAACTGATTGAGCGTAGTCCTCGGCGACCACGTCCGGCGGGACGCCAGCGTTGCCGAGCAGGAGCGCGCTGACCATCCCGGTGCGATCGCGACCTGCGCTGCAGTGGACGAGGATACCGGTGCGGGCGGTAGCGATCTGCTCGAACGTGGTTC
This sequence comes from Plantibacter lichenum, assembly GCF_050587525.1. Taxonomy (NCBI): domain Bacteria; kingdom Bacillati; phylum Actinomycetota; class Actinomycetes; order Micrococcales; family Microbacteriaceae; genus Plantibacter; species Plantibacter lichenum. The sequence continues at coordinate 119,667 of NZ_JBOBFT010000005.1, read as the reverse complement.
GGACGAGATGGGGCAGGATCCGCAGGTTGTGCGCCCAGTAGGCGGGAGAATCGAGGATCGGGAAGCAGGTCTCGCGGAACTCTGCGTTGTCGTGGTCCTCGGTCGGGGCGTCGATGATCGCTACGCTGGCTTCGCTGGCGATATCGACCCTCGGGTCCGCTGGACGCCGGCCGATTTCATCGTCGCAGCGCAGATCGATGACTGTCTGCAGCCCCCACGATCGGGCCTGCCGCCACCCCGTGTCGGTCAGGAGCTCGCGTCGTGGCCCGCGGGCGATTCGTCCGGGGATGGTTCCTCCGGTCTCCGACAGCGCGGTGGGAAGTTGCCCCAGATCACGGACGTTGTGGATGCCCTGCCAGTCGAGGTCTCGCATCGCCTCACTCTAGGGGACGGCGGCACACGTCCGCCGAGTCGTTGTGCGGTTCATGCTCCTCCCGCATTCTTGACCGCATTGCGATACTGGGGCATGGACTTCCAGGAGATGACGACGAGGGCGCGCGAGGTTCGCGCGCAGTACGCAGGACTCGAGCGAGCGCGGTACGGACGTGCATGGACGGCGGAGGAGCTCATGCTCGGGTTCGTCGGCGACGTCGGCGACCTGGCCAAGCTCGTGCAAGGGAAAGCTGGAGTGCGGACACGGAACGGCCTCGACGAAGCCCTCGCGCACGAGTTGGCCGACTGCCTCTGGTCGGTTCTGTCACTCGCCGACGCTCACGGTGTCGACTTGGAGCTCGCATTCGACCGCACGATGAGGGAGCTTGCGGTACATCTGACAGACGCTGAGGAGGATCCCGAGTCCACCCTATGACGTCAGGGACGTTCCTTTGGAGGAGGGCGAGCTCGCGGGGTAAGCCCGTCACTCGCTCGCCGATGCACAGCAGCTGCCGCCTGCGTGAAGCCGGCTTAGGCCACGGGTGACGGGTAAAAGAGCTGATCATCGCTCCTTTTTGCGCAAGCATCAGTGTCAGTGGTCGATGCGATGATCGTTCCATGTCCAGCAACCCCGTCATCGCCTCCGAGGTCCCCTCGGCTCTGACGGGGCTGCGCGCGGCGGTGGACGGACTCTGCACCGAATGGGATGCGCGGATCGATCCGTTTGTACGCGGAGCCGAGCCAACTGAGCAGCTGGAGTCGATGTCGGACGCAGGTCTGCTCGCGCTGGTCGACGACATCGCTGCCGTCCAGCAGGCGCTCGACGCACGCAAGGCACTCATGGCCGGTGCGATCGCTTCCCGGTCCGGTCCAGAGCGGGGTGACAGCGGCTTGGCCAAGTCACAGGGTCATGCATCGACGGCGGTCTTGCTGTCGGAGCGGTGGCGGGTCAGTCGTGGGCAGGCGAAGGCGCTGTGCGAGGTCGGGACTGCGGTGATGCCCCGTCGCTCGTTCCTCGGTGAGGTTGTGCCCGCGGAGTTCCCGGAGGTCGCATCCGCGATCGAACCCGAGCGGAGGAGTGACGTCTCTGAGCACGGCACCGAGGCACCTGCCCAGTCACGGTTGACACTGGACGGTGCGGCGATCGTCGTTCGGGAGCTGCGGAAGACGGTGCACGCGGTCGGCGTGGAGGAACTGGCGCTGGGGGAGCGGATCTGCGTGGAGCACTGCGCGTTCGCTCCGCTGCACGAAGTGCGGGACATCGCCGGGCAGGTTCGGGATCGGCTGGACCAGGACGGCACGGAGCCACGTGAAGCGCTCCAACGCCAACGGCGTTCCTGCACGATCAGCACTGGACCGGGCGGCATTCTCGACGTTCGACTGCGGTTGGATCCGGAGAGCGCTGCTTGGGTCCAGGGCGGCATCGATGGGATCGTGGGCCGCGAACTGCGTCGTCCACGGTTCGTCCACCGGGAAGCCGAGCAACACGAGGTCGAGGCGGCAACGGAAGGAGAGGCCGCGCCAGGGGTCACGGAGATGCCGGATCCGCGGACGATGGAGCAGCGCCGCGCCGATGCGCTCGTGGACGTGTTCCGGCACGCGGCCGGGTGTTCTGGCGCGGCGCTGGAGTTGGCACCGGTGACGGTCGTGGTCCGGATGGATCTGCAGACGTTGCTCGACGGCGTCGGGACGGCAACGATCGATGGGATGGATCAGCCGATCAGTGCCGGAACGGCCCGTCGGATGGCAGTGGACGCGAGGATCGTCCCGATGGTGCTCGGTGGAGCGTCGCAGCCGTTGGATCTGGGCTACGGGAGCCGATTGTTCAGCCGGGCGCAGAAGCTCGCGCTCGTCGAGCGTGACGGTGGGTGCGCGTGGACCGGTTGCACGCATCCGCCCTCGTACACGGAGGCCCATCACCTCCGATGGTGGTCCAGAGAAGGTCCGACGGACCTCGACAACGGGATCCTGTTGTGCACGCACCATCACCATCGTGTTCATGCCGACGGGTGGGAGATCCGGGTCCGGGATCAGGTTCCCTGGTTCATACCGCCACCGCACGTGGATCGATCCCGCACGCCCCGCCGAGGTGGTCGTATTCGTCTCGATGCAGTCGGATGAGCCTCCCGATCCGGTCACTGAGCATGTCGAGGCGTTGGTCGTTCTGTTCTGGTGAACTCCCACCCTTCGACAAGCTCAGGGACCGGGGTGTCGGCAGCGGAGCCACGAACCATGGCCCTTCGACAAGCTCAGGGACCGGGGAGGCCCGGTCACTGAGCTCGTCGAAGTGGTGTGCGCTTCCGATGATGCCCACAGATTCCGACGGGCCGAACGACCGCGCCGTCGCAGCCCGCGCCGTCGCCACGAGCAGCTGCCGAGCCTCGATAGCATTGAGGGCGGGCCCCCGTAGCCCAACTGGCAGAGGCAGGCGACTTAAAATCGCCCGAGTGTGGGTTCGAACCCCACCGGGGGTACTCCTTCGCACAACATGACCGATGGTCCGATGCCCGCAGCGACGAGGCTCTGACCGTCCCTCACAACAGCAGCTCAGCGGATGCGCGGTGCGTCAGGACGGCTCGTCACGTGAGCGGTCGCTGCGATGAGAACCGCGCACGAGCTGCGTGACCGCAACGACGAGAGCGGCCACGAGCACGGCGAGCATCAGAGCCGATCGCACCGCGGCCGGCGTCGAGGAGAAGTCCACACCGAACACGACGAGCGCAACGATCGTCACACTCACGACGTACACGGCCCGATGCGCCCGCAGCCAATCGTTCAACCGGTCGAGCCAGGCGACTTCGTCCCACTCCCGAAATCCCATACCTCACCGTCGTCGCCGGCAGACGCATCGTCAGGGATCCGGTGAGATCGATCGCTGAGCGGCTCAATGCCGGCTGAACGCTGAACGGCCCACGACCGGCGGACAGCGATGTCAGCGAGTAGCACAGCGTCGACTGCGGTTCAAGCGTCGTCATCGGCAACGGGTGTCGATCTAGGCTGATCACATCGGATGGCGGGAACTTCTGAGAGTCGACTCGAGCGATGCCTCGAGGGCACGCACTGCGCGGTCGAAAACGCTCACGGCATCCGGAGGCGGCAGGTTCGGATCAGACCGAGCCCGCCGCCTCGCACTCAGATCGGTCACCCGCGCCGCTGGACAGCGATCGCCGCCTGCTCACACGCCGCTGTCGTGTGCGCCGCTCGGTACGGAGCCCACACGAGGGCGACGGTCATCGCTCCTGGAGAGCCAGCCGACCAGCGAGGAGGACGTAGGTCGCGGCGAACGTCCGACGCATCCAGGTGACGACTCGGGGCCGACTGATCACCGAAGCGCGCATGGCCGACGCGAAGACTCCGTACAGAGCGAACACGACGAGTGTCATCGCCATGAAGACGAGGCTGAGCCCACCCATGTGGAGCCACGCGTTGGGCTCATTCGCGTGCACGAACTGCGGGAGGAACGCGAAGAAGAAGATCGTCAGCTTCGGATTCAGCACGTTGATGAGGATCGCGGACCGGATGACCCGCCAGGATGACGCCGGCGCCGTCTGCTCGTCAGCGTCCATGGGGGACTTGTCCCGCCAGGTCTGCCAGGCGAGGAACAGGAGGTAGGCGACCCCGAGGTACTTGATGCTCTGGAACGCGATCGCGCTCGCGTTGAGAAGCGCTGCCAGACCGGTGATCGCAGCGACCATGTGCGGAATCACCCCAAGGGTGCAGCCGATGGCAGCCACGAAGCTGGCCTTGGTCCCACGAGAGATGCCCGCGGCGATCGTGTACAGCGCACCGGTGCCTGGAGTGGCGACGATGACCAGGGTAGTGAGGAGGAATGCAACAGTCATCGGTGCTCCGGGGTGAAGGGCCATCGGTGGTGATCAGGATGCTACGGCATCACCCCACCGAAGCACGGGGACTTGTGACCGCTCACCAGTGGGTGAGAGAATCCGGGCCCGAGGGAGAACCACCGCGTTTTCCGTCACACCACCGCGTTTCCGTCACTCGACGACGTCCTCCGTCACACCGGCGAGCACTGTCCCTTCGCGGACGCAGACGCGGAGCCATCCCGACGGAGCGGCACGTCAACCCCCTGCCGAGGATCCGGCTTCCCGCGTACGGTCGTTCATGGGGGTCGCATCCGCACGGCGGTTTGCGACCCAGTGCACACAGCGAGTGGACAAGGAGATGCAATGACGAAGCACGAGAACGATGAACGCTCACAGAATGCAGACGAACTTCCGGATGGATCCGGATCCGACGGCAGCCAGCCCAGTGACGGCGAAGACACGGCATCGGGCGGAGGCGCCGACGATGAGTGATCCCCGCCCCGACCACACGCCCAAGCCGGACGAAGTCGACCCGGAGCACGGAACAGAGCCCGACGGAACACCCGTCGAGAACCCCTCCGGACAGATCCTGGACGGCGAACGGGTCTTGGCACTCGCCTGACCTCATCGCTCGGTCGATCCGAGAGCGGCGAAAGCCGGGCAGACACCTCAGGTGTCTGCCCGGCTTTCTGCGTTCGCGACGTGCGCCTCCGGATCGGTCGCTTGTGCGGGCAGACCTTTTACGAGCGCCCCATGGAGCACCAGAGTCGCCAGGCGTAGGCTGCACCCATGTGTGGACGATTCGCTCTCGACAGCAGCACTGACGCCCTCATTCGCGAGTTCGTGGTCGCCGGGGGCGACTACAACGACTGGACACCTGCCTGGAACATCAGTCCGACGGACCCGGTCGCGGTGATCATCGAGACGCCTCGGCGTGACGGCGGGGACGACTCGGACGACTCGGACGGCTCGGACGGCTCGGACATCGAGTCGAACGAACGCGAGCTCGATGCAGCCGACCGCAACGCCGACCAGGAGTCGGACAGAGTGCGACGACTCGAAATCGCCCGATGGTCGTTGGTCCCGTCCTGGTCGAAAGAGCTGAAGATGAAGTTCCCGACCTTCAACGCACGCTCGGAGACGGCTGCGGAGAAGTCGATGTTCGCGGCATCGGTGAGGTCGAAACGCGCCATCATCCCCGCGACGGGCTACTACGAGTGGCGCACGGACCCCGACACGAACGTGAAGACGCCCTTCTTCATCCGTCCCGCCGACGGCGAACTGATGGCGATGGCGGGCCTCTACACGTGGTGGAAGGACCGGACCGCGACCGGTGACGACGACGGCTGGCGCCTCACCGCCACGATCCTCACGTCCGATGCCGTCGAGACGCTCGACCACATCCACGATCGCAATCCGGTCCCCATCCCGGAATCCTTCTGGGACGTCTGGCTCGACCCAACGGTCGTCGGTGATCAGGGCCTCGTCGACGAAGCCGTTCGAGCAGCGCTCCCCGTGGCTGAATCGCTCGAATGGTACGAAGTCGGCCCGGTCAAGGGCGACGGTCCGGAACTCATCGAACGACTGCGATAGCGCGTCGGAGAACCTCCGGACGCGTCAGTCAGATCTCCCACTCGGACCGATAGCTGCGGTCGAGCAGCGCTCCCGACAGTTCCGCGTGCACAGTCAATGTCTTCGCGAGGCGGTTCGTGCGTGATTCGACGAGGTCGCCTTCTGCCGTCCAATCCCGCTCGGAGACGTACGCGGTGTAGGGATTCACGATGCACTTGAAGTCGAGCATGAGCGAATTGGCGAGTTGCCCGGTCGCCATGTAGCTGTGGGGGAGGCCAGCTGCACAAACGAAGGTGACGACCTTGTCGAACCATGCGGCAGTTCGCACACCGTCACCGGTCGTTCCCGTCGCCTCGATCAGGTTCTTCACCGAACTCGCCGGAGCCCAGTTGTAGATCGGGAACGCGAGGACGACCCCGTCCGAGTGGCTGATGACGTCGTGCAAGCGAGTGAAAGCAGAACTCGTGAAGACCGCGTCGTTGTCGAATGCGGGGAGCGGATGGTCCACCAGGTCGACGAGCGGAGCAGTGTGCCCCGCCTCCGCAAGATATCGGGCCGACCGCTCCGCCAGTCGCCGACTGGCGCTCGACGGATCAAGGCTGCAGGAGATGACAGGAAGGGTGAGCGGAGGCACACTCGACGGTATCGCGCCGGACTCCCCGTCGGCATCGCCTCCGCGCGGGACGGGCCGCTCCCGTTCAGATGTCGAGCACGCCGCCGACGGCCTGGTCGACGGGAGGGAGCTTCGTCGCCAGATCCTCCCTGAGGTGCACGTCCGCGTACTCGCTTAGCTGCACCCGACCGGCGTCGTCGAAGACTCGGACCCGCCGACGTATCCGCGCATCGGGCCCCAGAGCGTCCGTCGCATGGGGATGGGCGAACACGACCTCGATGATCGTTCGGGGCCAATCGCCGACCGCCCGCACGACCGCGTTCGTGATCGAATGCGAACCGAAACCCGTCCCCTGCGATCCGTCCGGCGTCACGAGCGGTTCGAACAGCCGACGACCCGCAGTGACGGCTGCATCGATTGTCTCGGCGGGCAGATCGACGAGTGGCCATCGCGAACCGGGTACCCCGCTCAGATCGATGTCGGGAGCTGGCGGCTGCTGCCGGGAGCGATTCGCGATGTCGAGTACTTCGGCCATGTTCGCTTCCGTCACCTCGGTCACATCGCTGGGATCAAGATCATCGAAGCCGATCCTGGCGGGAAGGCGCTCGGACGATGGCAACCGGACGAGCACGACATCGCTCTGGCGTTTCTTCGACGAGAGCGAGTTCGGGATCGGCATCAACCCGGAACCGCCGGGCGTGCGGACCATCATCCGGACCGGCATGAATCCGGTGCTCCCGAGTCCGTCAACGGTCGAGACGACCATGATCGGCGCCGACCGCTCGAACAGGACCTCGACACCGCCGTCGGACACGGCATCAGCCGATGCTCCACCGACCGCTCGCACCATCATGATCGGCCGATCCCAGCCGAGCGTCCTCGTCGAACCGTCCACCGACTTCAGGGTGATGTCCCACGGCGCGGTCCACGCGTCCTCGTCGCGCGCTGCCCCGGAAGGACGCTCATCGATCCAGAGCGTCCTGTCCTCTGCGCCAACCACTCGGCCGGCGCCGACGTCGATCCAGTCGACGGAACCATCCACACCGATGCGAACGGCGGAGACAGCCCCGATATCGGGAGGAGGGCGGAGGAGTCCGGGATCAGTGACCTGGTAGATCACCCACACGCCGTTCGGCACAGCGATCAGCCGAGCGGACATCGCGATGATCGGTTGGGGCGCATCAGCCCACGTCACGAACCGGAGCCCGGTCCCTGCGCCGCCATCTGCGCCGCCCCCATCGTCGAGTGCCGCGACCGGGCGCTCCGCGTCCACGAAGAACGACGTCCCGTCGACGGTCTCACGGCGCAACGAATGCAGCAGGTCCGTCGGTGTCGGAGGGCGATCGCCACCCGGTTCAGGCAATTCGGCTTCGGGACGCATCCACCGACCCTACGCAGCCACGGCACGGAAGACCAGACTCACGAACTCCGAAGCGCCCGAAGATCGAACACCCACGCGTTGACGCGGATGGGATGCCCTTTCGGATACTCGAAGTCCTGCTCGCCCCGGAACACGAATCCTGCTCGCCGACAGAGCGCGTTGGACGCCGTGTTGTCGATCCGGGGGAACGCGACGACATCCGAGCGCTCCGGCTCGCCGTGCTCGGCCGCGTGGCGCAAACAGGCGGCGAGCGCTCGGCTCGCGATGCCACGCCCTTGGTGCGCGCTATGGATGCTCCACCCCGTCTCGTACACCGGCCGACCCTCCCACTCGGTCCTCCAGTAGCCGATCGATCCGACGGCCTCCGGCTCGCCTGCGACGACGATGCGGAACATCGACGCCTCGCCGGTCTCCCAGAACCGGAGGAACTTCGCGTGCCTCGCCATGACCTGCTCCGGCGACTCCGGACCGCCCAGATACACCGTCATCTCTGGAGTGTTGCTCCGCTCGATGACGATCTGGTCCGCAGGCCCCCAACGTTCGAGCGAGACCTGCACGTCCGGACGCGCTGCACCGGTAGATGCGCCTGCATCCTGGGGACCGGGCATGGACTGGTCGTCAGGATGCACGTGCTCAGAACGGTCGGACATGGCTGGAACGCTACGCTTCTCCTCCGACATGCGGAACAGGCGCATCAGGGCGGGACTTCGGAGGGCGACGCTGGCCGGGTGGATGACGGAGCGCTCCGTCATCATCAGGTTTCGTGGCGACGGCGCCGATCATCCGCATGAGCAGCACCGCAGTGATGGATCCTGCCGCGAGGATGCAGGCGAGCACAACGATCTGGAAGCGTCCGGCCTCCAGTGGCGACGCGCCACCGAAGATCGCACCGACGAACGCGCCGGGTAGGACCACGAGGCCGGTGGTCTTCGTTTGGTCGATCGAGGGGATGAGCGACGAGTGGATCGATTGCCTCGCCATCGACCTGGTCGCCTCGATCGGTCGCGCACCGAGTGCCAACCAGCCCTCGACCTCGTCCCAGCGACCGATGACCACGTGCCCGAAGGTCCTCCCCGCGAGCGTCGTGATGCTCATGGTGTTGCCGATGACGATGCCGGCCAGCGCGAGCACGTAGCGGGGGCTGAACTCCACGGCACCGAGGGCGAACACCGTGCCGAGCGCGACGATGATCCCGGCTCCCATGCACGCGATGATCTGGAGGATGGACGCGCCCCCGGAGCGGATCCGACGGTGCACAGTGACGGCCGCGGCCACGAACATCACCACCAGTGCCGCTGCGACGAGGTACGGATCACCGATGACTCCGGAGAGGATGAGGCTGAGGACGACCAACTGCAGGCTTCCGCGGAGGAGTGCCCAGAGCGGTGCCGTCGGGCTCGGGGCGCCGGACCATCGCAGCATCACGATCGTGACGCCGGCGAGGACGACGACGGCGATGACCGTGGGAATCACCGCCGTCGAAACCCCTGCAGACCACCAGTCCATATCGACCGACACTAGTCCACAGATGTTGGGTTCGGAGCTTCGATCTGCCCTGGTGGTCGGCTGATTTCCGGCCGTTCCGGAGCCATGGGAACCCGGTGGAACGACCGGTTGCCAATCCACCCCCATTCGCGGCACAACTTCGTGTTCGCGACACGCGCGACACGACCCCCGAAGGGCAGCGCGCGCTCGTCGTTTCCGCTACCTTCGTCTGAGGGCGTCCCCCGTGAGCCGGTCGCCCGAGCCTCTCTGAGTGCTTGTGCGTCGACCGGTAGCTAGACGCCTCAGTGGGGGCGAGATATTCGGGTTATCTCGCCCCCACGCCCCATTCGGCGGAGTGATCCCACGATCCTGCGGGATCTGAGGCGCGCAGACCCGGGTATCGTGGGACCGTGCAGCAGATCACTCCGCTCGACCTGAGCAAGCTCGACCAGCCCGTCATCATCGATGTCCGCGAGACGAATGAAGTCGAAGCGGCGGCCGTGGAGGGCGCGACCCACATCGCCATGTCATCGTTCCTCGATCACATCGGGGAAGTGCCGCGCGAGGAGACGGTCTACGTGCTCTGCCACTCCGGCGGACGAAGCGCCCAGGTCACCCAGTACCTCGAACAGCAGGGCTATGACGCCGTGAACATCGTCGGCGGCATCACCGAGTGGGCCGCGAGCGGCCTGCCCGTCGTCCGTCCATAGCGATCCGGAGCTAGCCTGCCTGCTCGAGCATCGGGCGGAGATACCTCGTCCACGCCCACGCTGTGGCGCCCACGGCTGCGAAGATCAGGACGACGATCACGACCGACGTCAGATCGGCCGCAGACCCCGCCGCAGTGATCGCAGGTCCGAGGAGGCCGAAGAGGAGTGTGAACGCGGCGAGGGCCGTGAGCGACCACACGCTCCGAGACCACCGGAACACGGCGAGTCCGCCGAGCGAGCCGATGGGCAACAGGGCGATCGCGGCCGAGCCGATCCCGGCCATCGCGGTGACGTTGACGACTTCCGCGACGAAGGACTGGGCAGCCCCCACGGGTTCAGCCATCACGGCGGACACGAGCCAGGCGAGCGCACCGATCGCGGCAGCGGCACTGATGCGCACCTGTGCGAGCCGTCCGGCGATCGCGAGATCGGCAGCGGGGGAGTCCTCCACCTCGGTCGGCGCCTTGACCGGCCGCGCCTCGGCGATGAGGCCGAACAGCAGCGCTGGCTGCAACCCGAGGAACCGCGAGAGCATCGAGACGGCGCCCACCGTGAGGATCCATCGAGGCGCGGGACTGATCTGCAGAGGTCCGAGTCGTCCGAAGTGCGCGAGGAGGAACTGGGCCCCGACCGCGACCGTGTTCACCAGGACGATGGCGGCGAGCGAGGCGCCCCAGAGGCGCAGGTACGCCGGCTGCCCCTCCACCGGATGTGCGAGGATCACGAACCCCGACGCGAGCACAGCGGTCGTGACGGCCACGATGACCGTGCTCGGGGGCCCCAGACGGGGCGCCGACTCGAACTCGGAACGGGAGCGATTGCGTCCCGTGAGCGGTGCGCGGCGAGCGGCGAACGCAGCACGAAGCGCAGGACCGACACTCGACGCCAGCATGCGCGTCGGGATCGCGATGAGCAGGAGGGCGGCGAGGGCGAGCAGTACCGCGACCCACCAGACGGGCTGGCCGCGTCCGTCCGCGGAACCAGCGAGCGTCGCCGTGAACGGTGTCGCACTCGCCCACGGTCCTGTGCCGCCACCGCCGCCGCCGAACGACGGCGCCGGGCCGGAGGCGTCGGGCCGACCTGTCTGCGAGGGCGACGGAGCTGGCGATGCTCCAGGCGTTCCCGGTGCCGGAACCACGGGAGCCGCCGACGTCGGTCCGGGCGTGGGAGTCGGCGAAGCCGTGCTCGGTGGCGCGTACCGGAGGGTGAATGCTGCGCTCGCGCCACTCGTGTTGCCAGCGAGGTCCTGCTGGATCGCGAGGACGAGATGCGGTCCCTCCGGGACGCCGGAGCCCTGGCAGCTCCACTGGCCGCCGGTGACCACGGCGCTGCAGACGGAGGTGCTGTCGGCGAAGACCGTGACGGTTGCGCCGTCCTCTCCCGTGCCCGTGTAGCTCGACGGGCCGAGCGGCATGAGTGTTCCGACCACGGGGCTCGTGATGACGGGGGCGGCAGGGGCGTCGCGGTCGATCATGACGGTGATCGGTGCGGAGGTGGCCGACCGCTTGCCGTTCGTGAACGGAGCGCTCTGGGTGGCGGTGATCGTGTGCCGACCGGAGGAGAGTCCCTCGCCGAGGACGCAGAACCAGCTGCCGGAGGCATCGGCCGGGAAGGAGCAGCTGGAACCGTCGTCAGCGGTGGCCGTGACGATGGCGCCCGGGTAGCCCGTCCCGCGGACTCCGCCGTTCGTGACGTCGGTGGGGGAGATGACGGGAGCGCTGAGCGACGAGACGGTGAGCTGTGTCGTGAGGGTGTCGCCGAGGCCGGTCTGCGCGGCACGGATGACGATCCCCGGGCCGTCGGAGACGGAGATCGAGCACTCCCAGCTCGTGCTGTCATCGGCGTCCACGATGCACACCGGCTCTCCGGAGGAGCCGATCAGGAGTTGGATGCCGGCACCCTGCGCCTTCGTGCCCCTGACGGTCAGCCGGCCGTCGTCGGTGAAGGCGCCGTCCTCGGGGGAGGTGATGGTGGGCGGTTCCGTTGGCGGGACCGATGGCGTCTGCGTCGGCGTCGCGGAGCCTCCGGGTGCCGGATCCGGTGAATCCGAGGGCTCGGCGGCAGGTGGCTGGATGCCGGTGTCCACCGAGCCGGCAGGGGCGCTGGCGAGAGGTGATGCTGCAGCCGCTGCGGCTCCCGGACCGGTGAACGCGAGCGCTGCGACGACCATCGTGAGGAGGACTCCGGTGGCGAGGGATCCGAGGAGCTTTTCGCTCATTGTTCCGGCCCCGAGGACCGCTCGACGCCCGGTCGACCGTGTCGACCGGACTCCTCGCTCGTCTCGCGTCGTCCCCTGCACCGTGCTTCCATTCCCCCAAAGCGAGGGGGCAAAGTCAACCTCCTCGGCCCGGTGTCGGGGGATTCACGGGCAATCTGGTGCGAAATCGGCTCTGATCGTGCATACTTACCGCACTGGGTCATTTGACCCAGTCGGCCCGACGTCATCGCCGACGACGGGACCTGACCCGCTGGCGGGCACCACCGGAGGTGGTCGGTGACGAGGATCCCCGCGTCGGAACGTCGACAGGCGCTCGTGCGTGCAGCACTTCGGGTCGTGGCGGCCGGGGGAGTCTCCGCCGCGACCACCCGCGCCATCGTCGCAGAAGCGGGCATGTCCCTCGCGAGCTTCCACTACGCCTTCGCCTCGCACGACGAGCTCATGACCGAACTCATCTCGCACGTCGTCGCGGAGGAACGGGTCGTCCTTCCCGCCGACACCGTGACGGAAGGCGACCTCCGCGACCTCGTTCGGGGTGGCCTGCAACGGTACTTCGAGTCGATGCGCGCCGACCCCGGTCGGGAGGCGGCGATGCTCGAACTCACCTACTACGCCCTCCGCACGCCCGGCCTCGAACACCTCGCGGCCGAGCAGTACCGCCGATACTCCGAACTCTCCGCCGAAGCGCTCGAAGCTGCGGCCCGCCTCTCCGGCTGGCAGTGGCAGCGCCCCATCGACGAGATCGCCCGCCTCGCCGTCGTGTTCAGCGACGGCGTGACCGTGTCGTGGCTCGTGCACCATGACGAACGCGTGGCCGAGGAACTCCTCGACCACGCGGCCGACTTCCTCACCTCCCTCGCTTCCCCCGCTGGACGGAGCACCGATGACCATGGCTGATGCAGCAACGACGGGCGCCGAACGGCGGGTGACGGGCCGATGGGTCGCCGCCTTCGCCATGGCCTGGCTCGGCATCTGGATGGCGCAGCTCGGCCCCATCCAACTCCTCCTTCCCGCGCAGATCGACGAGCAGCTCCACCCCGACCACTGGATCGAGAGCGTCGTCGCCTTCGGCGTCGTGTCCGGCATCGCCGGCCTGTGCTCGGTCATCGCCTACCCGCTGACGGGCGCGCTCTCGGACCGCACCCGCTCACGGTTCGGGCGCCGTCGCCCCTGGATCGCCTCCGGCGCGGTCGTCTTCGCCGTCGGACTCATCCTGCTCGGCCTGCAGCAGGACATCATCGGGATCGGCGTCTGGTGGTGTGTGGCGATCATCGGCTTCTGCGTCCTCGGTGCGGCCCTCACTGCAACGATCTCCGACCAGGTGCCCGTCGGCCAGCGCGGATTCGTCTCCGGTTGGATCTCGGCGCCGCAGGCCGTCGGAGCCATCCTCGGCATCGCCCTCGTGCTCCTCCTCGCGACCGACCGCTTCTTCGGCTACTCAGCGCTCGCCGTCCTGTTGCTCATCCTCGTGATCCCGTTCCTGCGGTTGCCCGATCCGCTCCCGCCGGCATCGGTCGTCGCACCGCTGTCCGCGAAAGGGCTCATCGAGAGCCTCTGGATCTCGCCCAGGAAGTACCCGGACTTCGGCTGGACGATGCTCAGCCGCGTCTTCGTGAACTTCGGCAACGCCTTCAGCACCTCGCTCCTCTTCTACTTCCTGCTGTTCGGTCTGGGGGACAAGGAAGCGGAGACCGACCTCCTGCTCGTCACGATCGTGTACACGGTCTTCGTCGTCCTGGCGTCCCTCGTGCTCGGACGGGCCTCGGACCGATCGGGCCGCCGCAAGCCGTTCGTGGTCGCGGCGGCCGGCTCGCAGGCGCTCGCCGCACTGCTCCTCGCGATCTGGCCGTCGCTCCCGATGGGCTTCTTCGCCGCCGCCCTCATCGGTCTCGGCTACGGCTGCTTCATGTCCGTCGACCAGGCCCTCGCCACGCAGGTGCTTCCCGGCCCGGCGTCGCACGGCAAGGACCTCGGCATCATGAACATCGCCCAGGCCGTGCCGCAGGCCATCGCCCCGCTCGCCGGAGCGCTCGTCGTCGCTGCGCTCGGCGGATTCGCCGGCCTTTACTTCCTCTCCGCGCTGTGCGCCGTCGCCGGAGCCCTGTCCGCCCTCAAGGTGAAAGCAGTCAACTGATGACCATCGAACTCTCCGCCGCGGGCAACGCCACCGTGCCGGCGCCCTGGCGTGATCCGCGCCGATACTGGGGCGGCCTCACGACGGCGACGCAGACGATCGACTCGCCCGTCGCGGTCCTGCACCTCGGGGCACTCCGGTACAACACGCACGACATGCTGCGGAGAGCCGGCGGGAAGCCCATCCGGGTGGCGAGCAAATCGATCCGGGTGCGCGGCGTCGTCGATGCGCTGCTCCGGCAGCCGGGATACGCAGGCGTCCTGGCGTACACGCTCACGGAAGCCCTCTGGCTGTCCGAGACGATCGACGACATCGTCGTGGGGTACCCGACCGCGGAACGCAATGCGATCGAGCGCCTCGCCAGTTCGTCAGAAGCCGCATCGCGCATCACCCTCATGATCGACTCGATCGAGCACCTCGATCTCATCGATGCCGTGCTCGCTCCGTCGGCCCGGGAGGCCATCCGGATCTGCATCGAGCTCGACGCATCGTTCCAGGCCCCCGGCCTCGGCCACATCGGCGTGCGGCGCTCGCCGCTCAGGACGCCGGACGAGGTCAGGGCGTTGGCGGAGGTCGTGCTCGCACGGCCGGGCTTCACCCTCGTCGGCATCATGGCGTACGAAGCGCAGATCGCGGGCCAGGGCGACGATGTGGAAGGTCGGCCGGGCTGGTCCGCGGTCCTGCGCGGCATCCAGAAACGCTCGTGGGCCGAGCTGCGCGAGCGCCGTGCCGCGGTCGTCGAGGAGGTGCGGTCGATCGCCGAGCTCGAGTTCGTCAACGGCGGCGGGACGGGATCGCTCGAACTCACGGGCTCCGACGACTCGGTCACGGAGATCGCGGCCGGCAGCGGCATCTTCGGAGGTCACCTCTTCGACAACTACCGTCGGTTCACCCCGGCGCCTGCCGCGGCCTTCGGGCTGTCCGTCGTCCGCAAGCCGACGCCGGGCTTCGCGACCGTGCTCGGCGGGGGATGGGTGGCGTCGGGCCCTCCAGGACTCGATCGGCTGCCCAAGATCGCCTGGCCGGAGGGCATGACGATGCTGCCGCGCGAGATGGCAGGCGAGGTCCAAACGCCCCTTTCGGGCGATGCAGCGGCCGCCCTCCGACTCGGCGACCGCGTCTGGTTCCGACACACGAAGTCCGGAGAACTGAGCGAACGCATCGACGAGTTCCACGTCGTGGACGGCGACCGCATCGTCGACGTGCTGCCCACCTACCGGGGTGAGGGGAAGGTGTTCCTGTGACGGCGACGGGCGCCGTCTGGCGGAACTGGGCGAGGACTGAGCACGCGAAACCGATCCGTGTGGAACGTCCATCGTCGATCGGCGCCGTCCAGCGGGCCGTGCGTGCCGCCGCGGGCGCGGGACTGCCGATCAAGGCCGTCGGCGCCGGACACAGCTTCACGGGCATCGCCGTAGCACCGGGCGTCCTGCTCGAACTCGATGATCTGCAGGGGCTCGTGAGCGTCGACCGGGAACGGTCGCGCGTGACGCTGCTCGCGGGCACCCGTCTCCACGCGATCCCACGGCTCCTCCGCCCCTACGGGCTCGCGATGGCGAACCTCGGCGACATCGACCGGCAGTCGATCAGCGGTGCGATCTCGACCGGTACGCACGGGACCGGCACGACGTTCGGGGGCATCGCCACCCAGGTCGTCGGCATCACCCTCGTGACCGCCGACGGGGAACTCCTGACGGCTGACGAGCACGAGCACACGGAACTGCTCCCGGCGCTCGCGCTCAGCCTCGGCGCCCTCGGCATCATCGTCTCCGTCACCCTCCAGTGCGTCCCGGCGTTCGTGCTCGAAGCCGTCGAACGACCGGAACCGCTCGAACCGCTGCTCCCGACCCTGCTCGACCGCGCCGCCGCGGCTGACCACTTCGAGTTCTACTGGTTCCCGCACACCGAGACGGCGCTCACGAAGACGAACACCCGCCTGGCCGGCGACGCACCGCGCAGCCCGATGCCGCCGGTCCGGCGCTGGGTCGACGACACCGCCATCGCGAACGGCGCGTACCGCGTGCTCTGCAACACGGGACTCGTCGCACCGAAGCTCATCCCGCGCATCAACCGCCTCGCCGACCGGGTGACGGGCAACCGCAGCTTCACCGACCACTCGACGAACGTCTTCACGACGAGTCGAACGGTCCGGTTCCAGGAGATGGAGTACGCGATCCCCGCCGAGCACGTGCCCGAAGCCTTCCGACGGGTGCGCGAGCTCATCGAGGAACGCGGTTGGAACATCTCCTTCCCCATCGAGGTGCGCTTCGCCGCCGCCGACGACCTCTGGTTGTCGACCGCGTCCGGTCGCCCGTCCGGGTACATCGCCGTGCACCGCTTCTTCCGTGAGAACACGACGCAGTACTTCGGAGCGGTCGAGGAGATCATGATGGAGTACGGAGGACGTCCGCACTGGGGCAAGATGAACAGCCGCACGGCCGAGTCGCTCCGCACGGTGTACCCGCGGTTCGACGAGTTCGTGGCGCTGCGGGACCGTCTCGACCCGGGTCGGCTCTTCGCGAACGACTACCTCCGGCGCGTCCTGGGGGAGTGATGGGGATGAGCGGCGTGGTGCGCCCGGGTGAGTACCAGTGGTGAGCAGCTTCCTCAGGGAGTCCGTCGTCGGAGGGTGAGCGACCCGAGTGTCACGGCTCCGACCGACCACGCGAGGATGATCAGCACCTGACCCATGACGTACGCGTCGTCCTCCGCACCCGTCACGACGGCGTTGAGCGCGTCGATGGCGTGGGTGAGCGGCAACCAGGTCGCGATGGCTTCGAGCACACTCGGCAGCTGATCGGTGGGCAGGAAGAGCCCGCCGAGCAGCACCTGCGGGAAGACGAGCAGCGGCATGAACTGGACGACCTGGAACTCGGTTGCGGCGAACGCGCTCGCGAGGAGACCCAGCGTCGTGCCGAGGAGCGCATCGCACACCGCGACGAGCACCATCAGCCCGGTGGATCCGGCGATGTCCAGTCCGCACACCCAGACGGCGAATCCGACGGTGATCGCCGCTTGCAGCACGGCGAGCAGCCCGAACGCGAGCGTGTACCCGAGGATGAAGTCCCCGCGACCGAGCGGCAGGCTCAGGAGCCGTTCGAGCGTGCCGGAGCGGCGCTCCCGGAGCGTCGCGATCGACGTCACGAGGAACATGACGATGAACGGGAACAGAGCGATGACGGCCGGCCCGATCCGTTGGAACACGTCGGTGTCGGAGAAGATCCAGGAGATGAGGCCGACGAGCAGACTCGGCACGACGAGCAGCAGCACGATCGTGCGCGGGTCGTGCGCGATCTGCCGGAGGACCCGCGCGGCCGTCGCGAACGTGAGGCGGGGGTTCACCGTGCACCCCTGTCGTTGTCGTCGACAGTGGTGTCATCGTTGTCGACATCGTTGTCGTTGTCGTCTCCATGCCGCGGCGCATCGGCGTGGTGCTCGCGGGGACCATCGCCCCGGATGACGCGCAGGAACGCC
This sequence comes from Plantibacter lichenum, assembly GCF_050587525.1. Classification (NCBI taxonomy): domain Bacteria; kingdom Bacillati; phylum Actinomycetota; class Actinomycetes; order Micrococcales; family Microbacteriaceae; genus Plantibacter; species Plantibacter lichenum. The sequence goes on along the minus strand of NZ_JBOBFT010000005.1, from coordinate 101,884 downwards.
GTCTCCGCGTCGACCGCACGCGTCGTCTCCAGCAGCCGGGTGGGCGTCTCGTCGGCGAGGATCCGTCCCTCCCTCATGAGAAGCAGACGATCGCAGCGCACGGCCTCGTCCATGACGTGGCTCGACACGAGGAGGGCGGTGCCTGTCGCGGCGAGCGTGTGGAAGAGCTCCCAGAGCTGCACGCGGAGCACGGGATCGAGACCGACCGTCGGTTCGTCCAGGACGAGCAGCTCCGGTTCGCCGAGGAGTGCGGCCGCGAGCGAGACGCGGTTGCGCTGACCGCCGGAGAGGTTCGCGGCCAGCCGCCCCGCCTCCGCGACCAGGTCCGTCTGCTCGAGCACACAGTCGACCAGTGCCCGGTCCGCACCGACCACGCGACGGAAGTAATCGAGGTTCTGCCGCACGGTCAGGTCGTCGTAGATGCTCTCGAGCTGCGTCATGTACGCGACGCGCCTCCGCAACGACCGATGCCCGGCAGGCGCTCCCAGCACCGAGAGCGTTCCGCGCACGCCGCGTTGCACCCCGACGATCGAACGCATGAGCGTCGTCTTGCCGCACCCGCTCGGCCCGAGCAAGCCGACCACGCTGCCGCGCGGCACTGTGAACTCGAGCCCGTGGAGGACGTCTGCGCGTCCACGGCGGACGCTGAGCCCGGAAACCTCGACCGCCGGCTGCGACGGTGCAGCATGTCTCGTCATGTGATGCATTATTCGCGCGTCGGACCTCGTTGCATAGGGGTGCGCGAGCCGCTCGTGCGGTCCGTCGACGGCTGCACGGCGGCCGGATGCTTGCTGCGGGGTTCCTGCGAAGCATCCGGGAACCCCCACCAGCTCGCAGTACAATATGGCGACCTGCACCACCCGAGCCGCAAGGAGCCCCACCCCATGGAATGGCTGATTCCAGTCCTCATCGTCGTCGCCCTGGTCGTCATCATCGGCATCTACTTCTGGGCGACCTACAACTCGCTCGTCACGCTCAACGTGCGCGTCGACGAAGCCTGGAGCGACATCACGGTGCAGCTGAAGCGTCGTGCCGACCTCATCCCCAACCTCATCGAAGCGGTCAAGGGCTACGCGGCCCACGAGAAGTCCGTCTTCGAGAATGTGACGAAGGCCCGCGCAGAGACGTTGAGCGCGCAGGGTCCTGCGCAGGTCAGTGAAGCCGAGAACCACATGCAGCAGGCCCTCAAGAGCATCTTCGCGGTCGCCGAGGCGTACCCGCAGTTGCAGGCCAGCCAGAACTTCCTGCACCTCCAGTCGGAGATCGTCGACACGGAAGACAAGATCCAGGCATCGCGCCGCTTCTACAACGGCGGCGTCCGCGAGCTCAACACCAAGATCAAGGTCTTCCCGAACAACCTGTTCGCCCGCGGCCTCGGGTTCAGCGCCCGTGACTTCTTCGAGGTCACGGACAACGCCGCGATCGCGGAACCTCCTCGCGTCCAGTTCTGATCCACGCGCTCGCAGCGCCGAGCAGATGACCGGGGCGTGACGCCCCGGTCATCCTCGTACCCGGACACCCGAACCAGCACCCATCCACACCCGTACAGCCCCTAGACCCTCCAGGAAAGCCCTCCCATGTATCGCGCGATCGCCAAGAACAAGTTCAACACGGTGGTCATCTTCATCGTGTTCCTCGTGATCATCGGCGGCCTGGGCTGGCTCGCGGGGTCCATCTACCAGAGCCCGACGATCACGATCGTGGTGCTCGTCGTCGCCATCGGCTATGCACTCCTGCAGTACTTCTTCGCGGGTCGTCAGGCCATAGCGATGAGCGGTGCGCAGCGCATCGAGAAGGCGGACAACCCGCGGCTGTACCGGGTGGTGGAGAACCTCGCGATCACGACCGGCATCCCCATGCCGGAGGTGTACATCATCAACGACCCGGCCCCCAACGCCTTCGCGACGGGACGGGACCCGGAACACGCGATGGTCGCGGCGACCACGGGCCTGCTCGAGATCATGAACGACTCGGAACTGGAAGGCGTGATGGCCCACGAACTCGGCCACGTGCAGAACTACGACATTCGGGTGTCGATGGTCGTCTTCGGCCTCGTCGTCGCGATCGGCTTCCTGTCGGACGTGCTGCTGCGCATGACGATCTGGGGCGGCGGCAACCGGAACAACAACAACGGCGGCAACCCCGTCATGCTCGTCCTCGGCATCGTCGCGATGCTCGTCGCGCCGCTCCTCGCGACACTCGTGCAACTTGCGATCTCTCGTCAGCGCGAGTACCTGGCCGATGCGACCGGCGCTCTCACGACCCGCCACCCTGAAGCGCTCGCGAGCGCCCTCGGCAAGCTCGCCACCTACGGACGCCCCATGGCGAAGCAGAACTCGTCCATGGCGCACCTGTGGATCTCCGACCCGCTGAAGCCCGGCGCGGTCGCTCGCCTGTTCAGCACGCACCCGCCGCTCGTCGAGCGCATCAAGCGACTCTCCACGATCGGCAGCGGCTTCTAGTCAGCGCGATGCGCTCGCGGCACAGGCCCGCGCTCGGCGGGCCTGCGCCGCGCCAGTGCACTACTCGTCGAAGGTGACGGTGACCTTGTCGTCCTTGTCGATCGTGATCGTTCCACTGAACGACAGGTACGTCGCCGAAAGCGACTGCGTCTCGACCGGACGGCCGTAGCGCGAGGCGTCGAAGGTCGCATCGATCTGACCGTCGCTCGTGTAGAACGAGGTCCCCGAGCCGTTCACGTTGACGGTGGGCGGCGAGGTGAGCTTCCACGTGACGGGACCGACGTTCGTGAACGCGGTCTGCTGCCACGACGGCATCGCCTCACACGTCGTGTCGAGCGTGTTCACCGAGATGCACTTCTCGAGCATCGAGACGACCTGCTTCTGCACCTCGGAGGAGAGGGCGTCGGTCGGCTTGATCTCGAGGTCGACGAACGCGGAGCCGCCGCCAGCCGAGAAGGAGGTCAGGGCCACGTCCTGCGCCTTGCCCGTGAGGTACTTGCTCTCCGGTGCGGCGACGGCGTAGACGGCCGGGTACGCGAGCAGTGTCTGATCCGAGGACGCCTCGACCGTGACGCCGTTGACGCTGACGCTCGATCCTGCGTTGCCGGAGTAGACGGAGATGCCGCCGACGAGCGGGCTGTCGATCTCCCAGTCGTCGAAGAACACGGCCTGCTTGCCCGTGCGGTCGAGCTGCACGGTGTCGCGGTAGGACTTGCCGTCGAGCTTGTAGCGCACCTCCACGGTGGCCTTGTCGCCGTAGACGGCGGTGCGGCTGACGGTCTGGTTCGTGATCCGCTTGTCGGCGGCCTTCAGGACCTCGTTCGTGAGGAGGGCCCTCGGGTCGCCCGTCGCATCGTCTCCGGACGTGGAACCGTAGCGGTCCAGGAACGACTTGTCCGGGGAAGCGATCTGGTTCGCGGTCTTGGCGTCACCGGCGGCGATGGCGTCGAGGTACTTCTGCACCTGCCCGCCCGGACCGTAGACGGTCGTGTTGACGGTCGAGATCGTGATGGCGGCTGCTGCGATCAGGACGAGCGCGCCACCGGCGATCGACGACCACAGGATGATCCGCTTCTTGAGCTTCGGGTCCATCGGCGCCTTGGGAGCGGCGGTCGCGTAGGGATTCTGTGCCGTGGCGTAGGGATTCTGCTGTCCCGTGGCGTAGGGGTTCTGTGCGGTGGCGCCGTAGGGCTGCTGTGGCTGCGTGCCGTACGGGGCCGGCTGCTGGGCGCCGGGCTGCTGGGACGGTGCACCGTAGGGCTGCTGGGCAGGGGCGCCGTAGGGCTGCTGGGGTGCGAGGGGCTGCTGGCCCGTGGGCTGAGCCGGCGGCTGGCCGGGCTGCTGCGGCGTGACGTGCGGCTGGCCGGCAACGGGTGGGACGACCGGCGACTGCTGCGGCTGCTGCGAGTCGGCGGCCGATGGCGTCTGCGGCGCGGTCGCCGGCTGGTCCGGCCGTGCTGCCTGGTCGTGCTGCGCTGCCTGATCTTGCTGCGCTGCCTGATCCGCCTGCGCTGCTGATGTCGGCTGTGGCTGTGCTGTCTGTTCTGGCTGTGCTGACTGCTCCGGCTGTTCGCTCTGCTCGGGCGTCGGGTCGTCGGTGCTCACGGGGCTACTCCTCGATCGGGACTGAAGTGCCCCAAGCTAGCAGTCAGTCGAGCTCGTCCGCGGCGTTTTCCGCTTCTGCGGCATGGGGAGTGGTACCCATACCCCCGTCCGGGAGTGTTTCGGCACCCGGCCCTGCGAGCGGAGTGCTGAGGGGCACCCCGAGGGCTGCAGCGAGGGGGCCGGCGAGCGTTCCCCGGTCCGCGACGACGACTCCGTCGAGCCCCTGCCAGGCGGCGGTCCGTTCGAGCAGCCGCGCGAGACGGTGTGCCACCTCGTCCCGTGCGAGCGGCGGGGTGGCTCGCCCCGTGAAGAGCCGAGGGTCCGCCTCCTGCTCCAACCAGGACGCCTGCACCCGGAGGACGCCTGCCTGCCGATCGCTCTTGAGGTCCACCCGAGCGGCGATCGCGTCGTCGAGGAGCACGGGCAGGACGTAATAGCCGAAGACGCGTTTCGGGGCCGGCGTGTAGATCTCGATTCGGTAGTGGAGGCCGTACATCCGCAACGCGCGCTCACGGAACCAGACGACGGGATCGAAGGGACTGAGGAGCGCGTCGGCCTCGATCCGGCGGGGACGTTTGGCGTCCCGGTGGATCCACGCTGCCTCCGGCACCCCTCGACGGTCCCATCCGGGAACGGTGACGGGTTCGAGCTCGCCGGCGTCGACGAGCTCCTCGATGGCGCGCCTGACCTCCGTCTTGGGCTTGATGCGGAAGTAGTCGGCGAGGTCTGGCAGCGTGGCGATGCCGTGCGCGGCGGCGGATCGGCGGACGAGCTCGCGGATCGCGTCCTCACGACTCACGTCACGGCCGAGGAGTTCCTCGTCGAGCACCTGCTCGGGGAGGGCGTAGCGGCGCTCGAAGCGGTCGCGGCCCGCCGTGACGACGTCACCGTGACGGAAGAGCGTCTCCAGGGCGCGTTTGACGTCCGACCAACCCCACCACGGCCCTTGCCGGACGTTGGCGTCGTGTTCGATCTCGCTCGCTCGCAGTGGACCCTTCTCCCGGAGCTCGTCGAGGACCCACTGCAGCATCGCGGGGTTCTGAGCGGCCCAGCCGGACTCGTCGGCGAAGTCGTTCCGGCGATTGGCCTCCATGCGCCAGCGGAAGAGCGGCCAGGCGTCGCGCGGGATGAACGCCGCTTCATGGGCCCAGTACTCGAGGTAGGGCGCACGCTTCCTGACGGTGAGCTTGTCGAGGACGTCCTTGTCGTAGGCGCCGAGCCGCGCGAACAGTGGAAGGTAGTGGCTGCGTTCGAAGACGTTGACGGAGTCGATCTGCACGAGCCCGAGGCGGTCGATCGTCGAGCGCAGCGCGCGGCTCCCCGGCGCGCTCGTCGGGGTGCGGCCGCCGAAGCCCTGCGCGGAGAGGGCGATACGTCTGGCCAGTTGCGGAGTGATCGTCTCGGACATCGATCCGACGCTAACACCGCCCGCCGACATCGCCGCCCCGGACGCGACCGGCGGCACCCGTGCACGCGTGAGGGGAGGCCGATCGAGCCGTCTCCGACGATATGCCCGCTCGGGCATGCGTCGGCCATACACTTGACGGGTGGCGGACGACACTCCGAAGACCTGGTGGGGCCGGCTTCTGCCTGACCCGACCACCGAACGACGACCGGCCGAGGATCCCTCGGTCACTCGCGGCATGCGCACGGCCGCCGCCTGGTCGTGGCGGATCCTCGTGGTCGCTGCGGCCGTCGCGCTGCTCATCTTCATCATCGTGCAGCTCCGGCTCATCGTCATCCCGCTGCTCATCGCCATCCTCGTCTCGGCGCTCCTGACGCCCGTCGTGTCCTTCCTCGTGCGCCATCGCTGGCCGAGGGGCCTCGCGGTCGCCGCAGCCATGCTCGGGGCGATCGCCGTCGTCTCCGGGCTCCTGTACCTCGCGATCTCACAGATCTACGCGCAGTTCGACTCGGTCAAGGACCGCAGCCTCGGTGCGTTCGACGACTTCAAGCAGTTCCTCCTCGACAGCCCGATGCACATCACCGAGGCGCAGCTGAACGACTTCGTCGGGCAGGTCTGGAACTCCGTCCAGGAGGACGGCCAGGTGCTCGTGAGCGGGGCGCTGTCCCTCGGATCGACGCTCGGACACGTGGCGACGGGCCTCTTCCTCAGCCTCTTCTGCCTCCTGTTCATCCTCATCGACGGCAAGACGATCTGGCGCTGGACCGTCCGCGTCTTCCCGAAGCGGGCGAGGCCCGCCGTCGACGGCGCCGGTCAGGCGGGTTGGACGACGCTCGGCAACTACGCACGCACGCAGATCCTCGTCGCCACGATCGACGCCGTCGGCATCGGACTCGGCGCGTTCCTCCTCGGCGTTCCGCTCGCCATCCCCGTCGCCGTCCTCGTCCTCCTCGGCTCCTTCGTGCCGATCATCGGTGCGGTCGTGACGGGCGCCGTGGCGGTGTTCCTCGCCCTCGTCTACAACGGTCCCTTCATCGCGCTGCTCATGCTCATCGTCGTGCTGGCCGTGCAACAGATCGAGGGGCACGTCCTGCAACCGCTCATCATGGGCACGGCCGTCAAGGTGCACCCGCTCGCCGTGGTCCTCGCGGTCGCGGGCGGCACCATGGTCGCGGGCATTCCAGGGGCGCTCTTCGCCGTCCCCGTCGTCGCCGTGTTCAACGTCATGGTGCACTACATCTCGAGCGGCGTCTGGCGAACACCCGACGCCCTTCCGGCAGCCTTCAGCGTGGATGGCATCTGGCACACCGTCCCCGCACACAGACCCGGTTCCAAGAAAGCCCAGGTACCAGACCCACATGACTGATCAGACCCACACGAACGACCAGCGCGTCGTCGACAGCTTCCCGGGTCCCTCGTTGGCTGCATTCGAACGCGCCCGTGAGACGCTCGCCGGGACGGTGCAGGCGACGCCGATGGAGAGCTCACGCTACCTGTCCGACGTCCTCGGCGCGGACGTGCACCTCAAGTGCGAGAACCTGCAGCGCACGGGCTCGTACAAGATCCGCGGCGCCTACAACCGCATGGCCGCCTTGTCCGCCGAGGAGCGGGCGCGCGGCGTCGTGGCGGCCTCCGCCGGCAACCACGCGCAGGGCGTCGCCTTCGCGGCGCGCGAGCTCGGCATCAAGGCCACGATCTTCATGCCGCTCGGTGTGCCGCTGCCCAAGCTCTCGGCAACCCGCGACTACGGCGCCGATGTCGTCCTCGGCGGCCACACCGTCGCAGAGCCGCTCATCGCCGCGGCCGAATTCGCGGCGGAGACCGGCGCCATCCTCATCCCGCCGTTCGACCACATCGACGTCATCGCGGGTCAGGGCACGCTCGGCCTCGAGATCTTCGACGAGGTCCCCGACGTGCAGACCGTGATCGTCCCGATCGGTGGCGGAGGCCTCATCTCGGGTGTCGCCGGCGCGCTCAAGCAGCGTGCGGCGCTCGAAGGCCGCACGATCCGGATCATCGGCGTGCAGGCCGCGAACGCCGCCGCCTACCCGCCCTCGCTCGAAGCCGGCGAACCCGTCAACGTGACGGTCCAGCCGACGATCGCGGACGGCATCGCGGTCGGTCGTCCCGGCACGCTCAACTTCGACATCATCAGCAAGCTCGTGGACGAGGTCGTGACCGTGACGGAGGACGATCTCGCGAAAGCGATCGTCGTCCTGCTGGAGCGCGCGAAGCTCGTCGTCGAACCGGCCGGTGCAGCAGGTGTCGCGGCGATCCTCGCCGGGAAGATCGTTCCGGAGGGCACGACGGTCTCGATCCTCTCGGGCGGCAACATCGACCCGCTCCTCCTCCAGAAGGTCGTCAGCCACGGGCTCGCGGCCTCCGACCGCTACCTCACGCTCCGCATTCCGTTGCCGGATCGCCCGGGCCAGTTGGCGCGCACGGCCGAACTCGTCGCCCAGGCGAACGCGAACGTCATCGAGGTCCTGCACACGCGTCACGGGCACGGCCTCCAGATCAGCGAGGTCGAACTGGAACTGAGTGTGGAGACGCGCGGACCGGACCACCGCGACCTCGTCGTCCAGACGCTCCGCGAAGCCGGCTACGACCCGCAGATCGTCGACGACTGAGCAGGTCGGCGCCCGTCTCACACGAAGAAGCCCTCCCGCTGCCTGCATGCAGGCAGTGCGGGAGGGCTTTCGTCGTCAGGACGTGCCTGCGAAGCACGTTGCTCGATCAGCCGGTGAAGTTCTCCACCTTGATGATCTTGACGGTGATCTCCTTGCCGTTCGGCGCCGTGTACGACGTCGATTCGCCGACCTTCAGGCCCTGGATGGCCGTGCCGAGCGGGCTGCCCTCGCTGTAGACGTCGAGGTCGGTGCCGTCGGCGATCTCACGGCTGCCGAGGAGGAAGACCTCTTCGCCGCCCGCGACATCGGCCGTGATGACCGTTCCGGACACGACGACGCCGTTCGACTGCGGAGCGACGCCGACCTTGGAATCGCGGAGGAGCTGGGTGAGCGACCTGATGCGTGCCTCCTGCTTGCCCTGCTCATCCTTCGCCGCGTGGTAGCCGCCGTTCTCCTTGAGGTCGCCTTCTTCACGGGCGGCTTCGATCTTCTTGGCGATCTCTTCACGGCCGGTGGTGCTCAAGAAGTCGAGTTCTCCCTGCAGGCGGTCGTACGCCTCCTGCGTGAGGAACGTCTCCTGGATCTGCTCGGACACGATGGAACTCCTTTGCATCGGATGGAACAGGCGATTGGACGAGGTGCGTCATACGCCAGACGCCCTGGCAGTGCGCCAGGGCGTTCAAGGAAATGCTTTCAGCGATTCTCTCACGGTCCGCTCGTCGGCGGCGAATCCGGCGCGCAGTCTGGCATTCTTCCCCGCCATGTGCCAAGGGGCTGGTCAGAGCTGGTCAGAGCAGGTGTCAGAGCAGCTCAGAGCGGGATGAGAACTGGTCAGAGCGGGTGGGAGCAGCTCACAGTGGCTCGGAACGGCTCAGGAGTCCTTCGTGAGGACCCAGCACTCGGACACGAGGCCCGTGTTGCTCTGCTCCGTGGTGCGGACGGTCTCCGTGAAGTTGCGGGTGCGTTCCGCGGACACGGGCAGCTCGATGACCTTCCAACCGATGACCGCGAACTGCTCGTTGAGCGCTTTGACGGCGCACGCGAGGGGGGTGTTCGGGGGAGCGGTGACCTCGAAGGAGACGCTGACGGTCGTCGCGTCGACGAGCTCGTGCGCCGTGTCCCGCGTCTCGATGGTGGGACCGCTGCCGTCGAGGCCGGCCCAGACCACCCACGCTGCGAACACGGCGACGAAGGCCGCAGCGACGATCCAGAGGATGCGTCTGTCGCGTTTGGCGCGTCCGGGCGTCCGGCCGTAGCGTGCGTCGAGGGCCGCCTGAGGGGTACCGGTCATCGTCACGCACTCCAGTTCGAACGGTTAGTCTTGAACCTCAAGGCTATTGCCTCTTCCTGACAGTCCGTACGCTCCGAGAGGTGTGATCTCCGTGACGCTGAGACTCATGTCCGTCCACGCCCACCCCGACGACGAGTCGAGCAAGGGTGCAGCCACGTCGGCCGCGTACCGTGCACGAGGCGCCGAGGTCATGATCGTGAGCTGCACGGGCGGCGAACGCGGCGACATCCTGAATCCAGCCGTGGAAGCGATCCCGATGGCGCAGCGCGATCTGCCCGGGTACCGCCGACTCGAGATGGCCGAGGCGCAGCGCGTCCTCGACGTCGAGCACCGCTGGCTCGGCTACATGGACAGCGGCATGGCGCAGGACGACGGCTCGGTTCCGCACGCCTCCTTCGCCTCCATCCCGCTCGAGACCTCCGTCGGCGTGCTCGTGCGCCTCATCCGCGATTTCAAGCCGCAGGTCCTCGTCACCTACGACGAGAACGGCGGCTACCCGCACCCCGACCACATCCGCTGCCACCAGGTCAGCGTCGCCGCCATGGAAGCTGCAGCCGACCCGGAGCGGTATCCGGAGGCCGGACCCGCCTGGCAGGTCTCGAAGCTCTACTACGACCAGTCGTTCAACACGCAGCGCCTCACGGCCGTGTACGAGTACCTCCTCGAACACAACCCCGGCGCCCCGGAGACCGAGCGTCTCGCCGAGATGCGTGAATGGATGGCAGATCGCGTCGACCGTTCGACGACGCACGTCCCCGTCGGTGACTTCTTCGAAGCCCGTGACGCAGCGCTTCGTGCGCACCGCAGCCAGGTGCCGGACGACTCGCCCTTCTTCTTCTGGCCGAACGATGCACAGCGCGCGGCCTGGCCGTTCGAGGACTTCGAGTTGGTCACCTCCCATGTCGGCTCCTCCGTCCCGGAATCCGATTTGTTCGCTGGAATAGAGGACCCTGCATGACGCTCACCCACCTGTTCACCGAGTTCGTCCTCGCGGTCACGCCGTCGCCATCGCCGTCGGCGCCGCAGTTCGACGAAAACCAGGTGACCCCGGGTCCGTGGGGCTTCGTGGCGACGTTCGCCGTCGCCGCAGTGGTCGTGCTGCTGATCATCGACATGACGCGTCGTGTCCGCCGGGTCAACTACCGTGCAGAGGTCGAGGAACGCCTGCAGGCGGAGCTGCGCGAGCGCGACGAACAGGGCGGAGTGCAGGGCGAAGCATCCGGCGCGTCCCCCGCATCAGGAGCATCCAGTGCACCGTCCGCTCCCGAGACGAACCCGGACTCGGAAGCGCCCAGACGCGACTAACTCGCCCGAGCGTGAGCCGATGCTCGCGAGCGAGCAGCTCAGGCGTTGTAGACGGGCGCGATCGCGAGCAGCAGGATGCCCGTCCAGTGGCAGAGGAACGCGAGCAGCGTGCACGCGTGGAACAGCTCGTGGAAGCCGAACTTCCCCGGCCACGGGTTCGGCCGCTTCACTGCGTACATGACGGCGCCGACCGTGTAGAACAGGCCGCCAGCGGCGACGAGGACCATGGTGGCGACATTGGCGTTCGCGATGTCCACGAGGTACGCCACGGCGCCCCAGCCGAGCGCGAGGTACAGGGGCACGTACAACCAGCGGGGCGCGTTGATCCAGAACACGCGGAACCCGATGCCGAGGATCGCACCGCCCCAGACGAGCGAGAGCAGCAGCACACCCTTCGACGGCGGCAGTGCGAGGACGGCGATCGGCGTGTAGGTGCCCGCGATCAGCAGGAAGATGTTCGCGTGGTCGATGCGCTTGAGGACGACACGCACCTTCGGCCGCCAGGTGAAGCGGTGGTAGAGCGCAGAGTTGCCGAACAGGAGCAGTGAGGTCAGCGCGAAGACCGCAGTGCTCCATTTCGCGGCAGGGCCCTGGGCGAGCGCGACGAGGACGATGCCGGCGGCGATCGCCACGGGAAACGTTCCGGCATGGATCCAGCCGCGCCACGTCGGCTTGACCTCAGCGAGAGCGGCGTCGGCCGCGGCCACCTCCAGGAGCGGCAGCTTGGGGAGTTCGGCCCCTGCATCGCCAGCCGCCTCGATCGTCGCGGTGTCCGAATCGTCGTCGACCCCGCGGAAGCCGGTGGGATCGTCGTCGTGGGTGCCAGGGGATGCCATGCAGCAAGAATAGTCGCGTGGCCAGGTCAACCCGACAGACGCGGGAGATCACAGGCAGATGGGCGGCACGAGCCGATCCGCTCGGGTGCTCCAGGAAAAAGGCACTAGCGTTGCATGGTGATGAGCAAGCAAACCGCGTCGGGGGATGGATTCCTCTACGACCTGTATGCGAGACGTCTGCGGAAGAGCCTCCGTCCCGAGACCATGCCGCACCACGTCGCGATGATCATCGACGGCAACCGGCGCTGGGCGAAGCAGCTCGGCTACGACTCGGCGGCCCACGGACACCGCGCCGGCGCGGCGAAGATGCGCGAGTTCCTCGAGTGGTGCGACGATCTCGGCGTCAGCGTCGTCACCCTGTACCTGCTGTCGAGCGACAACCTCACGAATCGCTCGCCGGAAGAGTTGAACGACCTCATCGAGATCATCGCCGATCTCGCAGAGGACCTCTCGCACTACCGCGACTGGCGGGTGAAGCACGTCGGCTCCGAGAAGGGCCTGCCCGCACCGCTCATCGCCGCCCTCGGCGCGGCGGAACAGCGCACGGCCGCCAAGCAGGGCCTGCACATCAATCTCGCGGTCGGGTACGGCGGACGCACCGAGATCGTCGACGCCATGCGCAGCATCGTGTCACAGCACCACCTGGAGGGCCGCAGCCTCGAAGAGCTCGCCGCCCTCCTCACCCCCGACCTCATCGGCGAGCACCTCTACACGGGCGGCCAGCCGGACCCCGATCTCGTCATCCGTACGAGCGGTGAACAACGGATGAGCGACTTCATGCTCTGGCAGAGCGCTCACAGCGAGTTCTACTTCGTGGAAGCACTCGGCCCCGACCTGCGTGAGGTCGACTTCCTTCGTGCATTGCGCGACTTCTCCCGACGGAACCGGCGCTTCGGAGGCTGACACCATGACTGCACTCGACGCCTTCCGGAACGGGTTCCCGGAGGAGACGGGCTATCTGGACTACGGCCGCGTCGGACCGATGTCGGAGACCGTCGCCGCGGAATCGGCGCTCTGGAACGGCACGCTGAGCCTCGGCCGTGCCGGTGCGCTCCGGGGCATCGACGAACAGAGCCTCCGGCTCCGCACCGCGGTAGGCGCCTTGACCGGTTACCGGACCGATCAGGTCGTGACGCAGCCGAACACCTCCCAGGGCCTCATGCATGTCATGTTCGGGCTCACCGGCTCCGTGCTGATGTCCCGCGACGAGTTCCCGAGCATGCCGCTCGCGGCCGAGCGGGCCGCAGAGCACAGGCACGTCCTCACCCCGGCCTGGCTCGACACCGAGCACGGACCTGTCACCCCCGGCCGGATCCGCGATCAGCTGACCGATGCGATCACCGCCGTCGCCGTGAGCCTCGTCGACTACCGCACGGGATACCTCAGCGACATCGAGGGCATCCGCGAGGTCATCGGCGACCGTCTGCTCATCGTCGACGCCATCCAGGGCTTCGGCGTCGTGGACGCACCGTACGAGCTCGCGGACGTCGTCGCCACCGGCGGACAGAAGTGGATGCGCGCCGGCTGGGGCACGGGGTTCCTCGCTCTCAGCGACCGCGCCCTCGACCGCCTCGTGCCCGTGTTCTCCGGCATCACCGGCACCGATGAGCCGTGGCCGTTCTCCGTCACGCCAGCGCCCAGCCGTTCAGCGAACGCATTCTCGATCACCCGGGCCGACCCCATCGCGGAAGCCCGCTTCGCGGCGAGCCTCGAGGACACGGCATCCGTCGGCGTCGCGGCGGTCCAGAGCGTCATCACCGATCGTGCGAGCGAGGTCATCGACCTGGCCGACGAATTCGGCCTCCCCGTCACGTCCTCCCGCGACGAATCGGAGCGGGCCGGCATCATCGTCGTCGAACCGGACCCGGCCCTCGTGACCGTGCTCTCCGAATCGCTCCTCAACCACGGCGTCACCGCGACGACACGTGCCGGTTCCGTGCGCTTCTCGGTGCACGCCGGGACGACGGACGAGACCATCGCGCAGCTGCGGGCAGCTCTCGTATCGTTCGGCACGGCCGCGACGTACTGAGCCGGTGAGCGATCGATCGGCTGCACACGGATTGTTCATCTGCCCGTAACAGGACGCGGGGCGTGTCGCGCACCTGTGGATGCTTCGCGGACGTACCTTCGTCTCATCAGGCATGGCGCCTGGTCGAGACGGCCACACAAGTTCGGCTCGAAACCCGCTACGTGGCCTTCCTCGCAGAGTGATCCGAGCACGAGTTGCTCGGGGTGGGAGTGGTTGTGGCCGCGCAAGAAGCACTCAACACGTCGGACCAGACCGGTACGAGCGACACCGTACCGACGAAGGCGACGTCGACACGCACTGCATCGACACGGACTGCGGGAGCGCAGTCGGGAAGGCGAACGACAAGCGAACCAGCAGGGGACCGGAGCGTCGAACAACTCGAGCGCACCTACGTGCTCGACACCTCGGTGCTCCTGTCCGATCCGAAAGCGCTGTTCCGTTTCGCGGAGCACGCTGTCGTCATCCCGGTCGTCGTGATCAGCGAGCTGGAGGGCAAGCGGAACGATCCGGAGATCGGTTACTTCGCCAGACAGGCCCTTCGCCTGCTCGATGAACTGCGCGTCGAACACGAACGGCTCGACTTCCCGATTCCCGCCGGCGACGGCGGTTCCCTCCGCGTCGAACTGAACCACTCCAACATGGGGGTCCTGCCGTCCGGGCTGCAGCTCGGTGACAACGACTCGCGGATCCTCGCCGTGGCGCTCAACCTCTCCAACGACGGCCTCGCCGTCACGGTCGTGTCCAAAGACATGCCGCTGCGCGTGAAAGCGGCATCGATCGGGCTCGCGGCCGAGGAGTACCGTGCAGAACTCGCCGTCGACTCCGGCTGGACCGGCATGGACGAGATCACACTCGGCTCCGATGCGATGAGCGAACTGTACGAACGCGAGGACGGCACGACGGCCCTCATCGAGGACATGCCCATCAACACGGGCCTCGTCATCCACTCCGACCGCGGATCCGCCCTCGGCCGGGTCACGGGCAAGCGCTCCTACAAGCTCGTGCGCGGCGACCGGGACGTCTTCGGGCTCCACGGACGCTCTGCAGAACAGCGGCTCGCGATCGACATGCTGCTGGACCCCGAGATCGGCATCCTGTCGTTGGGTGGGCGAGCAGGGACGGGGAAGTCCGCGCTCGCACTCTGCGCCGGACTCGAGGCAGTCCTGGAGCGGCAGCAGCACAAGAAGATCATGGTGTTCCGGCCGCTGTACGCGGTGGGCGGCCAGGAGCTCGGCTACCTGCCGGGCGACCAGGGGGAGAAGATGAACCCCTGGGGACAGGCGATCTTCGACACCCTCGGCGCGGTCGTGTCGCAGAACGTCCTCGACGAGGTCGTGGAACGCGGCATCCTCGAGGTGCTGCCGCTCACGCACATCCGCGGTCGATCGCTCCACGACGCGTTCGTGATCGTCGATGAGGCGCAGTCCCTGGAGAGGAACGTGCTCCTCACGGTGCTCAGCCGCATCGGGCAGAACTCTCGGGTGGTGCTCACGCACGACGTCGCCCAGCGGGACAACCTGCGCGTCGGTCGTCACGATGGCGTCGCATCGGTCATCGAGACGCTCAAGGGCCACCCGCTGTTCGGGCACGTGACGCTCACGAGGTCCGAACGGTCCGCCATCGCCGCGCTCGTCACCGAGATGCTGGAGGGGAACGAGCTCGCTTGAGGTGAGGTGAGGTGAGGTGAGCTCAGGTGAGCTGAGTTCAGCCGCTGCGCCAGCAGCCCGCGACCGTTGACGGTTCGCGGGCTGTCGCGCGTCTGCTGCCGTTGGCGCGCTGGCGCCGTGCTGGTGCCGTCCTGGTGCCGTGCTGGGGTGGTGACCGTCGTCGGGGCGCCTGTGGAGAGATTCCGCGGGGCGACGGCGCGAGTGCCTAGTCTGGGCCGATGGTTGGAGCGGTGGGGCGAAACGGCGGTTCGGGAGCGGCTCTGGGCGTGGGCGGATGGGCAGTGCCGTGGGGCAGCCTTGCGTGGCAGGTCCCGCTGGGGTTCGCGCTCGTCGTGCTCAGCTGGGTCGTCGCAGGGACACGGCCGGTGTCTGCCGCCCTCGTCGTGATCGCGGTGATCACGCCACAGCTCGTCCGCATCGACGTGCGCGAGCATCGGCTCCCGAACCGCCTCCTCCTGCCAGCGATCGTGATGGCGGTGCCGTCGGTCCTCGCGGATGCGTTCGTGTCGGATCTCCCCGTCTGGTTGCCGTTCGCGACCGGCGTCGTCTGGTTCGGGGTGTTCTTCCTCTTCGCGCTGGCTGGCAGCCTCGGCATGGGTGATGCCAAACTCGGGCTCCTGCTGGGGCTCGTCGCGGGCTGCTTCGGGCCGTCCATCACGATGCTCGCCGCCATGCTCGGCGTCCTGTTCGGCGGTGGCGGCGCGGTCGTGGTGCTGGTGGCCGCGCGTGTGCAGCGATGTCGGCGGCGCAGCCGAGGGGGCGCGCATCGGGACGGTCGTCGGGATGCTCGTCGGAACGACGGTCGTGATGTTCGACGGTGCGCGTCCTCCGACGGGCGGCCCTTCGATGCCGGCCGCATGGCCTTCGGACCGTTCCTGCTCGCCGGATTCTGGGCGGCCGTCGGCGTCGTCCTCTTCTTCGGTCGTTCCGGCCCGGCGATCACCGTGCTCAGCTGAGCTGTCATGCGCCGACCGCGAGGAGACGGACGGGTCCCGATCGCGACGAAGCACCCGACAGCCGTAGGCTTGGAGCATGGAAGAACGCATTCTCGGCCGCACCGGCAGGCCCGTTTCGATCGTCGGCCTCGGCACGTGGCAGCTGGGCGCGGACTGGGGCGATGTGAGCGAAGCCGATGCTCGTGCCGTCCTCGCCGCATCGGTCGAGGAGGGCGTGACCTTCTTCGACACCGCCGACGTCTACGGCGACGGACGCAGCGAACGCATCATCGGCGGATTCCTGGCTGACAACCCGGACGCGCGCATCACCGTCGCGACGAAGATGGGTCGCCGCGGCGAGCAGGATCCAGCGAACTTCACCCTCGCGAACTTCCGCGAATGGACCGATCGTTCCCGCACGAACCTGGGCGTCGACCGCCTCGACCTCGTGCAGCTCCACTGCCCGCCGACCTCGGTGGTCTCGAACGACCTCGTCTACGACGCCCTCGACACGCTCGTCGCCGATGGCGCCATCGCGAACTACGGTGTGAGCGTCGAGACGTGCGACGAGGCGCTCGCCGCCATCAGCCGCCCCGGCACCGCGAGCGTGCAGATCATCCTGAACGCCTTCCGCTTGAAGCCGCTGGACCAGGTGCTCCCCGCCGCGGTTGAAGCCGGCGTCGGGATCATCGCGCGGGTGCCGCTCGCCTCGGGGCTCCTGAGCGGCCGGTACACGACCTCGACGTCGTTCGCCGCCGACGACCATCGGAACTACAACCGTGACGGCAGCCACTTCGATGTGGGTGAGACGTTCTCCGGCATCGATTTCGCGAGTGGCGTGGCCGCTGCGAAGGAGCTGACGGAGCTGGTCCCCGACGGCCTCACGCCCGCACAGGCCGCCATCGCGTGGGTCACCCAGCAGGAGGGTGTGACGAGCGTGATCCCTGGTGCGCGCTCCATCGAACAGGCACGCTCCAACGCCGCAGCAGGCCGTGCCGATGCGTTGCCCGCCGCCTACCTCGACGCCGTGCGCTGGATCTACGATCGTGACTTCCGTGAGGCCATCCACGACCGCTGGTGACCGCACCGCGTTCCCCACAGGTGCTTGCGCAATTCCGGAAGTCCTGTGACACGAGTGACGACATCGGCCGAAATCCGCCGTTTTCGTCACTCCTGTCACACCTTCTCCGGAATTGTGCACACGCCAGAGGCGGAGGGCGCTGCTCAGGAGTGCGGGGACGGCGGCTTCGGCGGAGGCGTCGGGAGCGTCGCCTCAGCAGCGGTCAGGACACGACCGCGCTGCAGATCGGACGCAGGCGTGTTGCCGAGCAGCAAACCGATGTGATCGCCTGCGGCACCGACCGTGAGCGTCCGTCGGAAGGCTTCGATACCGGTCACCCGGAGCTGCACGGGATTGCCGCCGTTCGGATCCTGGGCGGTCAGCCGATCACCGATCGCGACCCGACCGCTCTGAACGGTACCCGTCGCGACCGTCCCACGACCCGTGATGACGAAGGTGTCCTCGATGACGAGTCGGAACGGAGCAGCCGCCGCCTCAGCGGCGACCGTGCGGTCGTAGCTCGCACGATCGAGTGCGGCCTCGCCCTGGTAGTCGGACACCGTCGTGTCGTACTCCGTGCGTCCGAACAACTTCGACCAGAACCCCATGGTCCGAGTGTAGGCGTGTGCGACAGGTGTTGGACGCCGCAGTCATCCGGCACAGCGAAACGGACGCGGGTGTCCTTGCAACGGGCCCGGACACAACGACGCGCGGACTGCGAGAGCAGCCCGCGCGTCGCGGAGTGAGCGTCGCCGCTCAACGGGTGTCGGGCGAACCGATCAGCCGGCGTGTGTCATCGACAGGACGTCGAGCGCGCTGTCGAGTTGTGCTTCCGTGATCTCGCCGCGCTCGACGAAACCGAGGTCGATGACGGCCTCACGAACGGTGAGACCCTTCGCGACCGAGTGCTTCGCGATCTTGGCAGCCGACTCGTAGCCGATGATCTTGTTGAGCGGCGTGACGATCGACGGAGACGACCCGGCGAGGGCCGCAGCACGCTCGAGGTTCGCTTCGAGACCGTCGACGGTCTTGTCCGCGAGCACGCGCGTGGCGTTCGCGATGAGGCGGATGCTCTCGAGGAGCGACGTGCCCATGACCGGGATGGCGACGTTCAGCTCGAATGCTCCGGAAGCGCCGGCCCAGGCGATCGTCGCGTCGTTGCCGATGACCTTGGCGGCGACCATCAGGACGGCTTCCGGGATGACGGGGTTGACCTTGCCCGGCATGATCGACGAACCGGGCTGGAGGTCGGGGATGTGGAGTTCGCCGAGGCCCGTGTTCGGGCCGGAGCCCATCCAACGGAGGTCGTTGCAGATCTTCGTGAGGCTCACGGCGATGACGCGCAGCGCACCGGACGCGTCGACGAGGCCGTCGCGTGCGCCCTGGGCCTCGAAGTGGTCCTGTGCCTCCGTGATGGGGAGCTCGGTCTCCTGCGCGAGCAGTTCGATGACGAGCTGCGGGAAGCCCTTCGGCGTGTTGATGCCGGTGCCGACGGCGGTGCCGCCGAGCGGGACCTCCGCTACACGGGGAAGGACCGTCCGGACGCGCTCGATGCCGAGGCGGATCTGGCGTGCGTAGCCGCCGAACTCCTGGCCGAGCGTGACGGGGGTCGCGTCCATGAGGTGTGTGCGGCCCGGCTTGACGGCGCCCTTCCAGAGCTCCGCCTTCGCCTCGAGCGCCACTGCGAGGTGGTCGAGCGAGGGGATGAGGTCGTCGATGAGCGCGCTCGTCACGGCGATGTGAACCGAGGTGGGGAAGACGTCGTTCGACGACTGCGATGCGTTGACGTGGTCGTTCGGGTGCACCTTGCTGCCGAGGCGGCTGGTGGCGAGCGTCGCGAGGACCTCGTTCATGTTCATGTTCGACGAGGTGCCGCTGCCGGTCTGGTAGGTGTCGACGGGGAACTGCGCGTCGTGTGCGCCGGTGACGACCTCGTCAGCGGCCCACGCGATCGCATCTGCGATGCCCTGGTCCAGCACACCGAGCTTCGCGTTGGCGACGGCGGCCGACTTCTTGATGCGGGCCAGCGCCGCGATCTGTGCGGATTCGAGCCCGGATCCGGAGATCGGGAAGTTCTCGACGGCACGCTGCGTCTGCGCACCGTAGAGCGCCGATGCGGGAACCCGCACCTCGCCCATGGTGTCGTGCTCGATGCGGTACTCGGTTGCGGAGTTCTCTACCACGCTGTTCATTCTCCTTCGGTGCTGTTCTGTGCGTCGGGGATGCTGGTGTCGCCGATGATCAGGTCGGGGACCGCGGTTCCTTCGAGGAGGCGGTAGTTGGCGCCGACGACGACGAGTTCGCCGTCCGCGACGGCCTGGCTGATGAGCTCGGACTGCTCGAGGAGCTCTGCGACCGTGTGGCGCAGGTGCTCGCGGCCGACCTGGAGGGCGTCGACCGCGGCCGGGTCGACGTCACTCGTGCCGGCGACCTGCCGCACGGCGGGGACGATGCGCTGGACGATGTGGTCGATGTGCGCGGGAAGCGGAGCCGCGTCGGGCGCCTGGGAGTCGATGGCGGCACGCACGGCACCGCACTCGTCGTGGCCGAGGACGAGGATGAGCGGGACCTTCAGGACGCTCACGGCGTACTCGAGCGAACCGAGCACGGAGTCGGAGATGACCTGGCCTGCGTTCCGGACGACGAAGAGGTCGCCGAGGCCCTTGTCGAAGATGATCTCTGCGGCGAGGCGAGAGTCGGAGCAGCCGAAGAGGGCCGCATGCGGTTCCTGCACGTGGGCGAGCTCCGTGCGGCGTTCGACGTCCTGGCGGGGGTGGAGCGGCGTCCCTGCGACGAATCGCGCGTTGCCGCGGAGCATCTCCTGCCAGACCTTGCCCGGCGCACGGCGCGAGGGGTTGGAGGGGTTCGGGAGCGTGGTGGTGTCTGCGTTCACTGGGCGTCCGTCGTGTCGGGGGAGAGGGCTGCGTTCGCGCGGACGTCGTCGGCGATGCTGCCTGCGACGGTCTGCACGGTCTTGTCTGATGCGGTGCCGAAGACGGCGATGGTGCTCGGGCCGGCGACCGTGGACATCGCGTAGGACACGTTGCCCTTGCCGGTCCCGCTGCCGTTGGCGTAGACGATCCAGTCGACGCCGTCGATCGTGGTCGTGCCCGTCGGGCGTGCGCCGTCGAGCTGGGTGGAGAGCCAGGTGTCGTTCGCATCGATGCCCTGGACCACGCCGACGAACTGGTCGTCGGGTGAGATGAGGCCGATGTTCCACGACTGGATGTTGTCGCCGCTCGACACCCGGAGCTCGGCGTAGTTGCTCGCCCAGGTCTTCGGCAGTTCCGGCACGAGCAAGGGCTCGGTGATGCCGGACTGCGCCTGGTCCGCGAGCATCGCGAAATCGATGTCGGGGCGTTCGGGCGCCTGGGCGCGGGGAACGGCGAGGACGATGATGACGACGAGCGCGACCGTGGCGATGAGGGACAGCACGAGGTTGTTGACCGTCTGGCGCTGCCGGTGGTTCCGCGAGTTCACCGCTTTGCGGGCCGCGGTCTCCTCCGGGGTCTCCGGACGGCCGAGTTCAGCAACGACGCGAGGCGCCTTGGCAGCGCTCACGCGGTGGCCGAATCTGCATCGCCGGCAGTGCTTGCCGTGCCAGTGCTCGCGCCACCGCCGGTCTGCGCCGCACGAGCGGCGTCGAGGCGAGCCTTCGCTCCGATGAGCCAGTCCTCGCAGCGCTGCGCGAGGCTCTCGCCGCGCTCCCACAGCTGCAACGACTGCTCGAGGGTGGACGAGCCCTGCTCGAGTTCGGAGACGACACGGACCAGTTCGTCGCGCGCTTGCTCGTAGCTGAGCGCCGAGACATCGGTGGGGGTCGCCATGGTTCTATCCTATTCGTGGTCAGCGGTGGTGGGGGTGCGGTGATCGTCTTCCGGACGGGCGCCCGTGGAGGACGCCCCGAGCGTGCCGACGGCGAGCGTCAGCAGGAGCTCGGCACCGGCCGGGGCCTCGTGGGCGTCGCGGACGACGCCTCCGCCCGGGAGCTGCACGATCGCGTAGCCGCGGTCGAGCGTGCGCTGCGGCGACAGGGCCCGCAGCTGGGATCGGAGGTCGGAGACTTCGCGGCCCGCGCGTTCGATGGCGCGGTCGATCAGTTCGGCGCCGCGCGCGACCGTGCGCGTGAGCTCCTCGGAGCGAGAGTCGACGATCCACTCCGGGTACGCGAGGACCGGGCGGGAGCGGAGCGCGGTCAGACTGTTGATCTCATGCGTGATCAGCGTTGAGACGCGCGAGGAGAGTCTGGCCTTCGCCTGCTGGACGTGGGAGAGCTCCTCCGCGACGTCCGGCACGACGCGCTTCGCGGCATCGGTCGGGGTGGAGGCGCGGAGGTCGGCGACGTCGTCGAGCAACGGGCGATCGGCTTCGTGGCCGATGGCGCTCACGAGCGGGGTCTCGCACGCCGCCGCGGCGCGGACGACGCGCTCGTCGCTGAAGCCGAGGAGATTCTGGAAGTCGCCGCCGCCGCGGGCGACGATGATGACGTCGACCTCGGGGTCCGCGTCGAGCGTCTGGATCGCCGAGACGACCTCTGGAACCGTGCGGTCGCCCTGGACGGCGGAGTGCACGACACGGAACTGCACAGAGGGCCACCGGAGCTGCGCGTTCCGGAGGACGTCCTTCTCCGCATCGGAGTCCTTGCCGGTGACGAGGCCGACGCAATTGGGCAGGAAGGGGAGCCGGCGTTTGCGCGCCGCATCGAAGAGCCCTTCGGACGCCAATTGCTTGCGGAGTCGTTCGAGCCGTTCGAGGAGGTCGCCGAGACCGACGTGCTTCATGGCGAGCACCTGCATGGTGAGCGTGCCGCCCTTGAGCCAGTAGTTGGGCTTCACGAGGGCGACGACGCGGTCGCCCTGCTTGAGGTCCGCCGGGATCTTCGCCCGAACGGACGACCAGACGGTGAACCCGACCGTCGCATCGACGTCGACGTCCTTGAGCTTGCCGTAGACGTTGCCGCCGGAAGCGCCCCACTGGGTGATCTCGCCCTCGACCCACACCGATCCGAGGCGGTCGATGTAGTCGCGCAGCTTCGTGCCGAGCTGCGAGACCGGCCACGGGGCTTCGGCACTCGGCGGGGCGTCGGTCACGGTGCTCCTCTGGGCTTGCGGGTGGCTGGTGGCTGGGCTGTCTTCCGGGCTTGCCTGCTCCGCTGGCTCGAATGACCGGGGCGGGCGGTTCTGTGCCGGATTCGGCCCTTCCAGCCTACCCGCCACCGCTGACGGTCGGAGGCTCTCCACAGCTCCGGAGCCATGGACCCGGGGCGACGGATCCCGAGTCTGGGAGCCCGGAGGGAGTGAGTCGGTACCAGCCGCGTAGAATCAAGGTGTGACAGATCTGCGTGAAGCCACCGCCGTCGGACTCGGGATGCCCCGCCTCCGCCGGGTCGTCGGTCGACTGGCCAACAACCCCGTGGCGGGTGAGAAACGGGTGCTGCTCGCCGCCCCGCGCGGCTACTGCGCCGGCGTCGACCGCGCCGTCATCGCCGTCGAGAAGGCCATCGAGCACTACGGCGCCCCCGTGTACGTGCGGAAGCAGATCGTGCACAACATCCACGTCGTGAGCGAGCTGGAAGCCCAGGGCGCGATCTTCGTCGACGAGGTCGACGAGGTGCCGACCGGCGCCCACATCGTGTTCAGCGCGCACGGCGTCTCGCCGGCCGTGGTCAACGCCGCCGCGGACCGCGGACTCCAGGCCATCGACGCGACTTGCCCGCTCGTCACCAAAGTCCACCGCGAAGCCGTGCGCTTCGCCCGCGACGACTTCGAGATCCTCCTCATCGGCCACGAAGGTCACGAAGAGGTCGAGGGAACCGCTGGCGAGGCCCCCGAGCACGTCACGATCGTGAACAGCCCGGACGCCGTCGCAACGCTCGAGGTCAAGGACCCCGAGAAGGTCGTCTGGCTGTCGCAGACGACGCTGTCCGTCGACGAGACGATGGAGACGGTCCGCCGACTGCGCGAACGGTTCCCGAAGCTCCAGGATCCGCCGAGCGACGACATCTGCTACGCCACCCAGAACCGTCAGGTGGCCATCAAGAAGGTCGCTCAGGACGCCGATCTCGTGATCGTGGTCGGTTCGGCGAACTCCTCGAACTCGGTCCGCCTCGTCGAGGTCGCCCTCGAGTACGGCGCCAAGGCCGCCTACCGGGTCGACTACGCGAGCGAGGTCAAGCAGGAATGGCTGGACGGCGTCGCGACCGTCGGCGTCACGAGCGGGGCCTCCGTGCCTGAGGTGCTCGTGCAAGAGGTGCTCGACGACCTCGCAGGCGCCGGGTACGGCACCGTTCACGAGGTCAAGACGGCGGAGGAGGACCTCGTGTTCTCGCTGCCGAAGGAGCTTCGCAAAGACCTCAAAGGGAAGCAGGACGACCGGGCGCTCGGCGGCCGGAACCGATCATGACCGACTCCACCCGCCCAGCACGTCCGCAGTTCGGTGAGTACGCAACGCCCGAGGAACAGCGGGCGTCGATCCGCGAACCCATCGATCACCAGCGCGCAGAGGAACTGGGCGTCGCCCCCGTCGTCCCGCTGACGGATCATCGGACGCACGACGCCGTTCCGGAACGCGCACCTGAACGAGCGCCGGCGCCGACCGGCCCCGCGCACCCCGTGAACCTCGACCCGGCCGTTCCCGCGGCGGGCAGAGGACCCGCTTCTGGCGACCGCACGGCGACGTTCGTGCTCCTCGGCATCGGCATCTTCAACATCGTCATCACCCTGCCGATGCTCGTGGACCTGCCCGGCGCCCTCCGCCCCGCGTTCGTGCAGCTCGGCATCACCGGCTACTCCTCGGACGCACTCGCACAGATGCTCGGCATCATCGCGCTCATGGCGCAGGTGGTCCTCTGGATCGTCACCCTGTGGTTGTCGACCAAGTCGTTGCGTGCCGGACGCACCACGTTCTGGATCCCGCTCGTCGCGGGTGTCGTCGCCAACATCGTGGTGCTCGGCTGCCTCATGATCGCGATGCTCGCCGACCCGGCGGTCGCGGCGTACTTCCAGACCATGGCCGGTCGCTAGGCGCACGATCAGGGGATGACGACGCCCTTCACGTAGGACGCGTCGCGCGCCGTCATCAGTTCGTAGGCCGAATCGACGCCGTCGAGGCCGAAGCGGTGCGTGATGAGCGGCTCGTAGCTGAACCGGCGTGATGCGATGAGGTCGATCGCGCCGGACATCGCTTCGACGAGCCTCGTGCGGTCGGGGCAGAAGCCGTTGATGACGGTCGCGGCCTTGTACCAGAGCTCCATGTCCATCATCGCGTCGCCCGTGTGGTGGTAGCCGACGACGCACACTTCGCCGAAGGGCCGGACGAGCGATGACGCCACCCCGAGGGCGCTCGTCGCGCCGGCCGCTTCGAGGACGACGTCGATGCGCCCCTCCGGACCCGTCGTGGGCGCCTGAGTCAGTTCCGCAGGCAGCTCGTCGGGGTGGTACGCGGCCGATGCGCCGAGGGCGAGCGCCCGCTCCCGTGCCGCGGGGCGCGGATCGACGCCGATGAGTGCGGCGGGGGCGAGGACCTTCGCGAGCTGGACGAGGCCGAGCCCCATGAAGCCGAGGCCGACGACGGCGATCCGGCTGCCGGCCCTGGCGCTCGTTCGGGAGAGCGCTTCGTAGAGGTCGGCGATGGGCTCGCCGATCGCGTGTTCCGGAGCGATGCCGGCAGGCACCGGAAGGATCGCGTTGGCGTCCATCACGGCGCGGGTCGCGAATCCGCGGTCGCCGAGACCCGTGACGACATCGCCGACCCTCCAGCGTCCCGCGTGGTTCCCCGCGCCGATGACACGGCCGACGATCTCGTGGCCGAGGGAGATGGGCTCTTCCGGTGTGCCCTGCCCGAGCCACGGGCTGATGTCGGAGGTGCACACGCCGCTCGCGAGGACGTCGACGAGCACCTGGGCGACGCCGGGCACCGGGTCGGGCAGTTCGACGATTTCGGAACGGCGGGGACCGGTGACTCGGCTGATGCGCACGGAGGACTCCTGACGGGGTGAGCGGGGTGGTGGTGTTGATCGATGGTGGTGCTGATCGATGGCGACAGCGTACCTCGTTGGTCCCTCTGTGGTACATAGTGGCTTTTCCTTTGGGCGTACATCTTTTGTTCGTCAAGCGCTCTATGTCCCGCGGTAGCGCGGGATTTCCGGTGTGTGACAGCGGGTTCTGGGTGTGAACATCAGATTTCGTTCCGAAATTTGCTTGCTGTGCACGAAGCGACCGTCTTACACTGGCGTCAAGTGGTATCTAGTTGGTTTACATCCAGGTAAGACTCGCACTGCTCAAAGGAGAAGCACCATGGTTTCGACCACGGCAGCCGTCATCGCGGCGGGCTCGCAAGGACGAGTGCATGCGCTCGGCTATCGGAGCGTTCCCGGTGTGACTCTCGCCGCCGTCGCCGATCCAGTGCGCGAAGCCGCCGCAGCGCTCGCCTCGGAGCTCGACGTGCCGCGGATCTACGATGACGCCCTGACGCTCCTCGAGGCAGAGCGCCCGGAGCTGCTCAGCATCTGTACGCCGCCCGCGAGTCACCTCGCGATCGTCGAGGCGGCGATCGCGAACGGTGTGCGGGCGATCCACTGCGAGAAACCCATCGCCCTCTCCTATGCCGACGCGCTCGAGATGCACGACCGCTGCACCCGCGCCGGTGTGCAGCTGACCTTCAACCTCCAGCGTCGGTTCGAGCCCGTCCACCGTTTCGCGAAGGAGCAGCTGGACGCGGGAGCGATCGGCGACATCGTGAGCATCGAGGGCTACTGCCCGAACCTGCCCGACTGGGGCACCCACATCCTCGACCTCATCCTCTTCTACCTGGGCGACGCTCCGCCCGCCTGGGTCATGGCGCAGGTCGACGTGACCGTGAACCGATTCGTCTACGGCGCGTTCGCCGAGACCTCCTCGCTCACGCAGGTGAAGTGGGAGTCCGGCGTACAGGCGATCGTCGCCACGGGACGGGAGCCGCAGACGCCCGTGCTCAACCTGGAGAACGAGCTCGGGCTCATCGTCCAGGGAACTCGTGGACGGCTCGTCTCGCGGGGGGAATCGTGCCGGGTGGACCGCTTCGCCGACACCGGGATCGTTTTCGACACACCCTTTGAAACCGATTTCACGACGTGGGACCGCGGCGTCGATCCGGCGATCATCGCGTGCACGGCGGCAGCCATCGCCGACCTCGTCGAATCGCTCGAGCAGGGGACCGAACCCGCCCTGTCGAGCCGTCGCGGCCTCGCCGGCGCCGAACTGATCTTCGCGAGCTACGAGAGCAGTCGCTCCAGGAGTCGTGTCCACCTGCCGCTCACCGCAACGGACAACGCACTGCTGGACGGGCTCGAACGAGGCTTCTGGCAGCCCGTCGGCGAACAGCGGGCGACCTACTGATGGCGATCGGGACAGGGCCTGCAGCAGCGACCCG
The DNA here is from genome assembly GCF_050587525.1 of Plantibacter lichenum. NCBI lineage: Bacteria > Bacillati > Actinomycetota > Actinomycetes > Micrococcales > Microbacteriaceae > Plantibacter > Plantibacter lichenum. The sequence goes on along the minus strand of NZ_JBOBFT010000005.1, from coordinate 75,251 downwards.
GACGACGCCGTCCGTGGACGGCGCGCTCATCGTGATCACGGGCGACGACGTCTACGAGGATCTCTTCTCCGCCTCGCTCGAACTGCAGGAGATCGCGATCGAGACCGGCTTCGTCGCGAGCGTCGGCATGGGCATGGCCCGTTTCGCCGCGAACTCCATCGCCCGGCCGACCCAACGCGTCGTCGTCCTCTACACGGCGATGGGCGAGTTCACGGCGGAACAACAGGAAGGCCTCGACGAGCTCGTCCGCGGGGGCACCGGCCTCGTCGCGATCCACGCCTCGAACGTCTTCGGCCAGACCGAGGACGGTGCGGTGGCGGAGGAGTACCGGACCGCGTTCGGCCTCATCGGCAGCCGGTACGCCTCCCACGGCCCGCAGCCGCACGAGAGCCGATTCACGGTGCACCTCGATCCGGACCACCCGATCACGGCAGGCATCGACCCGTTCGAGATCGGCCACGAACACTACGCACTCGAGCTCGCCGGCTCCGTTCCTCGGCCGGACGTCATCGCGTGGCGTGAGACGGGAGACGGTGACGGCCTCGGCACAGAACCGCTCGTCCACGTGCGGGAGTCGGGTGCTGGACGGGTCTGCTACGTGCAGCTCGGACACGACATGCGCGTGTGGGACGACCCGTCGGTCAGACGGCTCCTCGCGCGCGCCATCAGCTGGGCAGGCCGGAAGGACGACTCCGAATGACGACGACCCACCAACCGGTCGGAGGCGCGAGAGCGACCTCCGGCGAACGACACCACGAGAGGACCGGCCGATGCGCATCCTGCTGAGACGCGGGCTCTTCTACATCGTCACCGCGTGGGCGGCGATCAGCCTCAACTTCCTCCTCCCGCGCATCATGCCGGGGGATCCCGTCGAGAGCCTCATCCAGAAGTTCCGAGGCAAGCTGAGCCCCGAGGCCATCGAAGCGCTGCGAGTGCTGTTCGGCCAGAAGGACACGTCCCTGTGGGACCAGTACCTCGACTTCTGGCGGAACACCTTCAGCGGCAACCTCGGCATCTCCTACGCCTACTACCCGACGCCCGTCGCCGATGTGGTGGGGTCGAGCATCGGCTGGACCCTCGTCCTCATCACGCTGTGCACGATCCTCGGCTTCCTGATCGGAACGACGCTCGGCATGATCGTGGGCTGGAAGCGGGGAACCTGGCTCGACTCGCTCATCCCGATCACGACGTTCATCTCCTCGATCCCGTACTTCTGGTTCGCGATCATCATCGTGCTGTTCTTCGCGATCGTGCTCAAATGGTTCCCGCTCTCCGGCGGCTACTCGCTCTCCGAGACCGTCGGGTTCAACTGGGGCTTCATCAGCAGCGCCGTCTACTACGCGATCCTCCCCGCGTTCACGATCGTCGTCGCCTCGATCGGCGGCTGGCTCATCGGCATGCGCAACATGATGGTGACGACGCTCAGCGAGGACTACGTGCGCCTCGCCGAGGCGAAGGGCCTCTCGAAGCGCCGGGTGATGTTCACCTACGCGGCCCGCAACGCCATGCTGCCGTCGTTCTCGAGCTTCGCGATGTCGCTCGGTTTCGTCGTCGGCGGCTCGATCGTCACCGAGATCGTCTTCAACTACCCGGGCATCGGGTCCGTCCTCTTCAGAGCGGCGACAGCGCAGGACTATCCGCTCATGCAGGCGATCTTCCTCGCGATCACGATCACCGTCCTCGTCGCGAACATGCTGGCGGACATCGCCTACGTGTTCCTCGACCCACGCACCAGGCAGGAGAGCTAGATGGCCATGAATGCAGCGACGATCGCCGAGGTCGAGGCGGTCCAGACCGTTTCGACCACGGGGATCAAGAACCGCTTCGGCTGGCTCCGCGGGCTGAAGTCCCGGAAATCCCTCGTCGGGTTCGTGATCGTGGGCTTCTTCTGCCTCCTCGCGATCTTCGGGCCGTTCCTCGCGCCGTACGACCCGTCGGCCGTCAGCTACGACGCGCTCCAGGGCCCGTCGGCCGCGCACTGGCTGGGGACGACCCAGACGGGGCAGGACGTCCTCTCCCAGATGCTCTACGGAGCGCAGGTCTCCGTGTTCGTCGGCTTCGGCGCAGCCGTCGTCGCGACGATCGTGTCGGTCCTGGTGGGGCTCACGGCCGGATATCTGGGCGGCTTCGCCGACGAAGCGCTCTCGCTCCTCGCGAACGTCTTCCTCGTGCTCCCCGGTCTGCCGCTCACCGTCATCCTGGCCGCGTACCTCCCGAAGTCGGGATCGCTCGGCATCATCCTCGTCATCGCGATCACCGGATGGGCCTGGGGCGCGCGCGTGCTCAGGGCGCAGACGCTCTCCCTCCGGAAGCGGGACTTCGTCGAAGCGGCGCGAGCGACGGGTGAGACGACGTTCAAGATCATCCTCCGCGACATCCTCCCGAACCAGCTCGCCATCATCGCCGCCTCCTTCCTCGGAACGGTGACGGGCGCGATCCTCACCCAGGCGAGCCTCGCGTTCCTCGGGCTGACCGACGTGACCGAATGGTCGTGGGGCACCATCCTCTACTGGGCACAGGTGAGCAGTGCGCTCCTCGTCGGCGCCTGGTGGTGGTTCGTCCCGGCGGGTCTCGCGATCGCGATCCTCGGCACCGGCCTCTCGCTCATCAACTTCGGCATCGACGAGTTCATCAACCCGCGGCTCCGCCAGGCCGGCATCGGCACCAAGAAGTCGCAGCGCGACCGTCTCAAGCGCAAGCGCAAGCCGACGGGGCCGAAGCGCGTCTCCGGCGCCGGTCGTCAGGCCCGCAGCGAGCCCGTCGCGTTCACGGCGACGAGCAACGACACGATCCTCGAGATCAACCACCTGCGCGTCGACTACGTCAACGGCGAGCAACGGACCCCGGCGGTCAACGACGTGTCCCTGACGCTCCGTCGCGGCGAGGTCCTCGGGATCGCGGGAGAGTCCGGATCCGGCAAGTCGACGCTCGCCTACGCCATCACGCGGCTCCATAAGCCACCGGCCGAGATCTCCGGCGGCGAGATGATCTACACGAACTCCGACGGCTCGAAGGTGGACATCCTGAGCCTGTCTGAGGAGGAGCTGCGCGACTTCCGCTGGGAGGAGCTGTCCATCGTCTTCCAATCTGCGATGCACGCGCTCAACCCGATCCTCACGATCGGCACGCAGATCGACGACGCCATCCGCGCCCACCGTCCGGACATGGGCACGGCCGAGCGACGCGCACGCATCGCGGAGCTCCTCTCGCTCGTCGGCATCCAGGCGGACCGCGTCGGGGCATTCCCGCACGAACTGTCCGGAGGCATGCGGCAGCGGGCGATGATTGCCATCGGGCTCGCGCTCGACCCGGAGATCATCGTGATGGACGAGCCGACCACCGCGCTCGACGTGGTCATCCAGCGGCAGATCGTCGAGAAGATCATGGAGCTCAAGGACCGTCTCGGCTTCTCGGTCATCTTCATCACCCACGACCTGTCGCTGCTCATCGAGCTGTCCGACACGATCGCCGTCATGTACGCCGGCCGGATCGTGGAGATCGCTGCGGCCGACGACTTCTACCGCCGACCCCGGCATCCGTACAGCCAGGGACTGCTCGCCTCGTTCCCGACGCTCACGGGGGACAAGCGCGAACTCACCGGCATCCCGGGAGCACCGCCCGACCTCCGGAAGCTGCCGGGCGGTTGCGCCTTCAACCCGCGCTGCCCCCTCGCCTTCGACTCGTGCACGGCGGTCGTCCCACCGCTCTTCACCCTCTCCGGCTTCACCGAACAACAACAACCGCAGGCCGCCTGCCTGCTCTACGAATCCGAATCCGAACCGGCGGCGCTCGTCGGGGCAGGGGAGACGCCACGATGACCGACACCACGATGCAGCGGCGAAGCGGAGCGGACGAACGCGCGGCCCGCGAGCCCGTCCTCGAAGCGATCGGGGTCACGAAGCACTTCCCGGCGCGCGGATCGATGTTCTCCCGGAAGGGCGGGAAGGTCGTCCACGCCGTCGACGACGTCACGATCTCCCTCTACCGCGGACACATCACGGCGCTCGTGGGGGAGTCCGGGTCCGGCAAGTCGACGCTCGCCCGCCTCCTCGCCCAGCTCTATCCGCTCACGAGCGGGGAGATCCGGCTCGCCGGGAAACGTGTCGTCGCGACACGGGGCAGGGCGTTCCGCCAGTACGTCAGCCGCGTGCAGCTCATCCTGCAGGACCCGTTCGGCTCCTTCAACCCGGTCATCACGATCAAACGGCACCTGCAGCGGGCGACCGCGATCCACCACCCGAAAGCGAAGGGGCCGGCGCAGGACGCGCTCATCGACGAACTGCTCACCCAGGTGAACCTCGTGCCGTCGACGCAGTACTCGGAGAAGTACCCGCACGAACTCTCCGGCGGTCAGCTGCAGCGCTCCTCGATCGCGAGGGCGCTCGCCGCGAGCCCGGACGTCTTCCTCGCCGACGAACCCGTCTCGAGCCTCGACGTCTCGATCCGCCTCGGCATCCTCAACCTCCTCAAGAAGCTGACCGTGGAACGCGACGTCGCGCTCCTCTACGTGACGCACGACATCGCATCGGCACGGTACTTCGCGAGCGACACGGCCGTCATGTACGCGGGAGAGCTCATCGAAGGCGGCCCGTCCGAGGACGTCACCCAGCGCGCGGCGCACCCGTACACGCAGCTCCTCATCGACTCGGCCCCCGACCCGTCCCGCGCGCCGGAGGATCCGCGCATCCGCGACATCGGACAGCCGCCGAGCCTCATCAACCCGCCGAGCGGCTGCCGGTTCCACCCGCGCTGCCCGCTCGCGATGGAGCGCTGCACGGAAGAGCGCCCGCCCGTCTTCGACCTCGAGAACGGCCACTGGACCCGCTGCTGGGTCTACGCCGACGACGAGGAAGCCACCGGCCGACGCGAAGCACGCGAAGCCGAACGAGCCAGCGTCAGCCGGAGGCCCAACACCCTGGGTCCCGTCCGACGCACCGGAACAGCCCATGCACCGTCCGGAGAGGGGGACTCCACAGCTTCCGACGACGAGCGATAACCGCCGCCGTCACGTTCTGCACCACCGCATCACGCGCATTACGCGCACCATCCGTCAGAACCGCTCACCACACATACGACATCACACGTCAGAGGAGAACATCCACCATGGCACGACTCACCTCAGCACGAACCAGACGGGTCACCGGCCTCGCCGTCGCCGTCGGGCTCGTCGCCGGCCTCGCCGCCTGCTCAGCAGGCTCAGGGGACAGCGCCGACGGCGTCATCCTGAACGTCGGCGGACAGGCCGACAACCTCACACAGGTCTTCAACCCCTTCCTGCCCGACACCGCCCTCGGACTCGGATCCAAGGGCATGATCTACGAACCCCTCGTCCAGATCAACTACGTCAAGGTCGGCGACGACCTCCCGTGGCTGGCGAAATCGACCGAGTGGTCGAACAACAACGAGACCTTCACCATCTCGCTCCAGGACGGCGTGAAGTGGTCCGACGGCGAGAAGTTCACGGCAGACGACGTCGTCTTCACCTACGAACTCCTCAAGAAGTTCCCCGCACTGAACCTGACGGGCGTCGACTTCGACACGATCACCGCGACCGACCCCGACACCGTGACGATGACGTTCACGAAGCCGTCTGAAGTCGACTTCACCACGATCGTGTCCGTGCCCATCGTCTCCGAGCACCTGTGGAGCAAGGTCAAGGACCCGACCTCCTTCGAAGACAAGGAGCCGGTCGGAACCGGCGCATTCGAGCTGTCCACGTTCTCCCCGCAGAGCTACCTGCTGACGAAGAACAAGGACTACTGGCAGCCGGGCAAGCCCGCGATCGACGGCCTCCGCTTCATCGCGTACAAGGACAACCAGGCACAGGCGAACGCCCTCGTGCAGGGGCAGATCGACTGGGCGGGCACGTACATCGCCAACGTCAAGGAGACCTACCTCGACAAGAACCCCAACTTCCACTACTGGGCGCCCGACGTCGGCATGGACGGGCTCATCCCCAACCTCGAGAAGTTCCCGCTGAGCGACCTCGCCGTGCGGAAGGCCATCAGCCTCGGCGTCGACCGTGAACAGCTCGCAGCATCGCGCAACTCGCACCCGGCCACGAGCCAGATCGGTCTGCCGATGCCGTCCTTCGAGGACGCGATCGCCCCGCAGTACAAGGGACTCGACTTCACGCAGGACAAGGCAGCCGCGATCAAGACCCTCGAGGACGCCGGTTACACGAAGAACTCGGACGGCTACTACGAGAAGGACGGCAAGCAGGTGGAGTTCGCCATCAGCTTCCCCTCCGCCTACACCGACATCGCGGCTCCGGCCCAGGTGCTCGTCTCACAGCTGAAGGACATCGGCATCAAGGTCGACATCGACGGCGTCGCGGTGACGGACATCAACAAGATGACCTCGTCCGGCGACTTCGAGGCGACGATCGGCTACCCGGTCGACTCCGCGCCGCGAGTGTTCTCGTTCTACAACAACATGATGAACCCGAACTTCTACCACCCCACCGGCGAGGACACTCCGACGTTCCAGAACATCGAGCGGTTCCAGAACGACCGCGCCAAGGAGCTGTTCAACGAGTACCCCCACGCGACGACCGACGAGGAGCGCAACACGATCCTCGCCGAGCTGCAGGGGATCTGGATCGACAACCTCCCGGTCATCACGCTCTTCTACTGGGGCTACTACGGCGACTGGAGCACGGAGAAGGCGACCGGCTTCCCGGACGAGAGCGACCCCTACTTCGCTCCGAACCCGAACGCCGTCGTCGCCGTCAACCTCAAGCCGACGGCGAAGAAGTAACGAACACCTGCACCACCCGGTGCGGGTCCTGAGCGATCAGGGCCCGCACCGGTCCCCACCAGCAGCGCAGCACAGAACGGACCCCCATGTCAGGCAATGCACCCCGCGCGATGGTCATCGTCAACGGCGACGACATCCACCACGACCTCCTGAGCGCCTCCCTCGTCTTCCAGCAGCTCGGCGTCGAAGCCGGCTTCGCCACCCGTCGTGCCGCCGGGACCAACCGCTTCGTCGACCCGAGGCCTGAGACCGCCGAGGCCGACGTCTACCTCTTCTACACCGCAGGGGGATCCTTCCCCACCCACCAGCAGGAGGCGCTCGCGGAAGCGGTGCGCGCGGGCAAGGGTGTCGTCGCGCTCCACGCCACCGACGTCCTCGGATGGGAGGGCGACGGGCTCGATCCGGCCGACCGGCCGCTGTACGAACTGCTCGGCAACCGCTACCTCTCGCACGGGCCGGACCACCACGAGGGCCGCCACCTGATCGAGATCGTCGCGGAGCACCCCATCACCGCCGGCGTGACCGACTTCGAGCTCTTCGACGAGTACTACGAGTTCGAGTTCGCGAGCGACGACCACACGATCCTCGCCGAGCGGCGCCGTGCCGACGGCGAGATCATCCCCGTCCTGTACACGCGGGAGGTCGGGGAGGGTCGGGTCGTCTACCTGGCGCTCGGCCACGACATGCGGGCGTGGGGCGAACCGTCGTTCCGGACCCTCGTGCGCCAGGCGCTCGTCTGGGCTGCGCAGTGACGGATCCGCTGAGCGACGCCGCTGCGGTGGATGGAGCGCCGCGCATCGCCGTCATGGCGTACACGGTGCTGGATCAGGCCACAGCCGACCTCCCCGGAACCCTCGCGCGCGTCGCCGACATCGGCTACCTCGGGATCGAGACCTACGGGATCGTCGAACGCTTCGGAGCGCGAGCCGTTCGATCCGCGCTCGACACCGTCGGCCTCGCGCTCACGAGCTCGCACGCACCCTTCCCTGCGGGGCTCGACGCCGATCTGATCCTCGACGAGTACGCCGAACTCGGGGCGACGACACTCGTCTGGAGCATGGAGCGCGAAGAGTTCGCCACCGCGGAGACGATCGCGCGCGGCGTCGAACGGGTGAACGAAGCGGCCGAGCGGGCAGGTGCGCGCGGGATGCGCATCGGCTACCACAATCACTTCGCGGAGTTCCGGAATCGGATCGACGGACGCGTCGCCTACGACGTCCTCCTCGACCGATTGCACCCGGACGTCGTCCTCGAACTCGACCTGTACTGGGCGAGGATGGGCGGCGCCGAGCTCCCGGAGCTGCTCCACGACCTCAGGCACCGAGTCCGTCTCGTCCACATCAAGGACGGCCCGGCGGTGAGCTACGAGGACGACACGATGGTGCCGATCGGCGATGGCGCCATCGACTGGGACGTCGTCCTCGATGCCGGCACCGCCATCGACTGGCACATCGTGGAACTGGAACGCCTCCACATCGACACGTTCGAGGCCCTCGAACGCAGCTATCGGCACCTCGTCGGACGCGGCCTGTCCCGCGGCGGCGTGCCACTGAACGGAGCGAACGCATGAGCACACGAGTCCTCTTCCTGGGTGGGGCCGGCATGATCGGCACCGCCGCAGCGACGGAAGCGGTTCGCCGCGGCATCGATCTGACGATCGTCACGAGATCGGAACCGAAGCGTGAGCAAGCGGCAGGCGTGCGCCAGGTGCGAGCCGATGTCCGTGATCCGGACAGCCTCCGCGGAGCGATCGACGGCGAGGAGTACGACGCGGTCGTGAACTGGGTCGGCTTCTCGCCAAAGGACCTCGACGGCCAGCGCGAGCTGTTCCAGGGACGGACCGGTCAGTACGTGTTCATCAGCACGTGCTCGGTCTTCGGCCGCCCCGTCCCGCAGCTGCCGATCACGGAGTCGAGCCCCAGACGGCAGCCGGTCTTCACCTACGCCAAGGAGAAGATCGAGTGCGAGGACGTCCTCGAGCGCGAGTACCGCGAGCACGGTTTCCCCGTCACGATCGTCCGCCCGTTCCACACCTACGACCGGACCACCGTCCCGCTGCTGTCCGGGTGGACGGCGATCGAACGGATGCGGCGCGGCGACGGCGTCATCGTGCACGGCGACGGCACCTCGCTCTGGAGCCTGACGCACTCGAGCGACTTCGCGCGGGCGTTCGTGCCGCTCCTCGGCAATCAGCACGCCGTGGGGGAGTCCGTCAACGTCGTGAGCGCCGACATCCTCACCTGGGACCAGATCCACCTCACGCTCGCCGCCGCCGCGGGGGTGCACGACCCTCGGCTCGTTCACCGCTCGAGCGAGACGATCGCTCACGAGGTCCCCGGGTGGGGCGATGTCCTCGAACATGATTTCCGGCACTCGATGCTGTTCGACACGACGAAGCTGCGGGCCCTTGTCCCCGACTTCGCTCCGCAGGTCTCGTTCTCCGCCGGAGCCCGGGAGGTCATCGAGTACCACGACGCCCACGAGGGTCATCGCGGTGTGAGTGACGAATTGTCCGCTGCGTTCGATCGGTTGATCGCGGCGCCCTGAAGCCGCGGGTGGCGGCGGGTGCATGGTCGCCGTCACCCGCTTCCATCGTCGGTTCCGAACCGACCCGAACAGAGGTTCGCAGTGGTATCGGAATTGTTCAACTAGATACGCATTTGCATAGACCACTACGTACCAATTTGCTAGCATCGATCCAGGATCGACCGCCACGGGAGGCGGTCGACGACGAGGAGGAACTGTGATTCGTGTAGGACTGCTCGGCTCTGGCTTCATCAGCGACACCTATGCCGATGCGCTGCAGGACGTGCGGAACGCGGAGATCGTCGCGAACTACTCACGCGACGCCGACCGTGCCGACTCCTTCGCCGAGAAGTGGGGGCCCATCGCGAAGCAGTACACGGACATCGCTGAGCTGTGCGCCGATCCGGACGTCGACCTCGTTGTGATCGCACTGCCCAACGAGGCGCACGTGGAGGCCGTGAGGATCGCTGCCGAAGCGGGCAAGGGCATCGTCTGCACGAAGCCGCTGGCCCGCACCGGTGCGGAGGCCGCCGAGATCGTCCGTATCGTGCGGGAGCACGGCGTCTGGCACGGGTACGCCGAGAGTTCGGTGTTCTCACCCAACATCGCCAAGGCCCATCAGATGGTGGCGGCCGGCGCGATCGGTGAGGTGCTCACGATGCGCGCCCGCGAGGCGCACTCCGGTCCGCACGCGCCGCACTTCTGGGACGCGGAGACGGCCGGCGGCGGCGCGCTCCTCGACATGGGCTGCCACACGGTCGAGTCCGCGAGGCACTTCTTCGGCAAGGACAACCCCGTCACCGAGGTCTTCGCGTGGGGAGCGACCATGGTGCACGGCGACAAGACCACCGGTGAGGACACGGCCATCGCCCTGCTCAAGTTCGCAGACGGGCAGCTCGCGCAGATCGAGTCGTCCTGGATCGAGAAGGGCGGCATGCAGCTCCGCCACGAGCTCGTCGGCACGGCCGGTCGCATCGTCACCGACACCTCGAACACGCCTGTGTGGGGATTCATCGAGAACCCCGCCGGCTACCTCGTGGAGAAGGCCGACGCGGACACCGGATGGGTCTACCCCGTGCCGGAGGAGGCCCGCGCCTACGGTTTCAGCCAGGAGATGCGCCACTTCGTGGACTGCTTCGCGAAGGGCGTTCCGCCGATCGAGACCTTCGACGACGGCCACATCGTCAACTGCATCCTGGACGCCTGCTACGCGTCGATGAAGTCGGGCGTCTGGGAGACGGTGCAGCTCCCGGCATGACCGCTGCAGACGTCGTCAGAACACCCATCAGGGTGGACAGCATCGCGCCGCTCTGGTCGCAGGCGGCCGATGCCGTACGCGCCAGGATCCTCGACGGTGCGCTCAAGCCGGGCATGCGCCTCCCGCCGGAGCGGGAGCTGTGCCTGAGCCTCGACATCAGTCGGGTCACCCTCCGGAAGGCGCTCCTCAGGCTCGTGGAGGAGGGCGTCCTGAAGTCCTCGCACGGCCGCGGCTGGTACGTCGCGGGCGACGATCGCAAGGAGTGGCCGAACAGTCTGGAGTCCTTCTCGGAGACGGCGCAGCGCATGGGCCTCGTGGCGAGTTCCGTCGTCCTCCGCTGCGAGCCCGCCATGGCGACCCTCGACGAAGCAGAGCGTCTGGGCGTCGCGCCGGGCACCTCGGTCTTCCAGCTCGCGCGCGTCCGCAACCTCGACGGCGTGCCGATCGCGATCGACCGCTCGATCGTCCCGGCGCACCTCGCCCCATCACTCGGACAGGTGGACTTCACTACGGCATCCCTCTACGACACGCTCGCCGATGCAGGGCTCGATCTGATCGATGCCGGCTCCACGATCGAAGCGCGCGAAGCCGATGAGGAGGTCGCGGGCCTCCTGGGCGTCGCCCCGAACCGGCCCGTGCTCGTGATGCATCAGATCGTGCGGGATCGCGGCGGGAGGGCGATCCTCTCGTCGACCATCCAGTACGCGGGGGACCGGTACCGACTGCGGACGTTCTTCGCGCGGGCCGGCTCGGGTCCCGGAGCGCTCACGACGTTCGGGGTGGACTGAATGCCGGATCGATCGGTGGATTCTTCGGTACAGCACGCAGTGCATCTAGTGGACAGTATTTGGTATGCTGTGGTTCTGTCTGGTGTGCGTCCTTGTGACGCCGCCTCGCACGGGATCGCAGAGGGGAACAGGGAGATCGCATCATGACTACGACCCATCCGCTCGGCGTTCAGCTCTACAGCGTCCGCGACGATCTGGGGAAGGGCCATCGCGAAGGCGCCGAGTACGAGACGCTCGCGCGCACCCTCGAACGCCTCGCCGGCTTCGGCTTCACGCACGTCGAGCCGTACGACATCCTCGGCTACACCGATGCCCTCGGGCGGGCGATGCGCTCCGCGGGACTGCAGGCGACCGCCGCTCACGCACGCATCACCGACGACACGGCGGATGCGGTCTTCGCCGCCGCGGGCGCCCTCGGCATCTCCACACTCATCGTCCCCTGGGTCGAGCCGACCTCCATCGCCGACCTCGACGGGGTCGAACGGCTCGCCGATGCCGTGAACCGAGCTTCCGCGCGGGCGGCGTCGCATGGCCTGCGAGTCGGCTATCACAACCATGATTTCGAGTTCGCCCAGCACATCGACGGCGTTTCCGCCTACGAACGGCTCGTGGCCCTGCTGGACCCGGCCGTGATTCTCGAGGTCGACACGTACTGGGCGGCGACCGGGGGAGCGGATGTGTTCGAGCTGCTGCCTCGCCTCGCCGACCGGGTGCGATTCCTGCACGTCACGAACGAACCGCCGGTCGCCGACGACCCGCCGATCCAGGGCGTGGACATCACGGGCCGCCTCGCGCAGATCGTGCAGCTCTCCACGAGCTTCGTCGAGATGCCGGTCGTCGAGGTCGTCGTCGACGACGGAGACGTCTTCCCGCTCCTCGAACGGAACGCGCGCTTCTTCCTCGAGCAGGTGAACGTATGACGGCTCCGCGTACCTCGGGCGCTTCGGGCGCTGCGGATGCCCCGGGCGCTTCGCCGATCAGACGGTCCGGGACCGGCCCCATGGGCGTCGGCATCATCGGCGCCGGCAACATCTCGGACGAGTACCTCCGGAGCCTGACGTCCTACCCGGACGTCCGGGTGCTCGGCGTCGCCGACCTCGACCTCGAACGGGCCGCCGCGCAGGCGGCGCGGTACGGCGTCCCGTTCTCCGGGACGCCTGAAGCGCTCCTCGCCCTCGACGACATCGAACTCGTCGTCAACCTCACGATCCCCGCCGTGCACGCGCAGGTCGCGCTCGACGCGATCGCCGCCGGCAAGCACGTGTGGGGTGAGAAGCCGTTCGCTCTCGATCGCGAGTCCGCGAAAGCAGTGCTCGATGCGGCCGCCGCCGCCGGGGTCGTCCTCGGCAACGCCCCGGACACCGTGCTCGGGGAGGCCGTCCAGCACGCGCACCGGCTGCTCGCCGACGGCAGCATCGGCGACGCGCAGACCGTCCTCACCCTCATGCAGGGCCCCGGCCCCGACAGCTGGCACCCCCGGCCGCAGTTCCTCTTCGCTCGCGGGGCGGGACCGCTCTTCGACATCGGCCCGTACTACTTCGCGACGCTCGTCCAACTCCTCGGCTCCATCGAGAGCGTCCAGGCCGTCGGCCACCGTGCGCGCACCGAGCGGGTCATCGGATCCGGCCCTGATGCCGGCACGACGTTCCCCGTCGAGGTGTCGACCCATGTGAGCGTCCTGACCCGATTCCGCAGTGGTGTCGTCGGCACGTCCGTGTACAGCTTCGACTCGCCCGTCCGCCGCCAACTCTTCGAGATCACCGGTTCACTCGGCACGCTCGACGTGCCGGTGAGCGGATTCGACGGGCCCAGCCGGATCATCGCGAACGGCGTCGCCGACAACGCATGGGAACGCCACGATCCGCCGGGTGCGCACCGGGAACGCGGAGTCGGCGTCCTTGAGATGGCGCGCGCCATCCGGGCCGGCCGTGCGCCGCGTGCCGATGGGACGCTCGCGTACCACGTGCTCGACGCGATGCTCTCGGTCGAGGAGTCGATCGCCTCCGGCTGGCCCGTGCGGGTGCGGAGCGAGGTCCGACCGGTGAGCGCCGTCGAGGCCGACTGGGATCCGGCCGAGCCGACCCTCTCCGCCAACGCCGAACACGAGGCCGCGTCATGACGACTCGACTGAGCGCACCGCACCACCGACCACGTACCAACACGGAACGGAACCACCATGCACGGTGACTACATCGCCTACGAGACCGCGAGAGCGGCACAGGCCGACCGGCTGCAGACCGCGGTCGCCACGATCTCGGAGCAGGTGCTGCGACGCCAGGCTGCCGGCGAACTGACCGGCCCCGGCCCGATCTTCGTCGGCATCGGCGCGAGCCTCGCCGCAGCGTGCGCCCCCGTGTGGGCCCTCCGAAGCCGCGAGATCCATTCGTGGCGCCTCGGAGCAGGGGACCTCCCGCTGCCGTTCCCCGCCGCCGACAACCCCATCATCGGGATCTCCCAGAGCGGCCGGAGCTCGGAGACGATCGCCGTGCTCCGCTCCGTCGAGGAGTCGCGCCGGTACGCGGTCGTCAACAACGTACCGTCGCCCCTTGCCGAACTCGTGGAGCGCACCATCACGCTCGGCACGATCCCGGACAGTTACGCGTCGACGATCGGCTACACGGCCACGGTCGTCGCCCTCGGCATGATCGCCGAAGCCTGGAACGGCGGAGCGCTCGACCCGGAGTGGGAGCAGCTCCACCTCGACTTCCGGCAGGCGGAGCAGGATCTCGCCGCCCCGCTCGCCGAGGTCGCGAAGCTCTTCGTCGACACCCCCTCCGTCGACTTCGTCGGCACCGGTCCAGCCGTCGGGTCCGCCGAGGCGGGCGCACTCCTGTTTCGTGAGGTGGCCCGCATCCACTCGACCGCCATGAGCACACGCCAGTACCTGCACGGGTCGATGGAATCCGCAGGCGACGGCGTCCACGTCCTCTTCGGCGACGAGCGGGAACTCGAAGTCGCGAGGACGCTGTCCGAGGCAGGGCATCAGGTCGTGCTGTTCTCGAACGAGGACGTCACACCCACCGAGCACCTGCACATCGTGCGGCTGCCGAAACTCGGCGCCTCGCGCCGGGCGATCATCGAAGCGCTCGCGATGCAGATCCTCGTGGGCGAGGTCGCCGCGCTCCGCGGCGTCGACATCGAGGAGTTCGTGTTCCACAACTCCGACACGAAGGTCGTCGAAGCCGAGCCGAGCGGGTCCGCCTCATGAGCGGGGCCGGATCGCTCGCCGGGCTCGGAGGTGGATCGCGCGGCGCGCTCGCTGACGAATCGCGCGGCGTGTTCGTCGGCATGGACGCTGGCGGCACGAAACTCGCCGTCCGCGTCGAAGCAGCCGATGGCACCCGCCTGGCCGATGTCCAGTTCGCCGCAGAGGACTGGAGCGCCGAGCCCGCTGAAGCGGCCGCCGACTGGCTGCTCGCTCGACTCGAACGAGCGCTCCCGGAGGGTGCCGACGTCATCGCGGTCGGCATCGGCGCACAGGGCTGCGACACTCCGGATCTCTGCGAGGAGATCGAGCACGCGTTCGCCGACAAGGGCGTGGACGCGGTCGTCGTCAACGATGGAGCGCTCCTCGTCCCGGCGAGCGGCCTGACTGACGGCATCGGTGTCATCGCAGGGACCGGATCGATCGCCGTCGGGCTCGATGATGCAGGGCATCCACTCTTCGCGGGCGGCTGGGGCTGGGTCCTCGGCGACGACGGCGGTTCAGCAGCACTCGTCCGCGAAGCGACGAAGGCGGCGCTCACGGCGGTTGACGACGGCGCTCCGGACGACGGACTGCTCGGCGCGCTGCTCGCCGCGTTCGGCGTGCCCAATGCTCCAGCGCTCGCCCGTGCCGTGAACGACGATCCGCGCCTCGAGCACTGGGCGCCACACGGCCCAGTCGTCTACGCGGCGGCGGACGCGGGCTCGCAACTCGCCAGATCCGTGATCGAAGCGGCCGGGCACGACCTCGTCCGCATCATCGGACAGCTCGTCAACCGCGGGGCCGTCGGGACCGATGTCGTCGCGGCGGGGAGCGTCATCGTCAATCAACCGCGACTGGCCGATGCCGTCCGCGCACGTCTCGCGGAACGGCATCCGGGATACGGCCTCCGGCTCCTCGAAGACGATCCCGTGGCGGGCGGCGTACTGCTGGCCCGGCGCCGCCACGAGTCACGCGACCCGGTCCCGGCAGGACGGGCCACGCAGGAGCACACCTCACCGGCACACCTCTCACCCGAACACATCGAGAACGAAGGAGTTTGAGCATGGCAATCGCAACCATCAACCCGACCACCGGACAGGTGGAGCGCGAGTTCACACCGCACACCGACGCGGAGGTCGAGACGATCGTCGCCGGCACCTTCGCCGCCAACGCCGTCCTCGCGACGACGACCTTCGAGCAGCGCGCCGAGTGGATGCGTGCCGCCGCCGATCTGCTCGACGCCGAGCTGGAGACGGTCGCCGCGCTCGCATCGACCGAGATGGGCAAGACGCTCGACACGGCCAAGTACGAGGTGTCGAAGTCCGCACGCGGCATGCGCTGGTACGCGGACCATGCTGCGGAGTACCTCGCCGACGAGCACCCCGTCGAGCCGGGCGACGTCGGCGCGAGCTTGGTCGGCATCCGCTACCAGCCGCTCGGGACCGTCCTCGCCGTGATGCCCTGGAACTACCCGTTCTGGCAGGTCATCCGGTTCGCGGCCCCCGCGCTCATGGCCGGGAACACCGGGCTCCTCAAGCACGCGTCGAGCGTCCCGCAGTGCGCGCTCTACCTCGGTGAACTGTTCGCACGCGGCGGCTTCCCGAAGGAGGCGTTCCAGACGCTCCTCATCGAGGGCGGCCGCGTGTCGCCGCTCCTCGACGACCCGCGCATCCGCGCCGTGACCCTGACCGGCTCGGTCGGGGCCGGCGCATCGGTCGCGGCCGCGGCGGGCAAGAACATCAAGAAGTCGGTCCTCGAACTCGGCGGAACCGACGTGTTCGTCGTCATGCCGTCGGCCGACGTCGCCGCAGCAGCGACCGCCGGTGTCAACGCGCGCGTCCAGAACAGCGGGCAGAGCTGCATCGCGGCAAAGCGCTACTACGTCCACACGGACGTGTACGACGACTTCGCCGACCGGTTCGTCGCCGGCATGGCCGCCCAGCGCCCCGGCGACCCGTTCGGAACCGAGACCGACTTCGGTCCTCTCGCGACGGAGCAGGGCCGGGTGGACGCCCATGAGCTCGTCGAGGACGCAGTGTCCAAGGGGGCGACGCTCCTCGCCGGAGGGGTGCTCCCCGACGGGCCCGGCTGGTTCTACCCGGCGACCGTGCTCGCCGACGTGACCCCGGAGATGCGGATCTTCCGCGAGGAGTGCTTCGGTCCTGTCGCGACCATCTTCCGCGTCGACGGCGTCGAGGACGCGATCGCTCGTGCGAACGACTCAGAGTTCGGCCTGAGCTCGAGTGTCTGGACGAACGATGACGCAGAGGCCGACCGGTTCCAGGACGGGATCGAAGCCGGTGGCGTCTTCGTGAACGGCCTCACGGCATCGTTCCCGCAACTGCCCTTCGGCGGCATCAAGCAGTCCGGATACGGTCGCGAGCTGTCAGCCCTCGGCATCCGCGAGTTCACGAACATCAAGACGGTCTGGCGCAAGTAGTCGCGCGACCCCCAAGCCACCCCAGACCTCCGTTTTCGTGCAGGAAGTGCCCTCGAAAACGGCCGCCTTGCACGAATACGGAGGTTTGAAGACTGAGGCGGGGACTGCGGCGGGGAGTAGGGCGGCAGGGCGGCAGACGAACGACGGCGGGGCCGGTGAGTGATCACCGGCCCCGCCGTCGTTCGTGCTGGGCGCCGCGAGCGTGCGCGGCGCCCAGCCGCCTGCTTAGGAAGCGCTCGTGCCGTAGGAACCGAGCTGCTGCGCGGACTGCACCACACGAGCGGCCATGGCCGTCTCGGCGATCTTGCCCCACGAGCGCGGGTCGTAGACCTTCTTGTTGCCGACCTCGCCGTCGACCTTCAGGAACCCGTCGTAGTTGCGGAGGACCGTGTCGGCGACCGAACGGCTGAACGCGTACTGCGTGTCCGTGTCGATGTTCATCTTGATGACACCGTTCGCGACCGCCTCGGCGATCTCGGCGTCGGTCGAACCGGAGCCGCCGTGGAAGACGAGGTCGAGCGGCTTCGGGCCGTGACCGTACTTCGCGGCGAGGCCGTCCTGGATCTCCTTGAGGAGCTCGGGCTTCAGGACGACGTTGCCCGGCTTGTAGACGCCGTGCACGTTGCCGAAGGTGAGCGCGGCCATGTAGCGGCCGTTCTCTCCGAGGCCGAGGGCTTCGACCGTTGCGATCGCGTCATCGAGCGTCGTGTACAGGTGCTCGTTGATGTCGTGGCTGACACCGTCCTCTTCGCCGCCGACGACGCCGATCTCGACCTCGAGGATCGCGTTGATCGCCTTCGTGCGCTTGATGATGTCCTGCGCGACCTCGAGGTTCTCGGTCAGGGGCACTGCCGAACCGTCCCACATGTGCGACTGGAAGATCGGGTTGCGACCGGCCTTGACCTCTTCCTCTGAAGCGGCGATGAGCGGCAGGACGAAGCCGTCGAGCGCGTTCTTCGGGCAGTGGTCGGTGTGGAGCGCGACCGTGACCGGGTAGTTCTTGGCGACCTCGGTGGCGAACTTCGCGAAGGCGATGGCTCCCGCCGCGCGGTTCTTGACCGTGTGGCCGGCGAAGTAGTCGGCGCCACCCGTGGTGACCTGGATGATGCCGTCGGAACCGGCCTCCGTGAGCCCCTGCAGGACGGCGTTGATGGTCTGCGAGCTCGAGACGTTGAATGCCGGGTAGGCGAATCCGTTCGACTTCGCCTTGTCGAGCATCTCTGCGTACTGTTCCGGTGTTGCGACGGGCATGACTTCTCCTTGGCACTGGGGTCGATTTCGTTGAAAGTCTAACGAGTCGGGCTGTGCGGAGGGAAAAGTCGAGCGATGGGGGTGACGTGTGGGCGCCGGGGTCGGCGTCGAGGCGACCGCCTGGAATGCGGCACGATGGGTGCATGGCTGCCGAACTCCCGTCCGAAGCGCTCCTCGCGGGGTTCCGCCGCGCCACCGAACACGCCGCCGCCGCAGCGGCACCCCTCGTCGGGTCGGGTGACGGCATGGCGATCGACGGCGCAGCGGTCGAAGCGCTCCGCCACTGGCTCGACGACCTCGACGTCGACGGCCTCGTGGTCGTGGGGGAGGGCGAGAAGGACGAAGCGCCGATGCTGTTCATCGGTGAGCGGTTCGGCACCGGCGGCGGAATGCAGATCGATCTCGCGGTCGACCCCGTGGACGGGACCAAGCTCGCCGCGACGGGACGGCCCGACTCCGTCGCGGTCATCGCGATCGCTCCGCGCGGCGCGCTCTACGACATCGGCCCGGCGTACTACATGGAGAAGCTCGTCACCTCGGCGGCTGGAATTGGTGCATCGCTCGATGCACCCCTGTCGGAGACCCTCGACCTCCTCGCTGCAGGGACCGGCAGGCCCGTCGCGGAGCTGACCGTCGCCGTGCAGGACCGCCCGCGGAACACCGGCTACGCGAACGCAGCCGCGGCAGCGGGTGCTCGGGTGATGCTCTTCGCGGACGGCGACGTCGCGCTGTCGCTCCGCGCGGCATCGATCGATGGCGACATCGACCTGCTCATCGGGATCGGTGGCGCGCCCGAAGGCGTGTTGACGGCTGCTGCGGTTCGTGCGTTCGGCGGTCACATGCAGGGGCGGCTCGCACCGCAGTCGCGCGCGGAGGGCCTTCGGGTGGAGGCCGCCGGCTTCGACACCGCTGAGCTCCTGGAGCTCGGGAAACTGTGCAGCGACGATGCGTGGCTCATCCTGAGCGCCGTCACCGACACCCGGCTCTCGCCCACGGTCACGCTCCTCGGCGCACGGGTGGACTCCGCTCCGGACGCCCGTCCCGACGCTGATTCCAACGCTGCCCCCGACCCTGCCTTCGACCGTGCGCAGCATCGTGACGATTCCGTCAGGAACGCCGATGCGGGGCGTGCAGTCCTCGTCGATTCGGTCATCGTGGGCCCCCGCGAGGTCCCGGTCGTGTCACGGAATGCGATCGTCCCGCCAGCGCCGTCGGCCGGTTCGCTAGGCTGAAGGCCCACCCCACCCAGCGTCGTGAACGATGCGGCGCGCGATCCATGGAGGATCATGTGACCCAGCCAGAGACCGGCTCCCACTACCTGCAGCCAGACCGCAACCTCGCGATGGAACTGGTGCGAGCCACGGAGGCCGCGGCCATCCGGGCGGCTCCGTTCATCGGCCGAGGTGACAAGAACGCCGCAGACGGTGCGGCCGTCGACGCGATGCGTGCCTTCCTCGGCACCGTCAACTTCGAGGGCGTCGTCGTCATCGGCGAGGGCGAGAAGGACGAAGCGCCCATGCTCTTCAACGGGGAACACGTCGGCAACGGCCGCGGCCCCGCGTGCGACATCGCCGTCGACCCCATCGACGGCACGAGCCTCACCGCCGCCGGCCGCCAGAACGCACTCTCGGTCATCGCCGTCTCCGACCGCGGCAGCATGTTCGATCCGTCCGCCGTGTTCTACATGGACAAGATCGTGACCGGTCCCATGGGCATCGGCGTCGTCGACATCACCCAGTCGATCGGCGATAACATCCGCGAACTCGCCAAGGCCAAGGGCCAGCGTCCGGAGGACATGCGGGTGGCGGTCCTCGATCGGCCCCGTCACGCGCAGCTCATCGAAGAGATCCGCGAAGCCGGTGCGGGCACGAGGCTCCTCCTCGACGGCGACGTGGCCGGTGGCATCAACGCGGCCCGCTACGACTCGCGCATCGACATGTGCGTCGGCGTCGGCGGCACCCCGGAGGGCATCATCACGGCCTGTGCCGTGAAGGCGCTCGGCGGATTCATCCAGGGGCGGCTCATGCCGAAGGACGATGACGAGCGCGCTCGCGCGGTCGCCGCCGGACACGATGTGGACCGCGTCCTCGGCGCCAACGACCTCGTGCGCGGCGACAACACGTACTTCGTCGCGACAGGTGTCACCCACGGCGAACTCGTCGACGGCGTGCAGCACAAGGGACCGATCATCCGGACCGAGAGCCTCGTGCTCCGGTCGCGTTCCGGCACCATCCGTCGTGTTGTGGCCGACCACCTCGCCGAGAAGTGGATCTGATCTGATCGATCCCCGCGCGCAGAGTCGGTCGGTTCGGTACTGATCGGATCAATACTGATCGGTTCAGAGCCGGTCGGCGAGGCGCTCCTCCAGTTCGCTGGGGAGCGCTTCGTCGTTTCCGGACGCGGTCTCCGGCTCATCCGGCAAGTCGAGCTCCGGCTGCTCAGGCTGCCTCAGCGGCGCCGGCCCGTGCTGCGGCTCGTCGTCGAGCCCAGGTGCCACTTCGGGCGCGGAGAGAGAACGCGGGGCCGCATCGCTCTGGGTGACGGTCGCGACGACGGTCGACTCGTCGAGGGCGTCGAGTTTCCGGGCCGTGACGAGCACACGACGTTCGAGGGAGTTCGCGAACTGGTTGTAGCTCGACACGGTGCTCTCGATGGAACGACGCAGGCGATCCGCGTGGTCCGACAGTGTCGAGAGCCGCTGGTACAGCTCCTTACCGAGGTCGAAGAGCCGTTTGGCGTCCTCGGTCAGCACGTCCTGCTGCCAGGTGAACGCGACGGTCTTGAGCACCGCCCACAGGTTGACGGGTGAAGCGAGGGCGACGCGTTTCCCGAAGGCGTAGTCGAGCAGGCTCGGATCCGATTCCAATGCCGCTGCGAGGAGCGATTCGCTCGGGATGAACGCGATGACGAACTCGGGGCTGGATTCGAGGCCCCGCCAGTAGGTCTTGGCCGCGAGGGCGTCGACGTGGGAGCGCACGGCCTTCACATGCTGTCCGAGGAGCGTGGTCCGGCGGGCGGCCTCCTCGCCCGTCGCGGTGACGGGGATGCTGCTGGCTTCGAGGTAGTTGGTGAACGGCACCTTCGCATCGACCGCGATCGACTTGCCGCCCGGCAGCCGCACGACCATGTCGGGGCGCCCCGCACCGGCATCGGAGGTGATGCTCGTCTGCACGTCGAAGTCGACCCGCTGCGTGAGACCGGCGGCTTCGACGACGTTTCGCAGTTGGGTCTCGCCCCAGACGCCTCGTGTGGCGTTGTTGCGGAGGGCTGACGCGAGCGACTCGGTCGTGGACCGGAGCCGCTCCTCGGATTCGGAAGCGGTCTTCAGCTGCTGGCTCAGCTCGCCGTGCTGCTGGCTGCGCTGCGTCTCGAGCTCCGTGACCTTCTGCTGCATCTGCTGCAGGGTGTTCTGGACCGGGGCGAGCGCCTGCAGGACGAGACTCTCGTCCTGTTCCTGCGCGGATCGTGCCGCCGCATCGGCCCGCTGGCGCTCGATGAGGTCGCGGTACTGCTCGCGTTGTGCGGCGAGCTCCCGGGTCAGGCCGTCGGCGGTCGCGTCCAGGGAGGCGAGCTCTGCGCGGAGGGATGCCCGGACGTCGGCTTCGCGCGCGGACGACTCGGCGAGCTGGCGCTGCGCGTCGGAGCGGACCTCCGCCAGTTGCGCGGCATGCCGGGCTTCGAGGAGGGCTGGATCGATGGCGCTGAATTGACCGCCTCCGGCCGCGCCCGCGTTCGACCGGCGCATCGCGAGCATCCACGCGAGTCCGCCGCCGACGAGGAGGCCGATGACGAGCCCGAGTCCCAGTGCGAGTGCCGTGTCCATGGCCTCAGTGTGCCGCCGACCGCCGACATCGGCCGGTTGCGCTCCGGAGGGTCCCGAACGCGGGCAGCACAGGCGCGGGCAGCACAGGCGCGGGCAGCACAGTCGCGGGTCGCTCAGGCGCGAGCGAGCATCAAGCGGGGGAGGAGGTCCTCGACGGCCGAGCGGAGCGCGAACGGCGCCCCTGCATCGCCCGAGAGGTGCTTGAGCAACCCCTGGACGAAGAGGCCGTCGAGCGTGCCGTAGGCGACGGAGGAGGGGACGGCGCTCATCGTGCCGCGCAGTTCCGCGTACCGCTCGACGATGCGGCCGATCATCCGCTCCAGGCTGCTGTCGATCTCGACGACATCGGCACGGAACGCGGACTCGAAGAGGCTCTGGCTGCGCACGTCGTACCAGAGTCGATGCATCGGAGCGTCGTTCACGAGGGTCGTCGCGAGGTCGTTCGCGAAGGTCATCCGCAGTTCGGCGGCCGTCGTGGCGCTGTTGAAGACCTCGTCGTACCGCTTCACGCACGTCGTCTTGTACCGGCGGACGCAGTAGGTGATGAGGTCGACCTTGTCCTCGAAGTAGTAATGCAGCACGCCGTGGGAGAAGTCCGAGTTCTGGGCGATGTCGCGCAGGCTCGTACGGGCGTAGCCGAGTTCCGACAGCGTGAGGAGTGCCGCGTCCGCGAGGGCGTCGCGCCGCTCGCCGAACTTGTCGACCTGGCCCCGTGTGATCCGATCGGTCACCGCCGTCTGTGCTGACACGTGGTGCCTCCGTTCGTCTCAGTCGGGGATCCGTGAGCAGACGTGGAGCTGGAACTCAGCGCTCGCGGATATCGGGCCATGCTACGCCCGGTTGAAATCGCCTGGGCAAAATCGGGCGAGTGTCCAAGATAGCTTGGGCGTTCGTTCAAGACGAATTTGACAAGCGTCAGATGTTCCTTGGACGAGCGTTCGAGGATTCCTTGGACACTCGTCCAAGGAATCTCTTGACAGTCGTCCAGGATATTCCTTGACGATCGTCCAAGAATCGGATTCGAGCACCGTGTCCGGAGCCTTGACAGTCGTCCAAGAACATCTTGGAAACTCGTCACATGAACGCAACGCTGAGCGGGGGCGAAAGCAGGCGCGGGCGCCGAGCGCGTCTATCCTGGAGGTCGCCCACTCGCCTGTACGACCGGAGAACCATGACGACGACACCCGCCCCACGCATCCCGGTCTACCTCGACTGCGACACGGGCATCGACGACTCGCTCGCGATCGCCTACCTGCTCGCGTCGCCCGAGGCGGAGATCGTCGGCATCGGCACGGTGAGCGGCAACGTGAGCGCTGCGCAGGG
The DNA here is from genome assembly GCF_050587525.1 of Plantibacter lichenum. NCBI lineage: Bacteria > Bacillati > Actinomycetota > Actinomycetes > Micrococcales > Microbacteriaceae > Plantibacter > Plantibacter lichenum. The sequence continues at coordinate 51,896 of NZ_JBOBFT010000005.1, read as the reverse complement.
CGCGGTCAACACGCTCGATCTCCTGGCGCTCGCGGGGCACCCGGACATCCCCGTGGCCATCGGTGCGCACCACCCCATCGCCGGGACGTTCGACGGCGGCGCGCCGCACGTGCACGGCGCCAACGGCATCGGCGATGTCACACTCCCGCCCTCTGGCCTCGAACCGATCGCGGAGAGCGCCGCCGAACTCCTCATCCGCCTCTCCCACGAGTACGACGGCGAGCTGCGGGTGCTCGCCATCGGTCCGTTCACGAACCTCGCTGAAGCGCTGCGGCTCGACCCCACGCTGGCCGAGCGCGTCCACGGCGTCACCGTCATGGGCGGCGCCGCGCTCACGCCAGGCAACGTGACGCCCGTCGCGGAAGCCAACATCTGGAACGACCCGGAGGCGGCCGCCGCCGTGATGGAAGCCGACTGGGACGTCGTCCTCGTCCCGCTCGATGTCACCGAGGAGAACGTCTTCGAAGAGAGCGATCGCGAGACCCTGCTGGCCGCGGAGTCGCCGTTCGCACGTGCGCTCGGCGAGATCCTCGACGTCTACTACGACTTCTACGTCGTGGTCTACGGTCGGCGCAGCTGTGCGCTCCACGATCCGCTCGCGGCCGCCATCGTGGTCGGCGGCATCACCGCGACCCGCGCCCCCGCCGTTCCCGTCGTCGTGGACACGACGCAGGGCCCGGGCCGTGGCCAGACGATCTGCGACCTCCGCGGGCAGCGGTTCGGACCGGTCGACCGTGTCGGTCGTCGCACACGAGTGGTGCTCGACACCGATCGGAAGCTCGCTGCGCACCTCGTGGAGCGCATCCTCGCCTTCACGCCGGGCGTGCCTGCGGCGGTCTGAGCCGGCTGCGCGGCACGAGGCTGGCGAAACTGGCGACACGGGCGATGCGGCACGGCACGATCACGCCGTGCCGCGCCTGGACGAGTACCTCGCTCGCAGGTCGTCCTCGAGTTCCTCGAGGCTCCGCCCGCGCGTTTCCGGGACGACCCGCGCGACGAAGGTGATCAGCATGAGCCCGACACCGAAGAAGATGAAGAACGTCGGTGAGATGCCGATCCCGGCGACGAGTTGAGGGAATGCGAATCCGACCAGGAAGTTCGTCAGCCACAACACGAGTGCCGAGAGGCCGAAGGCGAGTCCGCGGATGCGGGTCGGGAAGATCTCGGCGAGCATGAGCCACGTGACCGGCGAGATGGCGCCCTGCTGGAACGCGAGGAAGGTGATCGTCAGCGCCAGGATGACGAACGGCTTGACGCCGAGTTCGCCGTCCGGTGGATTGGGGATGATGGCGGAGGAGAGCCCGACGAGCAGCAGCGCCGTCGTCGTGCCGATGAGGCCGGAGATGAGCATGGGTCGACGTCCGATCCGACCGAGCAGCCAGATGCCGACGAATGTGGCGAGGACCGAAACGATGCCATTGCCGATCTGGCCGACGAGCGCGCCCTGGCTGCTGAACCCGGACTGCTGGAGGATCTGCACGCCGTAGTACATGATCGAGTTCACGCCGGTGAGCTGCTGCACCATCGCGATGCCGAGGCCGATGCAGAACACGCGTCGCAGCCACGGCACGGCGAGGTCGGACAGCTTGGGCGCCCCACGGTTCTCCGGCCGGTCGTCGTGGGCCTGGATGTCCGCGAACTCGGCCTCAGCCTCGTCCGACGTTCGCACGCGTAGCAGCGTCTTCCGCCCCTCCGCGAAACGCCCCTGCAGGATGAGCCACCGAGGGCTCTCCGGCATGATGAGCATTCCGAAGTACAGGAGCACGGCTGGAATCGATGCGATCACGAGCATCCACCGCCACGCTCCGTCGTTGTCCGGGAGCAGCGAGCCGATGACGGCGTTGACGGTGAAGGCCGCGAGTTGCCCGGACACGATCATGAGCTCATTGCGGGTGACGAGCGCTCCGCGCCGTGCGGCGGGATAGATCTCGGCCAAGTAGAGCGGGACGGTCACCGACGCGCCGCCGACCGCGATGCCGAGCACGAAGCGTGCGGCGATCATCACCTCGATGCTCGGGGCGAATGCGCAACCGAGCGCTCCGATGAAGAAGACGACCGCGAGCCAGAGGATCAGGCGGCGGCGTCCTCGTCGGTCGGCGATGCGTCCGCCGAGAAGCGAGCCGAGCGCGGCTCCGAAGAGGAGGGCGCTGACGATCGTGCCCTCCGCGAGCGCGGTGAGCGGGCCGTCGCCGAAGTGCATCAGCGGGAGCGCACCGCTGATGACTCCGGTGTCGTACCCGAAGAGGAAGCCGCCGAGGGTGGCGATGATGGTGACGGTTCGGAGGAATCGCCTGGACGGCTTGCCCGCCCCGCCGCGGACGGCGATGGGGGTGGTGGGTGTGTCAGGGAAGATCGACATTGACGCTCCTGAGGGTGAGGGATTTGTAACGACAATCTCTCATATGCCAGATGGGCATGCAAGGGTTCCGATGACATCGCTGCGATGTCCCACAGGTGACGATCGCGCAGATGACGATCGCGCAGGTGACGATCGCGGCCTGCCGTCGACCGGCCTACGCTGCGATCGGAGTGCCCAGACGACCGAGCTTGACCTTGGTCGCTTCGGCGAGCCCGGTGATGCTGTCCGCGCCGTGGCGTCCTGCCGCGTGGATCATGATGTGCGCGCAGGCCTCGGCATCGGCGATCGCATCATGGTGGCGGAAGTCCTCGAAGCCGGCGGCCATCGCCGCCATCGGCAGACGGTACGAGTCGAGGTGGTAGGTCTTGCGAGCCACGTTGAGACTGCACAGGTAGGTGAAGTCGGGGCACACGAGATCGGTCGCGGCGCACCCGCCGCGGATGACGCCCATGTCGAAGCCTGCATTGTGGGCGACGAGCGCATCACCGTCGGCGAACGCGACGAGGTCGTCGAGCTGTTCGTCCCAGCCCGCGGCCGAGACGACGTCGCCGGCGACGATGCCGTGGATGCGCGTGTTCCATTCCAGGAAGGCGTCGTGGCCGGCGGGCGGGCGGATGAGCCAGCCGACCCGGTCGACGATGACGCCGGCGCGCACCTTCACGAGGCCGACGCTGCAGGCGGAGGCCGACGACGAGTTCGCGGTCTCGAAGTCGATTGCGGTGAAATCCAGTGGCACCCGTTCACCCTCGCACCATCCTCCGACAGAGACGGATCGCCTCGCCGGGATCGTGGGCATTCTCATGGAGTCGCCGAGGCCGGAAGTGCAAGCCCCGAGTGCGTCTCCGCGTCGGGAGTACGCTCGATCCGTGACAGATGCAGACACCCGCGCACTCCAGGCCGCCTCGTTCGGGGCGGCGGCAGAAGCCTATGAACGAGGCCGTCCCGAATACCCGCAGGATGCCGTCGACTGGCTCGTCCCTGCGGATGCGAACGCGGTCATCGACCTCGGCGCGGGGACCGGCAAGCTCACGCGACTCCTCACCAAACGGGCGAAGGACGTCGTCGCGATCGACCCCTCCCAGGCGATGCTGACGATCCTCGGCGATGTCGTCTCCGGCGTCGAGGCGATGGTGGGCACGGCTGAGGAGATCCCGATCGCCGACGGCGCCGCCGACGCGGTCGTCGTCGCCCAGGCGTGGCACTGGGTCGATCCCGTGGCGGCATCGGCCGAGGTGGGTCGCGTGCTGCGGCCGGGAGGAACGCTCGGTCTCGTCTGGAACTTCCGCGACGAGAGCGAGCCGTGGGTCGCCGAACTCGGTCGGATCCTCGACGACGGCAACACGGAGAACAGCATCGGCACGCCGGAGGTGCTCGCGCCGTTCGGGGAGCTGGAGCGGTTCGAGACGAGCTGGGTCGACGAGCTCTCGCACGACGAGGTCATGGACCTCGTGTTCTCTCGGAGCTACATCATCACCGCCGACGAGGAGCGCCGTACCCAGGTGCGCAGCGAGGTCGATGCGCTGGTCACAGGCCTCGGCGATGTCGTTCGCCTGCCGTATCGGACGGTCTGCTTCCGCGCGACGCGACCCTGAGCAGGCGTCGCGCGGCCCTGGGCAGCGCCGACGCAGGTCCGATCCGGGGCGGTTCCGGCACTCTTCCTGCACGCCTCTGGATCAGGCTGGCGAGCGGGCTTCGGCGCGGCCAAGTACGATAGACCCTCGTGGCTCTTACTCTCGGCATCGTCGGCCTGCCCAACGTCGGCAAGTCAACCCTCTTCAACGCGCTCACGCGCAACAACGTGCTCGCAGCGAACTACCCGTTCGCGACGATCGAGCCGAACGTCGGCGTGGTGGAACTGCCCGACGCCAGGCTCGGGAAGCTCGCCGAGATCTTCGGCAGCGAGCGCATCCTGCCCGCTGCGGTGTCGTTCGTCGACATCGCCGGCATCGTCAAGGGTGCGAGCGAAGGTGAGGGGCTCGGCAACAAGTTCCTCGCGAACATCCGTGAGGCCGATGCGATCGCTCAGGTCGTCCGCGGATTCGCCGATCCCGATGTCGTGCACGTCGACGGTTCGGTCAACCCGGCCGGCGACATGGAGACGATCAACACGGAGCTGATCCTCGCCGACCTCGAGACGCTCGAGAAGGCGATCCCGCGGTTCGAGAAGGAGATCAAGGGCAAGAAGCTCGACCCCTCCGTCCTCGTCGCCGCGAAGGAGGCGCAGGACGCGCTGAACGCCGGCACCCCGCTGTCCGCGACGAACATCGACCTGGAGCCCATCAAGGAGCTCGGTCTGCTGACGTCGAAGCCGTTCATCTACGTGTTCAACGTGGACGAGGCCGTGCTGCAGGACCAGGCGAAGCTCGACGAGCTCGCAGCGCTCGTGGCTCCTGCGAAGGCCGTCTTCCTCGACGCGAAGCTCGAGTCCGAGCTCGTCGACCTCGACGAGGCCGACGCGAAGGAGATGCTCGAATCGACCGGTCAGACCGAGTCCGGACTCGACCAGCTCGCCCGCATCGGATTCGCGACCCTCGGTCTGCAGACGTACCTGACCGCCGGTCCGAAGGAGTCGCGTGCGTGGACGATCCCGCAGGGCGCGAAGGCGCCGCAGGCTGCCGGTGTCATCCACACGGACTTCGAGAAGGGCTTCATCAAGGCTGAGGTCATCTCCTTCGAGGACCTCGTGGAGACGGGTTCCGTCGCCGAGGCCCGCGCAAAGGGCAAGGCTCGTATGGAGGGCAAGGACTACACGATGCAGGACGGCGACGTCGTGGAGTTCCGCTTCAACGTCTAGCCCGCGCACCGGTCACTGAGCTTGTCGAAGTGCCCCGAAGGCCATCACGTCCACGCGTGGTGGCCTTCGTCGTTGGCGTCGGCTCGTTCGCGCCGACTGTCGGCCCTGCGTTCCCAGTCGCGGACGCTGCGCCGCGCAGGTCGCGTCCTGCGTCCGTGATTTGCCTTCTTTAGCGGCAATGAATTGAGTCAGCAGCTGGAACGCGACAGATGCTCGCAACATGGATCGCTTGGTTTCGTGATGCGCTGACCATATGCGCCTAGGATCTAGCTATGTCGATATCCGAGATAGAAGAGACCGAGATAGTCGTCTCATTAAAGCTAGATGAGTCGCTTGTGGTTGTCTGTCTGACCCACGTGCGTTGCAAGTACGCTGGTCGAGCAACCGCGCAAGCAGATTGCGATCGTCGTTGGATTTATGGGGTCGCAGCTGTCGCATACGAAACCTTGCAGGACCTGCATGATCTTCGAGCGAGCTTGAATCTAATACGAAACAGCATTCTTCTCAGAAGTGGGATCGAATCGTCTAGAAGAATATCCGACTTCAAGACTCGTGGCTGGCATGCAACAGATGATGGGCCTGAGTTTTCTGAACCGTTGCTGGCGGCTCTCGATTCTAACTCGAGTTTCAAGGGTCATGTGCGTTTCGCGATCAGCGATGAGATGCTCGATTCAACTCTGTCGCTTGCGATGTATGATTTTTTGTTCGTGCGACTGCTGTCAAGTGTTCTAAATAGATATAGAGAATTTGGAAAGATCGACGTTGTCTTTGAGGATGATCAGAGTCCATTGTCTCGATACGAGGGTCTGGTTCAGGCGGCGCATCCTCTTACGGATCACGTTACCGTCCACACTGAGGGAAAGGGGGATCCGGCGCTGGCTGTCGCGGATTATCTATTGTACGCGTCGCTCAAATTCGTCGGATCTACCTTGCAACATTGTCAAGTTACGAATTGCCTAACTCAGCATGATCTTCCGATGGCGGATGATATCGAGTACGACAAGGACGGGCGCTTCACCGTGATGGGGCATCTGACGGCGCGCGATTACAGTTTCAGGGTCTACTCAAGTTTTGTTCGAGCGATGTCCTCTGCCGTGCAGCTTCACGGGTTCATCCGATCGCTAGCTGCCGAGTGAGTTTCAGTGTAGTGTTGTCTTACCTCCAGGGAAGTCGTATCGACTGCATTCAGTCGTCCAAACGCTTCTCCAGTGGAGAAAGTGCAGGTCTACCCTAATAAGGTGTATTTGCTTCCCTGGAGGCTTTTTTGATTGAATGGTCCCTTTTTTCGGCCCGGGTTTCGATGGCAGATCTACCCATCAGATCAGCCGAGGGTTGGGCTGAATGGGCTAAGCAGTATCATATGCCCATCAACTTCCCTAGCAAGCATCGTTGGAGACGAACTGTACGGGCCACTGGGAGGCTCGACGTTGCCCATAGGCAAGCAAAGTCGCTGCTGACTGCCGGGTGGCACCCTGCGGATTCCGCGCATGGGTTCGTTCGGCGACGATCGACAATGACTGCCGCGGCGCCGCATGTCGGCTCGAAGATTGTCCTAGCGATTGACCTGGCAGATTTCTATGGGCAGGTTTCGTTCGACCGCGTCAGCGAGTCGCTCCGCGCGCATTTCGACGAGAGTACTTGCGCGTGGATTGAAGGCACATGCTTTCTCAATGGTGCTCTCCCGGTTGGATTTCGAACAAGTCCCGTCTTGTCGAATCGGGCATTTCATGAAATGGACCTCGAACTGGAATCACTAGCACGCCGGAATGACGTCAGGTATTCCCGATGGGTAGATGATCTAATATTTTCTGGTGACGGCGTCAATGATGACCTGCTTGAACGGCTGGGAGAGGAATTGTCTGCGTCTGGTTGGAGTCTCAACTCCGCTAAGACTAGATTCATGCGTCGCTCGCCGTATGTGCTGGGTCTGTATGTTGGACACGACGCAGATCGGCCAAGATTGCCGCGGCGTATGAAACAGAGATTGCTAGTGGAAAGTTACTACTTTTCAAAGTATGGCTATGCTCACTTTGGTCATGAGGGCGTTATGGCTCCTGGGCGGCTTTTTGGGCTCGCTTCATATGCAAAAGTTGCTGATCCGGAACTCGCTAAATTGCTCGATGTTCGTATTGTTGAGGGTTATCGCGTGACGCGTAGCCAATCAGCTAGAAGCGGCGCGCGGGCCAGATGATACAAGGTGTCTTACGGCGCATGTTCGCATGTCGTATGGTGACTGTTTGATTTGGTCTATTAGTTCGAGAGGGGCGATTGGAGTTGTGGGAGCATTCAAAGAACTGCTTTGATTATCGCCCGAACGTAAAGCGCTCTGTTCTCGTTCAAAGTCTCACCCGCTTCTGCCGAGTGCATCTCGGAGAGGTCCAATTGAGTTGATACCCCTGCGGGTCCGTACGTGCCTGACGAGCCCCGCGCCGGTGTTGGGGAGAGCCGCTGGCACCCCACAGGCTAATACGACGGGTTTGTCTGATCCCTCAGTTGACGCGATTTCACTGAGTTTGGGAGTCTCGGAGAAGCGGGCTGTGCGACGCCGTGTGTCAAGCGTGCATCGAGAGGCCGGCGGACGTGGCAACATACATCCGTGCGTGAGCGAATCGGTGTGATCGGAGCAGGACGGATGGGCCTGCTCATCGTGCGTCGGCTGCGCGGTGCAGGGTTCGAGGTGACGGTAGCCGATGCCGTCGAAGGACGGCGCGACGCGGCCCGCGACGCAGGGGCTGCCATCGGTCGTTCGGCGCAGGACGTCGCCGCCGCGGTCGACGTGCTGATCACCGTGCTTCCGGGACCGACCGAGGTTCGTGAGGTCATGCTCGGCGTCGCGACCACGGATGCCGTCGCGATCACGGATGCCGTCGCGACCACGGATGCCGCGGCGACCGCGGCCTCGACGTCAGAACCTTCGGCGGCCGCACCCGCGGATGCCGAGACGGAGTCGCGCGCCGGCGCGATCTCGGCGATGCGACCGGGCACCGTCTGGCTCGACCTCTCGAGCAACGATCCGCGCGTCGCCACCGAGATCGCGGAAGCAGCCGCCGAGCACGGTGTGCTGAGCGTCGGCGCCCCGATGGGCGGCGGGCCGACCGATGCCGCGGCGGGAACGATTCGCTTCCATGTCGGCGGCGCACCGGATGCCGTCGCGCGCATCGAACCGATCCTCGAACATCTCAGCCGGCCGGGCGGCATCGTGCGGCTCGGTCCGGACATCGCCGCCGGCTTCACCGCGAAACTCCTCGTCAACCTCCTGTGGTTCGGCCAGGCCGTCGCCGTCACCGAAGCGATGCTGCTCGGCCAGCGCCTCGGCATCGCTCCAGCGCTCTTCCGGGACCTGCTGCCGGGTAGCGCAGGCGAGAGCGCCTTCACGACGGGGTCACTCGACGCGCTCCTCGATGGCGATGACCTGGCGACCTTCGGCATCGATCGCGTCGTCGAAGAACTGGACGCGCTCGTCGCGCTGGCCGACGCGGAGGGGACACCGTTCGAGCTCTCCACGCTGGTGACCAGGCTGCACCGCGAAGCACTGGACCGGTTCGGGCCCATCGACGGCGAGCTGCTCGCCGCGCGCCTTCTGGAGGACCGTGCAGGAGCGGTCCTGCGCGCACCCGTCGGGGGCGGCACCGCGACCGAGATCGTCGAACCACTGGCCGGATGACCCTGTACCCCTGCGACGAGCCGGAGGTCGCTCGTCACGTTTCCGTTCATCGCAGCCCGCACTGCGAAGCGAAGCGCAGACCGCGAGGCGCGTCGACGGGGAGCCTGCGACGAGCCCGACTGTCCCGCTCTCAGCTCACGGACGACAGCACGAACGTCCCGAGGAACGCACTCACGGCGACGACGATGCCGGCGATCGCCGCACCGTGCGCGCGCCCGCGCAGACACGTCGCGACGACGCTCAACGCGAGCGCCACGAACGACAGCAACCATACGAAGATCGACGGGAAGCTGAGCGATGCGGTGATCAACGCGAGGGTGGCGAGAGCGAGTCCGAGTAATCCCATCGGGTTGCGCGGCTTCGCCGGCCGGTCCTCGGCCGTCTCGACGGCCCACTCCTGGCCGTCCCACCAGCGCTGCGCGCCGGCCGCATCGGGATACCAGCCGGGCGGGCGCGATTCGTTCGTCATGAGCCGATCGTAGAACGGCTCCCGGGCTGCAAGCTGTGACCCGGATGAGCGTCCCGACCGCCCCTATAGCGGAGGATGCCTGCGCCGCCAGACGATGCCGCCGATGAGTCCGCCGACGCCGACAACAAGGCCCAGCATCCAGATGACCGTGCCGACGGCGTCCCACGGCCCGGAGCTGAATTGGACGCCGTGCCGGATCAGATTCCAGACGCACAAGGCGATGAGGACGAGTTGGCTCACCCATGACATCGCCATGCCGGCCCAGAATCGTGAGCGTCGCTGCTCGCGTGTGAGAGTCGTTCGTTCGCTACTCATCACTCCACCCTACGCCTGTCGTTTTTCTGCGGCGCAAGGGTTGCGCGTGGCGGCACAGCGGAAGGAGCAGTCCATCGGATGCAGACGAGGCGCGTGAGCACAACCCCTGAGCCCAGTCCACACGCTGCCATACCGTGAGGCATATGACGAGCGACCAGACAGCGACATCGGCACCCGCGGAACCCGGCGAGACGACTCCGTCGGGGCTCAAACGCAACATCTCCGGCCGGATGCTGTACCTCTTCATCCTCGGCGATGTGCTCGGCGCCGGCGTGTACGCGCTCGTCGGACAGATCGCGGGCGAGGTCGGGGGAGTGACGTGGGTGCCCATGGTCGTGGCCCTCGGCCTCGCACTCCTGACAGCGGCGTCGTATGCCGAGCTCGTCACGAAGTACCCGCACGCCGGCGGTTCGGCGGTCTTCGCGGAACGTGCCTACCGGACGCCGATCGTGTCGTTCCTCGTCGGCTACTGCATGCTCGCCGCCGGCGTCGTGAGCGCTGCGGGACTGTCCCTCGCCTTCGCCGGTGACTACCTCGCGACGTTCATCGACGTCCCGCCCGTCCTCGGAGCGGTCGTGTTCCTCGCGGCCGTCGCCGCCCTCAACGCGCGCGGCATCAAGGAGTCGGTGCGCGCCAACCTCGTGATGACGATGATCGAGACCACGGGACTCGTCCTCGTCGTCGTCGCGGTCGGGATCATGCTCTCCGGCGGATCGGGCGACCTCGGCCGGGCCGTGACGTTCGCCGAAGGAGCGGACCCCGTCTTCGCCGTGTTCGGCGCTGCGCTGCTCGCCTACTACTCGTTCGTCGGCTTCGAGACCTCCGCGAACGTCATCGAAGAGGTCAAGAACCCCTCCAGGGTCTACCCCCGCGCCCTGTTCGGTGCGCTCGCGACCGCCGGTGTGCTCTACGTCCTCGTGGGAACGGCGGCGTCGATCGCCGTGCCGGCCGACGATCTCGCGAAGTCCTCCGGCCCGCTGCTGACGGTCATCGATGCGACGGGCGTCGGCATCCCCGCGTGGTTGTTCAGTGCGATCGCCCTCGTCGCCGTGGCGAACGGTGCGCTCCTGACGATGATCATGTCGAGCCGCCTCGCCTACGGCATGGGACGACAAGGACTCCTGCCGAGCGTGTTCGGGAGAGTGCTCGCCGGTCGCGGCACCCCGTGGGTGGCGATCCTCGTCACGACGGGCGTGGCGATGCTGCTGACCCTCACCGGGACGGTCGCGACACTCGCCGAGACGGTCGTGCTCCTGCTGCTCATCGTGTTCCTCAGCACGAACGTCGCCGTGCTCGTCCTGCGACGCGACCGCGTGGACCACAAGCATTTCCGGGCCTGGTCCGCCCTGCCGGTGCTCGGAGCCCTGTCCTGCATCGTGCTCCTCACCCAGCAGAGCGGCGAGGTGTGGCTCCGGAGCGGCATCATCGTCGCCGTGGGGTGTGCGCTCTACGGGGCGACGAAGCTGCGCCGCCGGAGCGTTGCGAAGCGGGACGCCGACGTCTGAACTCCTCATTGCGTATGCCCGTGTGGGTATATTGATCCGCATGCTCTCCCTCAGTGACGTCTGGCCGCTCTTCGACCTGGAGCTGCGCTCGCCACGACTGAGTCTCCGGCCGGTCCGCGACGAGGACATCCCTGGGCTCGCCGATGCCGCGCTCGCGGGCATCCACGATCCGGCCGTCATGCCGTTCGGCGTCCCCTGGACCGATGCGTCCGCGGAGGACCTGCCCCGCAACATCGCGCTCTACCAGTGGTCGCTGCGGGGCCGGGTGCACCGGGACGACTGGGTCATCCCGTTCGTCGTCCGGCACGAGGGGACCGTGATCGGGGCGCAGGACGTCTCCGGAACGCAGTTCTGGGCGACGAGGACGGTGCAGACCGGGTCGTGGTTGACGTCGTCTGCGCAGGGCCGGGGCCTCGGCAAGGAGATGCGAGCGGCAGTGCTGCTCTTCGCCTTCGACTATCTAGGGGCCGAGGTCGCGGAGACGAGCGCGGCCGCCTGGAACGAAGCGTCGATCGGGGTGACGACGTCGCTCGGCTACGAGCCCAATGGCGTGCATCGGGCGACGCGCAGGCCCGGTCAGGTCAACGACGAGGTGCATTTCCGAGTGCCGTCCGGGCGGTTCGTCCGTCCGGACTGGTCGCTCGACGTGCACGGGCTGGACCGGGCGAAGACGCAGCTCCTCGGCCACTAGTCGGCCGCAACCGAAGGACTAGGAACGTTCTCCGAGGAAACGCGGAAGTCAATCCCATGCTGCGTCGGGGGCGCAGACGTACGGTGTGATCAGGACCGACCGATGGTGGTCGGCCGGAGATGGACTGGTGGCTGCATGCCGAGGTCAACACACACGCATCCGTCGTTCGACATCGTGGCGCTGGGGCCGCACGAGTGGCGAGTCGCGGATGTCACGGGGGATCCAGCGGACGGGAACTATCTGCTCGCCTACATCGAAGAGGCGGACAGCGGCTATGACATCCTCTCGGTGTCGCCGGGACCGCCGATGACGACGCACGCCGACACCTTCACGGAAGCGCTGCGATGTGCGGAGTCACGTGCCAGGCCGGGCGGCAAGAAGCGGGCTGGGGCTGGCAACCCTGGCAAACCGAGCAAACCGGTTGCAGCGGCGTCGAATGCCCAGCCGCTCGTCGGAGCGAAAGCGCGTCAGCGCCCCTGACGCTTCTTGTAGGGGAGCGGCTCTCCCTTGACCTTGGGCGCGCGACCCTTGCCCTTGGACGCTTTCGCCTTGCCTCCGGGAGCTGCCACCGACCGTGCGGCGGCCGCGGCCGACTTCGCCAACTGGAGCTCCGCATCGGGCAGGAACGCGAAGCCCTCAGCGGTCAGCTGCGTGGACTCGACGTCGCGGGCGAAGAGCTGGTATCCGAGGATCTCCTCGAGTTTCCGGACATCGGCGACGACCTGGCTCCGCGGGATCCCGAGCGCTTTGGCCGCTTTCGCGAAGTGCAGGGTCGCGGCCGCCGCTACGAACGAGCGGAGCAGTTTGTGGTCCATCGGTGAAGCCTTCCCATCGGATCCGGTCGGCCGGAGTGTCCCAGACTACGCGACCTGTCGGCCGTCCCACCTCGGAGTGCCCTTCGGTCGCCCTCCGAGATGAGACGATTGCAGGATGACCGCTACGCTCGTCGCCCAGGGACTCGCCGGGGGATTCGGCCACCGCACGCTCTTCGATTCGCTCGACCTGACGGTCGCGCCCGGCGACGTCGTCGGTGTCGTCGGGGTGAACGGCGCGGGCAAGTCGACCCTCCTGCGGATGCTCGCGGGCGTCACGGAACCGCAGGCGGGCACGATCGTCCTCTCGCCGTCGGACGCGTTCGTCGGCTTCCTGCCGCAGGAGCACGAGCGGGTCGTCGGCGAGTCGATCTCCGCCTACATCGGCCGTCGCACCGGGTGCGCACAGGCGACCGCCGAGATGGATGCCGCCGCGGCGGGCCTCGGCGAGACGGGACCGCGCTCGGACGGGCTCGATCCGGCAGACGTCTACTCGACGGCGCTCGACCGCTGGCTGGCGAGCGGCGCGGCGGACCTCGACGACCGCATCCCGGCCGTCCTCGCGGACCTCGGACTGGAGCTCGACGCCGACCTCGCCGAACGCACGCTCATGACCTCCCTCTCCGGAGGTCAGGCGGCTCGCGTCGGTCTCGCCGCGCTCCTGCTCTCGCGCTTCGACATCGTCCTCCTCGACGAGCCGACGAACGATCTCGACCTCGACGGCCTGGAACGGCTCGAAGCCTTCGTCCGCGGGCTCCGTGGTGGTGTCGTGCTCGTCAGCCACGACCGTGAGTTCCTCGCGCGCTGCGTCACCCGCGTCCTCGAACTGGACCTCGCGCAGAGCTCCAACCGCGTCTTCGGGGGCGGCTACGAGTCCTACCTCGAGGAGCGCGAGACCGCAAGGCGCCACCAGCGCGAGGACTACGACGAGTTCGCCGCCAAGAAGGCCGACCTCGTCGGTCGTGCGAGAACGCAGCGCGAATGGTCCAGCCAGGGCGTCCGGAACGCGATGAAGAAGGCGCCGGACAACGACAAGATCCGTCGGAAGGCCGCGACCGAGTCGAGCGAGAAGCAGGCGCAGAAGGTTCGCCAGATGGAGAGCCGGATCGCCAGGCTCGACGAGGTCGAGGAGCCGCGCAAGGAGTGGCAGCTGCAGTTCACGATCGGTGCGGCGCCTCGGTCGAGCACCGTCGTCTCGACCCTCAACGAGGCCGTGTTCCAGCAGGGCGACTTCACGCTCGGTCCCGTGTCGCTGCAGGTGAGCGCCGGCGATCGCATCGGCATCACGGGGCCGAACGGCGCCGGCAAGTCGACGCTCCTCCGAGCCCTGCTCGGACGACAACTGCCGGACAGTGGCACGGCCAGCCTCGGGACCAGTGTGCGGATCGGGGAGATCGATCAGGCCCGATCGCTGCTCGTCGGCGACGAACCGCTGGCCGAACGGTTCGAAGCGATCGTGCCAGACCTCGCCGCTGCAGAGGTGCGCACGCTGCTCGCCAAGTTCGGTCTGAAGGCCGACCACGTGAACCGACCGGTCGACGGCCTGTCGCCGGGGGAGCGCACACGCGCGGGACTCGCCGTGCTGCAAGCCCGCGGCATCAACCTGCTCGTCCTCGACGAACCGACCAACCACCTCGATCTGACGGCGATCGAACAGCTCGAACAGGCGCTCGAATCCTACGAGGGCACGCTCCTGCTCGTGACGCACGACCGCCGGATGCTCGAGAATGTGCGGACCGAGCGACGATGGCTGGTCGAGGCCGGTACGGTCACGGAGCTGTAGCTCGCGTCGGCGACACCTGCGCGAGCCGCGCGATCAACGGTTCAGGACGACGCCGGGAGCGTCGTCCCCGTGAGGTCTTCGGCGACCGACCAGAGCGACGCCGCGAGATCGGTGCCGCGTGCGCTCCGCGGCAGTCGCTTGATGTGCTTCGTCGGACCGACGAGCCCGAGACGGTTCGGGCCGTAGTAGCCGCCCTGCTTCGCCGTGTGATCGGCCGCAGCGAACAGCAGCGGCTCCGTTCCCTGCACGACGTCCTGCGACGGGAGGAGCGTGCGATCGGACGGCGCCTTCTGCTTCTCCCGCCCGAGGTTCGCACCCGCGCTCTGCAGATTGGTCCGCGTGTAGCCGGGGTGCGCCATCGTGCTGAGGAGACGCCATTGACGGTCCGATGAAACGTTCGCGAGGTGCTCGGCCATGAGCATGTCCGCGAGTTTCGACTGCGCGTACGCGGCGAACGGGACGTAGCGGCGCGTGGCCTGGAGGTCGTCGAAGTGGATCCTGCCCGCGTTCGCGACGCCGCTCGTCATCGTCGTGATCCGTGGCTGCTCCGACCGCCGGACGAGGGGGAGGAGCAGGTTGGTGAGTGCGAACGGGCCGAGGAAGTTGCTCCCGAACTGCAGCTCGAAGCCGTCTGCCGTGGTGAGACGCTTGGGCGGAGCCATCACGCCGGCGTTGTTGACGAGGACGTCGATGGGGCGGCCGTCATCGAGGAGGCCTTGCGCGAAGGCGTGCACCGTGGAGAGGTCGGCGAGGTCGATGCGGCGCACCTCGAGTTGTGCGTCCGGCACCGAGCGGAGGATCTCGGCGCGGGCGGCCTCACCCTTCTCCGGGGTGCGCACCGCCATCACGATGTGGGCACCCGCCGCCGCGAGACGTTTCGTGGCTTCTTTGCCGGTG
The DNA here is from genome assembly GCF_050587525.1 of Plantibacter lichenum. Lineage (NCBI taxonomy): Bacteria > Bacillati > Actinomycetota > Actinomycetes > Micrococcales > Microbacteriaceae > Plantibacter > Plantibacter lichenum. The sequence goes on along the minus strand of NZ_JBOBFT010000005.1, from coordinate 36,607 downwards.
CCGCTGTTGGCGCCGGTGATGACGATGTATCGGCCGGTCTGGTCGGGGACGGTGTACATGTGGCTCCTCGGTGTTCGTCGGATCGAGTGCGTCAGATCGTGCGCTCCGGATCCGTTCAATAGACCACTGGTCTCTTGTTGTGAATATAACAGACCGCTGTTTCGTAAACTTGCGACTCCCAGCACTGTCCCAGTGAGTGGGGTCGTTGCAGTAGCCGCTTCGCATCGCGAAACGCAACGAGCCCCACCGCCTGTGCTGGCGGTGGGGCTCGGAAGCGTGTGTGCGCGAATTAGTCGCGCAGCTGCTCCTTGTACTCGTTCTTCGCCTCGGTGGCGTCGCGCTCGGCCTCGGCGCGCTTGACGTCGCCCTCCGCCTGCTTCACCTTGGCGTCCGCCTTGACCTCGTCGACCTTGTCCTCGACGCGCTCCTTGGCGTCGTGAACGGCCTCGCCGATCTTCTCTCCGGTGGCCTTGGCAGCGTCCTTCGCGTCATCCAGGAAACCCATGTCGTCCTCCCCAATACGTTGATTCGTCGCGTCCGGATCACGAGCTGATCACGAACCCTTCCAGTCTCGCGATGCGCGCTCACAGGCACAATGCCTTGTTTTCCCAGGCGAAGCCCGGTAAGCACGCGCCGCCGATATGGGTGAAATCCATCGCGCTGAACGGGACTCAGCCACTACGCTACGAGCAGCCCCGATGAGGGGGTGCAGCCCCGTCGCGGGGGTCGTGGGGGAGGCGTCGCATGGAGACCGTCAGATTCATCCTCGAACTGATCGTGGTGCTCGGCTGCATCGTGATGGGCACGAGATCGAGCGGCGTCGGACTCGGCCTGTGGGGCGGCTCGGGTGTCGCGATCCTCGTGTTCGTCTTCCAGGAACCCGTCGGTTCACCGCCGGTCGACGCCTTGCTCATCGTGCTCTCGGTCGTCCTCGCATCCTCGATGATGCAGTCCGCCGGCGGCATCGACTGGATGGTGTCGATCGCGGCCAAACTGATCTCGCGCAGTCCGAAGCAGATCACGCTCGTCGCACCGCTCGTCTCGTTCCTGTTCTCCGTGGGCGCCGGAACGTCGAACATCCTGTACCCGCTGCTGCCGGTGATCCAGGACGTGGCGTACCGCAACAACATCCGGCCCTCCCGTCCGCTCTCGCTCTCGGTCGTCTCGACCGGTGTCGCGCTCGCCTGCAGCCCGGTCTCCGCGGCCATGGCAGCGATGGTGACGCTGACCGATGTCGCTCCGTACGATTTCGAGCTCATCGACATCATCAAGGTGACACTGCCCGCCGCGGTCGTCGGCATCGTGCTCGCGTCCTTCGTGGTCTCCCGCTTGGGCAAGGACATCGCCGATGATCCGGAGATCCAGGCGAAGATCGCCGCAGGAACCCTGCAGGCTCCGAAGACCGACGGCGCGCTCAAGTCCGCCGACGTGACGGTCACGACGCAGGGGCGCAACGCGGCGCTCATCTTCTTCGCCGGTGTCCTTGCAATCGTGGTCCTCGGCCTCTTCAAAGGCCTCCGTCCGCTCGACGGCGACGGCGACCCGCTCAGCATGACGCCCATCATCGAGATCATCATGTTCCTCGCCGGAACGCTCATCCTCCTGATCTGCCGCCCGAAGGTGTCGGAGATCCCCACGATGACCGTGTTCCGCGCCGGTATGGTCTCGGCGATCGCCCTCTTCGGCCTCGCGTGGCTGACCGACACGTTCCTCTCCGCCCACCAGCAGGAGATCGCGAACACCGTCGGCAGCTGGGTCGCGGCGCTGCCGTGGATCTTCGCGCTCGGCGTCTTCCTCGTCTGCGTGCTGACGACGAGCCAGTCGACGGCGACGAGGACGGTGGTCCCGATCGGCCTCGCGGCCGGCATCCCGATCGGGCTCCTGACCGGCATGTGGGCAGGCGCGTTCGCCGGCATCTACCTCCTGCCGACGAACGGTTCGCAGATCGCCGCGGCGAACTTCGACGAGTCGGGCAGTACGAAGCTCGGGACGAAGCTCGTCGACCACTCCTTCTTCATCCCCACGCTCGTGCTGGCCGTCATCACGATCATCTTCGGAGCGATCTTCGGGCTGCTGTGGGGCACCGCGTGAACTCCTGAGCTGGAGACGCTGACCGGGAGACGCTGACCGGGAGACGCTGGGCCGCAGGCGCTGATCGGGCCGGGCTGAGCCGCCCGCGTCAGGCGCTGTGCTCGCGGTACAGGTCCCAAGCCGTCCGGCACGCGTGCGCGAGACGGTCCACGTGGTCGGGATCCGGCGTGACCCAGCCCGTGCCCGGCTCATGGAGGATCGCCGTGTTCGCGTCGCCGAGCAGGTATTCGCGGAGGAACTCCGCCTGCACGGCGCCGAGCGTCGCACCGGCGGCGGTCGCCTCCGCGTCGAGTTCCCGGAAGCGCGCACCGGCGTCGATGATCTCGTAGCTGCCGAGGTAGGGCTGGTTGAGGGCGACGGCCTCCGGGGCCCGCACCGCGAACCCGGCGCGGTGCGCGACGGCGAGCTCTCGGACGAGGTCCGGCCGCATGGTGACGGGGGAGTCGCCGATCGGATCGCCGTTGTGATCGCCGCGATTCGAGAGCGCGACGACGTCGGGCAGGCGGTCGGCGGGATCGCGCGGCACGTTGACGGCGCCGTCGACGGTCGTGGTGGTGTTCATCGTGTCGTGGAAGGACAGGCGGGTGAAGCTTCCGCCGGTCCCGCCGCTGCGTGAACCGTCCGGGCCCGCCTCGCCGAGCACTCGGTCGAGGAACCGTTCGGTCAGCGCGTCACGTGTGGCTTCATAGACGCCGAGGCCGTGGGTCGCGACCTCCGTGAACGTGTCGGCGATCGCATCGATGTCCGCATCGCCCTCCGGCACGCGCAGCAGCGGGTAGAAGGAGAAGGTGACCGGGCGAACGGCGTCGACGCCCGTGAGGTCGGTCTTGACGTATGGGCCGGCCGCCCGGACCCGGTCGAACGCTTCGCGGAGTGAGGCTCGGAGGTCCTCCGGCTTCTGCCGGTTTGGATCGCGGATCAGACGTGGATGCGGGTTCTCGACGACGACGACGCGCGGATCGATCGCGGCCCACCTCCGCACGATGGCGCTCGTCGACACGTCGGTGAAGTCGTACTGCAGCCGACGCGTGAACTCCGGCGCCAGGAACGGTGCGATCTCGGCGGGAATGGCGGCACCCGCGTGCGGTGCGCTGACGAGGAGGTCCGCCTCGGCGATCGCCTGTTCGAGTGTCCGATGCGAGCGATCGGCCCAGAACGTGATCTCCTCCGGCGTGAACACGGTGGATGCTGGGATGAGGACCGGCGCTGAGTCATTCATGCGCCGACTCTACTCGCGGGGTCGTCGCCGACGACAGAGCCGAACCCGGGTGCGCCGTCTACGGGGCGGGCGCGCTGCCGTCGGTGGGGGTCGCATGCGGCAACCAGTTCTTCAGGAGCTCCTCCTCCGGAGCGACGAGCCGCTCCGTGTGGAGGTCGTATTCGGGGTCGCGCGCGGCGAGACTGCGCGTGATCGGGTCGAGACCCTCGTCCTCGTGTCGTCTGCGCTCCTGCTCGCTGTCCATGGGACCAACCTAGTCGAGCGGCACCGGTTCGGCCACGGTCAGACGGCGCGTCGCCTCGCGGGCCGCGAGGCTCAGGAGCTCGGCGAGATCGGTGCCGGGAACGGCGGAGAGCGTGTCGTCGGTGGCACGCGCGAGCGACGCGGCGACCGTGGCGGCCAGCAGCGCGAGATGCTCGTCCTGCCCTTCGGCCGCCTGGACCAGCCGGGGCAGATCCCGCTGCAGGTTGTGGCGCAGGCGCACCTGGGCTGCGTGGTGGTGACCGGAGTCGTCGAGGGCGTCGAGCATGCCCGTCATCGCGCCCAAGCACGCATCGAGGGTCGCGAGTTCGCGCTCCCGCTGGGTGATCGACGTCCCCTCCGCGCGGATGCGCCAGTGGTAGACGACCTCGGGGATCATGTCGAACGCACGGGCGCAGGCGTAGAACCGTGCCGCGAGGACCTGATCCTCATAGAGCTCGCCGACGGGGAACCGGAAGTCGTGCTCGTCCCAGAAGGCGCGGCGCGACAGCTTCGACCAGGCGACGATGTTCGCGACCGCTTCGGGATGCTCGGCGAGCGTCGTGCCGATGAGGCGCCGGTTGGCGTCCTCCACCCATGGCTGGACGATGCCGAGCTCGTAGCCGGTCCCGTCCTCCGCCGGCCGCAGCCGCACGTAGGCGCCGGCGATGAAGTCGGATCCGGAGTGTCGGATCGTGCCGAGGAGGAGTTCGTACGCGTCTCGGGGGAGCACGTCGTCGGCGTCGAGGAACCCGACGTACTCGCCACGCGCCTCGTCGAGTCCCCGGTTGCGGGCGGCGGACAGACCGAGGTGATCCTGCTGGACGATGCGGAACCGCGGGTCGTCGTGTCGGCGGGCGATCTCGACGGTTTCGTCGGTGGACCCGTCATCGATGAGGAGGGCCTCGAAATCGGTGAACGTCTGAGCGCTGAGGCTGGCAAGGCACTCGTCCAGGTACGGGGCCACGTCATGCATCGGCACGATGACGGTGAGCGCGGGGCCGGTGTGCGCGGAGCCGGTGTGCGCGATGGTGTCGGCTGAGGGGTTCTGTCGGTGAGGGTCGTCCACGAGAAGAGTCAAGCGCACGGGTGGGACGGCTATTCCCGCAGGCCCTTCGACAGGCTCAGGGACCGGATGATGCAGGCCCTTCGACAGGCTCAGGGACCGGGGCTCGGGGCCTTTCGACAGGCTCAGGGACCGGATGATGCAGGCCTTTCGACAGGCTCAGGGAGCGGGGCTCGGGGCCCTTCGACAGGCGCAGGGAGCCGGGCCCTACGCCTGCCGGACGCCCGAGACCGCCTCCACGGCGCGCGCCACGGACGTCGCCGCGGCCGCCACATCGGCATCCGTCACGGTCCCCGCGAAACTGAATCGCACGGCGGTCTGTGCGACCTCCGGCGAGAGCCCGATGGCGAGGAGCACCTCGGAGGGTTCGTCGCTGCCCGCCGCACACGCAGACCCGCTGGAGGAGACGACACCGCGCTGTTCGAGTTCGAGGAGCACCGCTTCGCCGCTCGTTCCGGGGAAGCAGAACGAGGCGATCGACGGTAACCGGTGGACGGGGTGACCGGTCAGGACGGCGGTCGGCACAGTGCGGAGGACCCTGCCGATGAAGTCGTCGCGCAACCGACTGATCCGTGCCGCGGCGTCGACGCGTTCCGCCTCGGCGAGTTCCAGAGCTGTCGCGAGGCCGACGGCCGCGGCGACGTTCTCCGTGCCGCTGCGCTTGCCCCGCTCCTGGCCGCCGCCGTGCACGAGCGGTTCGATCGGCAGACTGCCGCGCACGGCCAGAAGACCGACGCCCTTCGGAGCACCGATCTTGTGGCCGGAGAGGCTCAAGGCGTCCACGCCGAGCCGGTCGAGCCCGAGGTCGATCCAGCCGGCGGCCTGGACGGCATCGGTGTGGATGGGGACGCCGTGGCCCCTGGCGATCGCACCGAGCTCCGCGATCGGCTGCACCGTGCCGATCTCGTTGTTCGCGGTCATGACGCTCACGAGGACGGTGTCCGTGCGAATCGCCGCATCGAGGTCTGCCGGATGGACGAGACCGGTGCGGTCGACCGGAAGCACCGTCACCTCGAAGCCGTGGAACCGGCGCAGGTAGGCGACGGACTCGGCGACCGCCTCGTGCTCGACGGGCGAGGTGACGAGGTGCCTCCCCCTCCCCGCCTCGAGCGCCGCGAGCGCGATCCCCTTGACCGCGAGGTTGTCGGCTTCCGTGCCGCCGGAGGTGAACACGAGGTCGCCCGCCCGTGTTCCGAGGACGGCAGCGATCCTCCTCCGTGCATCGGCGAGCGCCCCGGCCGCCGCCTCACCGACCGTGTGGTGGCTCGACGGGTTGCCGAACGTGCTCGTCAGGAACGGCCACATGGCCTCGAGCACCTCGCGGCGCACGGGCGTGGTCGCCGCGTTGTCCAGGTAGAGCACGTCAGCCGACCGTGACGTCGAGCCCGAGGTCGAGCGAGCGGACGCTGTGGGTCAGTGCACCGGAGGAGATGACGTCGACGCCCGTCGCTGCGATGTCGCGAACCGTATCGACCGAGACGTTCCCGCTGGCTTCGACGATGGCTCTGCCCGCGACGATCGCGACGCCCTCGCGCAGCTCGTCGAGGGTGAAGTTGTCGAGCATGATCGTGTCGATCCCGGCGGCGAGCACTGCCTCGATCTGGTCGATGCGGTCCACCTCGACCTCGATGTGAGTCGTGTGAGACAGCTGTTCCTTGGCCTGCAGAAGCGCCTCCGTGACCGTGAGGCCGCGCGCAGTGAGGACGGCGAGGTGGTTGTCCTTCGCCATGACCGCGTCGGACAGCGAGAAACGGTGGTTGTGGCCGCCGCCGGAGCGCACGGCGTGGCGTTCGAAGGCGCGGAGGCCCGGAGTCGTCTTCCGGGTATCGACGATGCGCGCCGTCGTCCCCTCGGTCTCGGCGACGAACCGGCTCGTGAGCGTCGCGATGCCGCTCATGCGCTGGACGAAGTTGAGGGCGATGCGCTCCGCGGTGAGGACGGAGCGGGCGGGACCGCTGACGGTCGCCAGGGTGTCGCCGGCCTCGAACCGCTCGCCGTCCTGGGCGATGACGCTCACCTCGACCGTCGGATCCGTCAATCGGAACGCCGCCTCGAAGACCGCGCCGCCGCTGAAGACGCCAGGCTCCCGGGCGTTGAGGGTTGCCGTGGCGGTGGCGTCCGCCGGGATGAGGGCCTCGGAGGTGAGATCGCCCCAGGGCGCGTCCTCGACGAGGGCGGCGGTGACGGCGGTGTCGATGAGTCGAGCGGTCAGCATGTGGTGAGCATCTCTCCGGATGGGACGCGGTCGGCGGCGCCGACCATCGCGAATGGGGTGGTGGACGTGGACGAGTGCCGTGACGCGACGACGGCTGTCGAGACGGCCTGGGCTGGATCGGTCAGCGGGAAGTCGCTGCGGGCGTGGGCGCCACGGGACTCGGTGCGGTGGAGGGCGGCGGCGACGATCGCCCGTGCGAGGAGGAGCAGGTTCCGGTCCTCGGAATCCTGGTCCGTGATCGGACGGCCGGTCTGCTCGGCCGTCCATCGGTCGAGGACCGTGGCTGCGGCGGTGAGGCCCTCGCCGCTGCGGATGAGGCCGGCGTCGCGCCACAGGAGTTCGTGGAGTGCCGCTCGTGTGAAGCCCTCACCACCGGTCCCTGAGCCCACGCCGTTCCCTGAGCCTGTCGAAGGGCGCATGTCGACAAGCTCGATGACCGGGCCATCCCCGGTCCCTGAACCTGTCGAAGGGCGTACTACACCGTTCCCTGAGCCTGTCGAAGGGCGCATGTCGACAAGCTCGATGACCGGGCCATCCTCGGTCCCTGAGCCTGTCGAAGGGCCCACCTGCAGGTCCGCACCGATCGCGGCAGCGGCCCGTGCACCGAACACGGCGCCTTCGAGCAGGGAATTCGAGGCCAGCCGGTTCGCGCCGTGGACACCCGTCCGCGCGACCTCGCCGACCGCGTACAGTCCGGGAAGACTCGTGCGAGCGTGCAGGTCGGTGCGCACGCCGCCCATCCAGTAGTGCGCGGCGGGGGAGACGGGCACCGGTTCACCAGACCAGTCGATGCCTGAAGCTCGCACGGCGGCGTCGATCCCGGGGAAGCGCGCAGCAAGCCGTTCCGCTCCGAGCATCGTCGCATCGAGGACGACCGGCATGCCGCCCTGTGCCGCCATCGCTGCTGCGATCCCGCGGGCGACGACGTCTCTGGGTGCGAGTTCCGCATCGGGGTGGACCCGCTGCATGAAGCGCTCGCCGGATGCATCGCGGAGGACGGCGCCTTCGCCGCGCACGGCCTCTGAGACGAGGAAGCTCCCCGCGGAGGTGAGCGCGGTCGGGTGGAACTGGACGAACTCGACGTCCTCGAGCACCGCGCCGGCGCGAAGGGCGGCCGCCGCGCCGTCGCCCGTCGCGACGAGCGGGTTCGTCGTGTGCGGGTAGAGCTGGCCTGCGCCGCCCGTCGCGAGCACGACCGCGTCGGCCCGCACGATGAACTCCTCGCCGTCGGCACGGAGCAGCACGCCGCGCACGACGCCCTCCTCGACGAGCAGGTCGACGAGGAAGGTGTGCTCGTGGATGGCGACGCTCGTCTCACGGACGCGGTGGACGAGAGCCGCCTCGATGGCCGCGCCCGTCGCATCGCCGCCCGCGTGCAATACCCGCGGGTAGGAGTGGGCGGCTTCGAGGCCTTTCGCGAACGCCGCATCCGGGCCGGCGCCCGCGCGGTCGAACGCGACACCGTACGCGATCAGTTCACGGATGCGATCCGGTCCCTCGCTGCAGAGGACGCGCACAGCGTCTTCATTGCACAGGCCGGCACCCGCTGTGAGCGTGTCCTGCACGTGCGACTCGATGGAGTCGTCGTCGAACATCACCCCGGCGATGCCGCCCTGCGCGTAGCGCGTGTTGCTCTGCCCCAGCACGTCCTTCGTGACGAGGACGACCTCGTGCTCATCGCTCGCATGGATGGCGGTGACGAGCCCGGCGATGCCGCTGCCCACCACCACGACCCTGGTCACGGTCAGACCTCGGCCGTCTGTGTGGCGGGAGCCTGCGTCGCGGGAGCCGTGGTCGCCGGAGACGCGGCGACGGGCGGCTTCGCAGCGAGCATCCGTTCGAGGGCGAGCCGTGCGGGGACGGCGACGTCGTCGGAGACGGTGATCCGGTTGATGACCTCGCCCGCGACCAGGCCTTCGAGCACCCATGCGAGGTAGCCGGGGTGGATGCGGTACATCGTGGAGCAGGGGCAGATGACATCGTCGAGGCAGAAGATGGTGTGCTGCGGGTACTGCGCTGCGAGGCGCTGCACCATGTTGATCTCCGTGCCGATGGCGAAGGTCGTCCCTGCCGGGGCAGCCTCGATCGCCTTCTGGATGTAGTCCGTCGATCCTGCCTCGTCCGCGGCGTCGACCACGGGCATCGGGCACTCGGGGTGCACGATGACGCGGACGCCGGGGTGACTGGCGCGAGCGCGATCGATCTGGTCGACCGTGAACCGCTTGTGCACCGAGCAGAAGCCGTGCCACAGGATGACCTCGGCCTCCTGCAACCCGTGCGCGTCGTTGCCGCCGAGCGGCTTGTTCGGGTTCCACATGGGCATGTGCTCGAGCGGCACGCCGAGCTTCTTCGCCGTGTTGCGGCCGAGGTGCTGGTCGGGGAAGAAGAGGACTCGCTGGCCGCGTTCGAAGGCCCATTTGAGGACCGTCTCGGCGTTCGAGGAGGTGCACACGATGCCGCCGTGGCGACCGCAGAAACTCTTGAGCGCTGCGGACGAGTTCATGTAGGTGACGGGGATGACGGGCACCCGGCCGTCCGCATCGGGCTCCGTGCCGTAGAGGGCTTCGAGCTGCTCCCACGCCTCCTCGACCTGGTCGATGTTGGCCATGTCGGCCATCGAGCAGCCCGCGGCGAGGTTCGGGAGGATGACCGCCTGCTCCGGACCGGAGAGCAGATCGGCCGTCTCCGCCATGAAGTGGACGCCGCAGAAGACGATCGCCTCCGCCTCGGTCCGTGCCTTCGCGGCGTTCGCGAGCTGGAATGAGTCACCGACGTAGTCCGCGTGCTGCACGACCTCGTCGCGCTGGTAGAAGTGACCGAGGATCACGACCCGATCGCCGAGCGTCTCCTTCGCGGCCACGATGCGCCGGTGCAGGTCCGCCTGATCCGCATCACGGTAGGAGGCGGGCAACTGACCCTGACGGGGTGAACCGGTGGGGATGACATCGCCCATCGACGCGCCAGGGCCGTAGCTCGGGGGAGTGAGGTCGAACACCCACGGGCCTGAGGCGAGCTCTGGCGCACAGGTGGAACCTGAGGTCTCTCCGCTCGCGATCTCCTGGATCGTGGCGTCGACGGAAGCGGTGAGGGTCATGAGTGCTCCTGCATGCGTGCTGGTGGTGCGGGTTCGGTGGGGTCTGCACCGGCGAGCGGGCCGTGGTCGGCGTACTCGGAGGAGCGGTTGAAGCGGTAGAGCCTCGCCGGACGGTGCCGGCCGCCGGTGCGGAGTTCGTCGGTTGCGACGACCTGCCCGGACGACTCGATCTGCCGGCGGAAGTTGGCCGGGTCGAGTTGCTTCTGGAGGACGGCCTCGTGGACCTCGCGCAGTTCCGTGAGGGTGAAGGTCTCACCGAGGAACGCGTGAGCGATGTGGCTGTACTCGAGTTTGCTGCGCAGCCGCCAGAGCGCGTACTCCACAATGAGTTCGTGGTCGAAGGCGAGCCGTGGAAGCGCATCGGTGCGGAACCACCGGACGTTCTGTCCGACGAGCGTGCGCTTGGCCTCCTCGGAGCCGACGAGCGCCCAGTAGACGATCGAGACGACGCGCTCGTCCGGCGATCGGTCGATGTCGCCGAACGCGTAGAGCTGTTCGAGGTAGCGGGGGCTCAGCTGGGTCGTGGCCTCGAGGGTGCGTCGGGCGGCGTCGGCCAAGGACTCCTCTGCGCCGAGCGGACCTCCCGGCAGCGCCCACAGTCCGTCGTACGGTTCGCGGATGCGGCGGACGAGCGGAATCCAGATGCCTGGCGTCGGGTCGGTCGCGCCGAATCCGTCGTCCGTGCGGAGTGTGAAGATCACGGTGGAGACGGCGAGCTTGACGGAGGCCGCGTCCGCCGTGGTCTGGTCGGTCTCATTCATCCGATGCCTCCTGTCCGGTCGGGTGCCGTGCTGCCTGCGCCTACTAAGGGTAGCCCTGACCCTTACTGATCTGATCCTTAGTGTACACCTGACCAGAACACCGACTCCCGGAAGCGCGGCGAACCACGATATGCTGGGCGCGCAAACGAATATCGGGCCGCAAACACGATGCGGGAGAGCCGGTTCACCGGCACCGAAGGAGCAAGCCTCCCCGCCAATCTCTCAGGTCCTGTACCGCATCGAACTGGCCACTCTGGAAAGCAGCGCCACCATCCTGTGGCGCTCGCCGACGGTGAAAGCAGCCCGGACCTCGATCCGTCGCTCGCGAAACTCTCAGGCCAATGACAGAGGGGGAGTTCCCAACAGGCGCTTCGGTGCGCCTGCAGCGCACCACGCGACCCCGGAGAACTCGTGACCGATCTCGAACGAACCAGTCCTTTGCACGCCGTCCACGAAGCCGCGGGCGCGAGCTTCACGGACTTCGCCGGCTGGCAGATGCCCGTCCGCTACTCGAGCGACCTCGCCGAGCACCACGCCGTCCGCACCGCAGCAGGCATCTTCGACCTCTCGCACATGGCCGAGATCCTCGTCACCGGCCCCGACGCCGGAGCATTCCTCGACGCCGCGCTCGCCGGCAAGCTGTCCGCCATCGCGCTGTGGCAGGCGAAGTACTCGCTCATCCTCAACGCGCAGGGCGGCATCGTCGACGACATCGTCGTCTACCGCCTCGCCGACGAGCGGTTCCTCGTCATCGCGAACGCCGGCAATCGCGAAGCCGCGTTCCAGGCACTCAGCGAGCGCGCCGCCGACTTCGATGTGACGGTCGAGGACCAGAGCGACGCGACCGCGCTCATCGCCGTTCAGGGCCCGGCGTCCCGCGCGATCCTCGAATCGGTCGCCGAGATCACCGACCTCGGCACTCCGCTCGCCGAGCTGGGCTACTACCGCTGCACCGACGCATTCTTCGACGGCCTCCCGCTGCTCGTCGCCCGCACCGGCTACACGGGCGAAGACGGGTTCGAGCTCTATGTGCAGGTCGATGCCGCCGAACGGCTCTGGCGAGCGATCGAATCCGCAGGCGCATCCCGCGGTCTCGTCCCAGCCGGCCTCGCCAGCCGGGACACCCTGCGTCTCGAAGCCGGCATGCCGCTCTACGGCCACGAGCTCGGCACGGGCAGCTTCCCCGTGCAGGCTGGGCTCGGCCGCGTCGTCGCTCTGAGCAAGCCGGGTCCGTTCGTCGGGCGTGAAGCCGTCGAGGCCGGGCCGCACCCCGACGCCCCCGTGCTCGTGGCCCTCGTCTCCGAAGGGCGACGCGCCGGCCGAGCAGGCTACGCCGTGTTCGACGGCGACACCGAGATCGGCGCAGTGACGAGCGGCGCGCTCTCGCCCACCCTCGGCCACCCCATCGCGATGGCCTACGTCCACCCCGACCAGTCCGCCACTGGAACGGTCCTCACCATCGATGTCCGCGGGACGAAGATTCCCGCGACCGTCACCACGCTGCCCTTCTACACGAGAGAGAAGTAACTCGACATGGCCGACAAGACCGAACTCAAGTACACCGCCGAGCACGAATGGATCCGTGTCGAGGGCGACCTCGCCTTCATCGGCATCACCGACTACGCCGCTGAGAAGCTCGGCGACGTCGTCTACGTCGACCTGCCCGCCGTGGGCGGAGAGATCGCCGGCGGCTCCATCGTCGGAGAGATCGAGTCCACGAAGTCGGTCGGCGAGCTCTTCGCGCCCATCGACGGCACGGTCGTGGAGATCAACGACGCCGTGGTCGACGACCCGTCGATCGTGAACGCCGACCCGTTCGGCGCCGGCTGGCTCATCTCGGTGCGCTTCGCCGAGCTCCCCACCACCCTCCTCAGCTGGGACGAGTACGCAGCAGTGGTGGGCGAGTGATGGCGGAACGTTTCTCGACGCGTCACATCGGGACCGATGCAGACGCCCAGGCGACGATGCTCGCAGCCGTCGGCTACGACTCCGTCGACGCTCTGCTGGACGCGGCCGTCCCGGACGCCATCAAGGCCGACCAGCTCGCCTCGTCGAGCATCCCGGACGCGATCGGCGAACGCGCCGCGCTGACCGAGCTGCGTGCCATCGCCTCTCGCAACACGGTGAACCGCAGCCTCATCGGCCTCGGCTACTACGACACGATCACGCCCGCGGTCATCAAGCGGAACGTGCTCGAGAACCCGTCCTGGTACACGGCGTACACGCCCTACCAGCCGGAGATCTCACAGGGCCGCCTCGAAGCGCTCATCAACTTCCAGACGATGGTCTCCGACCTCACCGGGCTCGACACCGCCAACGCGTCGATGCTCGACGAGAGCACCGCGGTCGTCGAGGGCATGCTCCTCGCCCGTCGTGGTTCGAAGTCCGCCTCGCACGCATTCATCGTCGACGCCGATGCGTTCCCGCAGACCAAGGCGCTCCTCGCGAACCGCGCGGAGGCCGTCGGCATCGAGCTCGTCGAGATCGATTTCGCGGCTGCCGCCACGGCAGGTGAGGCGCTTCCCGAGGCATTCGGCGTCTTCGTGCAGTACCCGGGCGCGAGCGGCCGGATCTGGAACCCCGCCGCGGTCATCGCCGAGGTCAAGGGCCAAGGCGGCCTCGCCGTCGTCGCCGCGGACCTGCTGGCGCTCGCGCTCATCTCCTCGCCGGGCTCCCTCGGCGCGGACATCGCCGTCGGGACCACCCAGCGTTTCGGCGTGCCCATGGGCTTCGGCGGACCGCACGCCGGCTACATGGCCGTCCGCAAGGGCCTCGAACGTCAGCTCCCCGGCCGCCTCGTCGGCGTCAGCCAGGACGCAGCGGGCCACCCCGCGTACCGGCTCACGCTCCAGACGCGTGAACAGCACATCCGCCGCGAGAAGGCCACGAGCAACATCTGCACGGCGCAGGTCCTGCTCGCCGTCATGGCTGCGATGTACGCCGTCTACCACGGCCCGGCAGGCATCCGCCGGATCGCGCAGTCGGTCCACGCCACGACCGTGAGCGCCGCGTACTCGCTCCGCACGGCCGGCGCGGACGTCGTCTCCGAGCACTACTTCGACACGCTCCTCGTGGGCGTGCCAGATGCCGCGGCCGTCGTCGCATCCGCACACGCACGCGGCATCCTGCTCCGCGCCGTCGACGAGACCACCGTGTCCCTCAGCTTCGACCAGGTCACGGCGGACGACCTCGACCACGGCTCCACGCTCGTCCGAGAGCTCACCGACCTCCTCGGCACCGGGACCCGCGTCGAGGTCGAGGCCCCCGCATCGATCTTCGCCGGAGAGGGCGCGGCGTTCTTCGCGTTCGCGCCCGCCGCCGCGGCCGAGTACCCGGAGGATCTCCGCCGCGAGACGGAATACCTCACCCACCCCGTCTTCAACACGCACCACTCCGAGACGGCGATGATGCGCTACCTCAAGCAGCTCGCCGACCGCGACTACGCGCTCGATCGCGGCATGATCCCACTCGGCTCCTGCACGATGAAGCTCAACGCCGCCACCGAGATGGAAGCCGTCACCTGGCCCGAGTTCGCAGGACTGCACCCCTTCGCCCCGCGCGAGGACGTCGAGGGCTCGCTGCAGCTCATCGACCAGCTCGAGACGTGGCTCGCCGAGGTCACCGGCTACGACTCCGTCTCCCTGCAGCCGAACGCCGGCAGCCAGGGCGAACTCGCGGGCCTCCTCGCCATCCGCGGCTACCACCGCGCGAACGGCGACCTCGACCGCACCGTGTGCCTCATCCCGTCGAGCGCCCACGGCACGAACGCGGCATCCGCCGTCCTCGCTGGCATGAAGGTCGTCGTCGTCGCGTGCGACGAGCTCGGCAACGTCGACCTCGACGACCTCCGCGCCAAGGTCGAGGCCAACGCAGACGTCCTCGCAGCCCTCATGATCACCTACCCGTCCACGCACGGCGTGTACGAGCACGAGGTCAAGGAGATCACGAAGGCCGTGCACGACGCCGGCGGCCAGGTGTACGTCGACGGCGCGAACCTCAACGCGCTCCTCGGCTACGCTCGCTTCGGCGACTTCGGCGGCGACGTCTCGCACCTCAACCTGCACAAGACGTTCTGCATCCCGCACGGCGGTGGCGGTCCCGGCGTCGGCCCCGTCGCCGCGAAAGCGCACCTCGCGCCGTTCCTGCCAGGGCACCCACTCGCGCAGCGCGACGAGCACGCGCTCCTCGGCGGCGGCACGGTCGTCCACGCCGGCGGACCCGTCTCGGCGGCGCCGTACGGCAGCCCGAGCATCCTCCCGATCTCGTGGGCCTACGTCCGCATGATGGGATCCGCGGGCCTCCGCGAAGCGACCGGTTCCGCGGTCCTCGCGGCGAACTACATCGCGACGCGCCTGCAGAAGCACTACCCGGTCCTCTACACGGGGGAGAACGCGCTCGTCGCGCACGAGTGCATCCTGGACCTGCGTCCGCTCAAGGAGGCCACCGGCATCACGAACGACGATGTCGCGAAGCGCCTCGTCGACTACGGCTTCCACGCGCCCACGATGTCGTTCCCGGTCGCGGGCACACTCATGGTGGAGCCGACGGAGAGCGAGGACCTCGCCGAGATCGACCGGTTCATCGATGCGATGATCGCGATCAAGGCCGAGGCCGACGCCGTCGCCGCGGGGGAATGGCCGGCGGACGACAACCCGCTCGTCAACGCTCCGCACACCGCCCAGTCGGTCATCGAGGGCGAGTGGGCGCACGCCTACACGCGCGAGCAGGCCGTCTACCCGGTGCACACGCTCGTGCGGACGAAGTACTGGCCGCCCGTGCGTCGCATCGACCAGGCGTACGGCGACCGCAACCTCGTGTGCGCGTGCCCGCCGCCCGAGGCCTTCGAGTAGTCGGCTCCCGGCCGTCGTGACTCCCAGTGGCTCCTGTGAACGTCCGCGTTCCCGGGAGCCACTGCTGTCTCCCCACCCTGTGGGTTGCACAATTCAGGAACTCCTGCACAATTCAGGACCATTCGCTTCGACACGCCGATGGATCGTCCTGAATTCTGCAAAACGTCCTGAATTGTGCAAACCCCAATGGCGGGACGGGAGGAGGGCAGGGCGAAGCACTCAGGGGGTGGGGAGGAGCTCCAGCTGCGAGCGGATCTCGTCCGCACTGCGGAACGTGGCGCCGACGAGGGCGACGTGCTTCCAGCGGATAACTGCGTCGGCGTCGATGATGAAGACCGAACGACGCAGGCCGAGCCCCGGCATCCCCACGCCGTACGCGTCAACGACGGCACCGCCCGTGTCGGCGAGGAGCGGGAACGAGAGCCGCTCCTTCCTCGCGAAATGCTCATGGCTGTCCACATCCTGCAGGCTGATGCCCCACACCGTGGCGCCGAGCTCGCTGAACGCACCGAGCTCCGACTGGTACGAGCAGAGCTGAGCGGTGCAGACCGACGTCTCGTCGCCAGGGTAGAAGACGAGTACGACGGGGTGTCCGCGCTCTGCCGACAGGACGAAGTCCCGTCGTTCCGCCTCGTCTCCCGTGACGGTGATGCCGGGCAGGGTGAAGTCGGGGGCGATGTCGCCCACCTGTGCTTTTTTGGCCATGATCAGACCATACGCCCGCCGCCGCATCGGCCGTCCTCCAAGCCGGAGAACGGCCGTCCTCGAGACCGGACAAACAGTGGCATCGTGCAATCACCCGGCATACTGGGGCGATGGACGTCGCCGAGGACACCGCCCCTTCCCGCAGCCCCGGTTCGCGGACGTCCAGATTCGGCTCGCGGAAAACGGTCGCCAACCTCGTCATCGTCGGTGTCGCGCTCGTCGTGGTCGCTGTCGTCTGGATCGTTTCGGTCACGATGCGCTCGGACCACCCGACGACCGTCACTGGCGTGCAGGACGAGGTCACCTCCGTCCTCGACGACCTGCAGGCGTCGGTCCCCGCCGCGGCGCGTTTCGACGTCATCGAGGATGTCGACAGCACCACGTGCCCGGAGGGCGGCGGAACGATGTTCGCCTACGAGCGGAGGATCGCGACCGAACCCACCTTCGATCGCTTCGCGTGGATGACGGAGCTGTCGAACCGGTACACGGCCGAGGACGGTTGGAACGTCACGCTCAAGCCGCTCAGCTCCCGCGAGAGCGTCAAGCTGAAACTCGTCGACCGCGCGCTCATGATCTGGGAGGTCACCTCCGGCGAATCCCCTCAGCTCATTCTGCGCGCGACGACCCGATGCGCGACGGAGTGAGCAGACCTGCGCCCGCCCGCGGGACCCTCAGGGCTTCACCGGCACGAACAGCCCCGGCCACCACGCCGCTGCGAGCGGGTACCCGACGAACGAGACGATGTCGATGATCGCGTGCGCGACGACGAGCGGCATCACGCGGCCCCAGCGCTGGTAGCACCAGCCGAACACGACGCCCATCGCGACGTTCCCGAAGAACGGTCCGATGCCCTGGTAGAGGTGGTAGCTGCCGCGCAGGACGCTCGTCGACAGGATGATCGTCCAGGTGTTCCAGCCGATCTCCCGCAGCTTGGCGAAGAGGTAGCCGACGACGATGACCTCCTCCTGGAGACCGGCGCGGATCGCTGAGAACACCAGGATGGGCACCGTCCACCAGTAGGTGTCGAGCGGGGCCGGGACGACGGCGACCGTCAGTCCGAGTGCACGGCCGAGCGCGTACACCCCGATGCCGGGGATCCCGATGACCGCGAAGAGCAGGAGACCGCGACCGAAGTCGCGTCCGGGGGAGCGGAGGTCGAGTCCGATGCGCGCGAAGCCCGACCGCGCCGGCTGCCACAGCAGATAGATGACGAGCGCGACGGGGACCAACTGGAAGAAGAGGCCGAGGAACTGGTAGGTGAAGTCGAGCCATTCACGCGTCGACTGCGACTGGTTGATGGCCGCGGACTGATCGGACAGCTTCGTGTCGAGCGTGAGCTTCGCGATGATGCTCACGATCGAGTAGACCGCGGACGCCCCGAGGCTCAGCCCGAGCACGATGCCGATCTCCCACCACCGGCGACGATTGGACTCCGGGGAGCCGGTCGGCGGTGGGACGGAGATGGGTGCGGTCACCGGTCCATTGTCGCCTTATCAGATGAAAGCTGCACGAACGACGACCGGAGGCCCGAACGGATACGATCCATATCCCGATGCTGGGAGTCCGATGCATCACTCTTGCGAGCTGCATCGATCCGTTGCGTGGAGGAGTGGATACGTGCACTGAAACCACGCCAGAAGCAATAATCCGTCACTTCGGTTACCGGTATGTAACGTTTGCGGCGTGAGTTTGCTCTTCGTCCTTCGACTTCTTATCGTCAGAGTATTCAAGAAGCGAATTCTGCGCGAACAACGCGCCGTTTTCGCTTGCCCTTTCCAAGAGGAGGAACTGTGAAGTTCAGTCGGTTCGGCTACGTCGCCACCGCCGCCATCGCAGTTGGAGCACTCGCCCTCACTGGCTGCGCCAGTGGCGGATCCACCGAGAGCTCCAGCAGCAATGCAAAGGCCATCATCACCACGAACGGCTCTGAGCCCGAGAGTGGACTCATCCCCAGCGACACCAACGAAGTCGGTGGCGGCAAGATCCTCGACGAGATCTTCGCCGGTCTCGTGTACTACGACGCGAAGGGCAAGCCGGTCAACGACCTTGCCGAGTCGATCGACACGGACGACTCGATCAACTTCACGATCAAGATCAAGTCGGGTCAGAAGTTCACCAACGGTGACCCGGTCGACGCAGCATCGTTCGTGAACGCATGGCAGGACGCAGCGCTCCTCTCGAACGCTCGCAAGAACGCCTCGTTCTTCTCGAACATCGAGGGCTACAGCGAAGAAGCGGACAGCCCCCTCACCGGCCTCAAGGTCGTCGACGACAACACGTTCACGGTGAAGCTCACCTCCGCGGTGTCCGACTTCCCGCTGCGCCTCGGCTACTCGTCCTTCTACCCGCTGCCCAAGTCGGCGTTCGACGCCAACGGCAAGGTCACGGCCGAGTTCGGCCAGGACCCGATCGGCAACGGCCCGTACAAGCTCGACGGCGGTTCCAAGGCCTGGAAGCACAACGAGTCCATCGCCCTCGTCAAGAACGACGAGTACAAGGGTGGCCGCGAGCCGAAGAACGGTGGCGTGACGATCAACTTCTACGCCAGCTTCGACGCTGCGTACGCCGACCTCCTCGGTGGCAACCTCGACGTCCTGGACCAGATCCCGGACTCGGCCGTCTCGACGTTCAAGGACGACCTGGGCGACCGTGCGGTCAACCAGCCGGCCGCGATCTTCCAGTCGTTCACGATCCCGGCCCGCCTCCCGCACTTCAGCGGTGAGGAAGGCCAGCTCCGTCGTGCCGCGATCTCGCACGCGATCAACCGCAAGCAGATCACCGACGTCATCTTCGACGGCACGCGTACGCCTGCTTCGGACTTCACCTCGCCCGTCATCGACGGCTTCTCGAAGGACATCAAGGGCTCCGACGTCCTGACCTTCGACGAGAAGAAGGCCAAGGAACTGTGGGCTCAGGCCGACGCCATCTCCCCGTGGAGCGGCTCGTTCCAGATCGCGTACAACGCTGACGGCCCCCACCAGGGCTGGGTCGACGCTGTGACCAACAGCATCAAGAACGTCCTCGGCATCGACTCGTCCGGTGTGCCGGTCGCCGTCTTCGGCGACTTCCGCTCCAGCATCACGACGCGCCAGATCCAGACCGCGTTCCGCAGTGGATGGCAGGCCGACTACCCCGGTCTGTACAACTTCCTCGCACCGCTGTACTCGACGGGCGCGAGCTCGAACGACGGCGACTACTCGAACCCCGACTTCGACGCACTGCTCGCCAAGGGTGCAAGCGAATCCGACCTGACGGCTGCCAACAAGGAGTTCCAGGACGCACAGGAGATCCTGTTCAAGGACCTCCCCGCGATCCCGCTCTGGTACCAGAACGTGAGCGGTGGATTCGGCGAGAAGGTCAAGAACGTTCAGTTCGGTTGGAACTCCGTGCCGCTGTACTACGAGATCACCAAGTAATCTTGTAGAGGCATAGCTGGGTGGGCCCGAGAGGGCCCACCCAGTTCCACGAGTTCAGGAGTCCCACTTTGGGCAGTTACATTCTGCGTCGTATCCTGCAGGCCATCCCGGTTCTGCTCGGTACCACGTTCCTCATCTATTTCATGGTGTTCGCCCTTCCGGGCGACCCGATCCTCGCGCTCTTCGGCGACAAGACGCCGAGCCCGGCGCTCATCGCTCAGCTTCGTGCGCAATACAACCTGGACCAGCCCTTCCTCGTCCAGTACTTCCTGTACCTCGGCGGTATCTTCCGCGGAGACCTGGGTGTTTCCTTCTCAGGCCAGGAAGTCAGCACGATCCTCGCGCAGACGTTCCCCGTCACGCTCAGACTGGCCATCCTCGCCGTGTTCTTCGAAATGGTGGCCGGCATCACGATCGGCCTCATCTCGGGCCTGCGCAAGGGCGGCATCTTCGACGCTTCGTTCCTCGTCGTCAGCCTGATCCTCATCTCGCTGCCCGTGTTCGTCATCGCGTTCATCGGACAGTTCTTCTTCGGCATCCAGTTGGGCTGGTTCCGGGCCACCGTCGGTCCAGGCGCCCCCATCCAGGACTTGATACTCCCGGCGCTCGTGTTGGCCACGATCAGCTTCGCGCAGATCGTCCGGCTCACGCGTGGCTCGGTCGTGGAGACGCAGTCGCTCGACTTCGTCCGCACGGCCTACGCCAAGGGCCTCAGCCGCAACCGCATCATCCCGGTGCACATCCTGCGCAACTCCCTCATCCCCGTGGTCACGTACCTCGCGGTCGACTTCGGCGTCCTCATCGTGGGCGCCACCGTCACGGAGGGCATCTTCAACGTGCCCGGTGTGGGACGCACGCTCTACCAAGCGATCATCCGCGGTGAAGGACCGACCGTCGTGTCGTTCGTGACCGTGATGGTGCTCGTCTACCTCCTCGTCAACTTGCTCATCGACTTGTTGTACGCCGTGCTCGACCCGAGGATCCGCTATGTCAAGTGATGGTCAGGACCGGCCGGTGAAGCGTTCTTCAACGCATTTCGTCGCGCCGCTCGAAGAAACTCCGCTCGCCGTCATCGACGCCGTCAAGGTCGATGACAAGCCGAGCAACCTGTGGACGGACGCGTGGGCGTACATGCGCCGCCAGCCGATGTTCTGGATCTCGGCGGTGCTCATCCTGCTCGTCGTCGTCGTGTCGCTCGTCCCCGGCCTGTTCGCACACGCCGACCCGCGCAGCTGCTCGCTCGACAACAGCCTGGGCGACCCGAGCTCCGGTCACATCCTCGGCTTCACGAAGCAGGGCTGCGACATCTACTCTCGTGTCATCTTCGGTGCTTCCACGTCGCTTGCGGTCGGCATCATCGTGACCGTCATCGTCGCGTCGCTCGGCATCGTCTTCGGCGCCTTCGCCGGCTTCTACGGCGGCTGGGTCGACTCCGTGCTCTCCCGCATCGGCGACATCTTCTTCTCGATCCCCTACATCCTCGCCGCCGTGGTCATCATGTCCGCGCTCGCGAAGTACCGGAGCGTGTGGACGATTTCGTTGGCCATCGGGTTGTTCGCGTGGCCGTCGGTCGCTCGTATCCTCCGCGCCGAGATCCTCCGAGTGAAGAACGCGGACTACGTGCAGGCGTCGATCGCCCTGGGCGTCTCGCGCTTCCGCATCCTGCTCCGCCACGTGCTGCCGAACGCGATCGCGCCGGTCATCGTGGTCATCACGATCTCGCTCGCATCCGCGATCGTCGCAGAGGCGACCCTGTCGTTCCTCGGCGTCGGACTCGGTTCGGACGTGATCTCGTGGGGCAACGACATCTCGCAAGCCCAGAAGGACCTGCGGACCGCTCCGCAGGTGCTGATCTACCCGTCCATCGCGCTGTCACTCACCGTGCTCAGCTTCATCCTGATGGGTGAGGTCGTCCGCGACGCACTCGACCCGAAGGCGAGGGCGCTCCGTTGAGCGAAACGTTGAACACCGCACCCAACGGCACGCAGCCGCTGCTCGAGATCAAGGGCCTCGAGGTCTCGTTCAAGACGCAGAGCGGGCTGGTCAAGGCCGTCCGGTCCATCGACTTCGAGATCGCCCCCGGCGAAACCGTCGCGATCGTCGGCGAGTCCGGTTCCGGCAAGTCGACGACGGCCCACGCCGTCATCAACCTGCTCCCCGGCACGGGCAAGATCACGGCCGGTCAGGTCCTCTTCGAGGGACGCGACCTGTCGAAGCTGAGCCGCAAGGAGATCGAGGACGTCCGCGGACGCCTCATCGGCTTCGTTCCGCAGGACCCGATGTCGAACCTCAACCCGGTCTGGAACATCGGTTTCCAGGTGGAGGAGGCGATCCGTGCGAACGGCGTCGCCACCGGCAAGAAGGCCGTCCGGGCTCGTGCGATCCAGGTGCTCAAGGAGGCGGGGCTCTCCGATGCCGACCGCCGCCTGAAGCAGTTCCCGCACCAGTTCTCCGGCGGCATGCGCCAGCGTGTGCTCATCGGCATCGGGCTCTCGTCCACGCCGAAGCTGCTCATCGCCGACGAGCCGACCTCCGCGCTCGACGTCACCGTCCAGCGGAAGATCCTCGACCACCTCGAGACCCTGACCCGCAACAGCGGCACGGCGCTGCTCTTCATCACGCACGACCTCGGCCTCGCGGCCGAGCGCGCTGAAAAGCTCATCGTCATGTACAAGGGCCAGATCGTCGAAGCCGGTCCGTCGGTGGAGATCCTGCAGAACCCGGTGCACCCGTACACGCAGCGTCTCGTGGCAGCCGCCCCGAGCCTCGCGTCCAGGCGCATCCAGTCCGCTTCGCAGGACCTCACGCACCTGGACTACGCGGCGTCCAAGGTGACCGAGGGCGTCGACCTCATCGCAGCGGCGGAGGCGCGCGCGGAAGCGAGTGCTGCTCTGGCAGGCGAGGAGTCCGCCATCGTCGTCAAGGACCTGACGAAGGTCTACAAGATCCGCGGGCAGAAGGGGCTCTCCGGCGATCTCAAGGCCGTGGACGGCGTCTCGTTCGAGATTCCCAAGGGCACCACCATGGCGCTCGTGGGCGAGTCCGGTTCCGGCAAGTCGACCGTCGCCAAGCTGCTCCTGCAGCTGGAGACGCCCACGTCCGGCAACATCCGCATCGGCGGACGCGAGATGGAAGGCCTCGATCGCAAGGGACTCCTGGCGCTGCGCCGCAAGATGCAGCCCGTGTTCCAGGACCCGTACGGCTCGCTCGACCCGCTGCGCAACATCGGGAACACGATCTCCGAGCCGCTCGTCACGCACAAGGTCGGCGACAAGGCCAGCCGCCGTGCGCGCGTGCTCGAGCTGCTGGACCAGGTCTCGCTCCCGGAGACGGTCGCGACCCGCTACCCGAACGAGCTGTCGGGCGGCCAGCGTCAGCGCATCGCCATCGCTCGCGCTCTTGCGCTCAAGCCGGAGATCGTCGTCCTCGATGAAGCCGTCTCGGCACTCGACGTGCTCGTGCAGGCGCAGATCCTGCAGTTGCTCGCCGACCTCCAGTCGGAGCTGCAGCTCACGTACCTCTTCATCACGCACGACCTCGCGGTCGTCCGGGTGATCGCGGACAACGTGGCCGTTATGCAGAAGGGCAAGATCGTGGAGGCCGCTTCCACGGACTCCGTGTTCGACAACCCGCAGCAGCAGTACACGCGGGAACTGCTTGACGCCATCCCGGGCGCCGGCATCGAGCTGGCGCTGTAGCGCTCAGTTCACCAGGCGGCTAAGCGTGCGGCGTCCTCCTTCGGGAGGGCGCCGCTTCGCTGTTCCCGCCGCCGCTTCGCCCGGTCCCTGAGCGTGTCGCACCCGGTCCCTGAGCGTGCCGCACCCGGTCCCTGAGCGTGTCGCACCCGGTCCCTGAGCGTGTCGAAGGGCTCCACCGATCGCGCACTTCGACAGGCTCAGTGACCGGGATTGCCGGTGACCGGGAACGTCAGTGACCGGGAACGCGAACATCAGCCGAGGAGGATGGACGCAACGCCCCACGCAGCCAGCGCGAGCGTGACCGCGACCGCCGGGATGTCGAGACGTGTCACCATGTCGTTCGGGCCGTCGGGCGTCACCTCGCCCCACTGCTCATGAGCCTGCTCGATGAGCCGTGCAGCGGGAACCGCCTGCGCGGCGTCCCCACGACCGCCGTCGCGGACCCCGGAGGCACGGTCCTGGTGATCGACGCCCTGACGACGACGCGAGGAATCGCCGAGGATCGAGGGGCGGTCGAGTCCCACGGACGGGGCGCCCCAGCTCACGATGCGGCGACCGTCGTCGAGGATGACGGAGAGCTGGAATCGGCTCGTGATGGAGTCGACGCGAGTCCACGGGATCTCGTGCACCCGCCCGATGTTGACGATCGAGAGCTTCGCTGGTTCGACGACGACGCACGGGCGGACGAGGACGACGTAGACGACCCAGACCGCGAGCAGCTCCCAGGGGAGCGCGGCGAGGGCGAAGGTCCACGCACCGCGGCTGACGGCGTCGACGATGAAGAAGAGGACGAGCGCGGCCGTCACCCCGAGGATCCAGTACCCGCCCGTCGCTCGCAGGGTCACTCGTCGTCGTGGTTCGGCAGATGCGTTGTTCACACCGTCCATCCTCTCAGCCTCGAACGGATCGTGCGGGCCGATGTGGATTCCATCCGCCCGCACGACGCCCGTGAGTGCTCGCCACTCCCTCGCTCAGGCCGGGACGAGGCGGTCGCTCTCCGCGTGATGGCAGGCCACCAACCGACCGTCGAGCGGCCGTTCCTGGGGATCGTCCTGCTGGCAGATCGCCTGCTTCTCCGGCGGGAGCAGCTGGTAGAGGGGGCACCTCGTGCGGAAATTGCATCCCGTGATGTCGTCCGTGGGGGAGGGCAGGTCGCCGTTCAGGAGGATGCGACGGCGCGAGCTCTCGAGGACGGGGTCCGGCACGGGCACCGCGGACAGCAGCGCCTGCGTGTACGGGTGCTTCGGCCGCTCGAAGATCTCCTGGGCCGGACCGTACTCGACGATGCGCCCGAGGTACATGACCGCGACGTCGTCGGCGATGTGCCGGACGACCGCGAGATCGTGCGCCACGAAGAGATAGGAGAGTCCGAGCCGTTCCTTGAGGTCCTCGAGGAGGTTGATGACACCGGCCTGCACGGAGACGTCGAGCGCCGACACCGGTTCATCGAGCACGAGGATCTTCGGCTCGACGACGAGGGCTCGGGCGATGCCGATGCGCTGCCGTTGCCCCCCGGAGAACTCGTGCGGGTACCGGCCGGCGTACGTCGGTTCGAGGCCGACGAGCTCCAGCATGTCTGCCACCTTGCGGCTGATGTCCGCTTTCGAGGTGCCGAGGACGGTCAACGGCTCCCCGATGATGTCCTCGATCGTCATGCGGGGATCGAGCGATGCCATGGGGTCCTGGAACACGACCTGGATGTCGCCGCGCATCTTCTTGCGATCGCGATTGGAGAGCGTGGAGGTATCGACCCCGTTGACCCGGATGCTGCCGGATTGGGCGCCTGCGAGTTCGAGGATCTCCATGATGGTCGTCGTCTTGCCGCAGCCGGACTCTCCGACGAGACCGAGGGTGCGGCCGCGGTCGACGGTGAAGGAGATGCCGTCCACTGCGCGAACCGTGCCGATCACCCGCCGGAAGACGGCTCCCTTCGTGAGCGGGAAGGTGCGCTTGAGGTCGCGCACATCGAGGACCGTGACGGGCTCGACCTCGGCGACCTCGTCCTCCGGCACGGGTTCGGGACGAGGGAAGATGTCGGAGCGGAGCAGCTCGCCGCTCGCGATCTCGTCGGCTCGGATGCACGCTGCGACACGGTCGGCGCCCAGCGCGTCGTGGACCGGGGCGAGCGCCGGCTCGCCGTCGAGGCACGCGGCGACCGCCGCAGGGCAGCGGGGGGCGAACGGGCAGCCGGTGGGGACGACGGTGAGGAGCGGCGGCCGGCCCTCGAGCGGGACCAGGCGGTCCTGCTGGGAGACGGCCATGTTCGGCATCGACCGGAGGAGCCCGATCGTGTACGGCATCATCGGTTCACGGAAGAGTGGGACGACGGGAGCCGTTTCGACGATGCGCCCCGCGTACATCACCGCCACACGGTCCGCGTTGCCGGCGACGACGCCGAGGTCGTGGGTGATGAGGACCACCGCGGCGCCCGTGATGTCCTTCGCCTCCTGGAGGACGTCGAGGATCTGCGCCTGGATGGTGACGTCGAGCGCGGTCGTCGGTTCGTCGGCGATGATGAGCTGCGGGTCGTTCGCGATCGCGATGGCGATCATCGCCCGCTGCCGCATGCCGCCGGAGAACTCGTGGGGGAAGGCCTTCGCCCGCCGCTCGGGGTTCGGGATGCCGACGATGCGGAGGAGCTCGACGGCACGAGCTTCGGCAGCGCGCTGCGAGAGCTTGGCGTCGTGGAGACGCAGGCCCTCGGCGATCTGCTGCCCGATCGTGTACACGGGGGTGAGCGCCGAGAGCGGGTCCTGGAAGATCATCGCGATCTCGCTGCCGCGGACCTTGGAGAGCTGGCGGTCGTCCTGGCCGAGGAGTTCCTGGCCGTTGAAGCGCACGCTGCCCTCGATCTGCGCGTTGGTGGGCAGGAGGCCCATCACCGCCATTGACGAGACGCTCTTGCCGGATCCGGACTCGCCGACGATGCCGAGGAACTCGCCCCTCGCCACCTCGTACGAGATGTTGCGGACGGCATGCACGGGGGTGCCGTTGTTCGGGAAGGTGACGCTGAGGTCGCGGACGGAGAGCAGCGGCTCGGGACGGAGGGCGCCGGTGCCCGTCGAACCCGCGTCGAGCGGGCGCACGTTCGCGCCGCCGAGGTCGAGCGGTCCGGTGGTGGGTCGTTCAGTCACGGTTCGCTCCTGAGGTCGGGTCGATAGCATCTCGGAGCGCGTCGCCGAGGAGGCTCGACGCGAGGACGGTGATCACGAGGATGGCGGCGGGGAAGACGAAGAGCCACGGCCGGGTGACGGCCGCCCCGCTGTTGAGGGCGAGCAGCGTGCCGAGCGACACGTCGGGCGCCTGGACGCCGAAGCCGAAGAAGCTCAGTGTCGTCTCGGACAGGATGGCCGCTCCGATGCCGAGGGTCGCGTCGATGATGAGGAGCGAGGCGACGTTCGGCAGGATGTGCCGACGGACGATCGTGAACCCGGGCACGCCCATGAAGCGCGCCGCTTTCACGTACTCGCGTTCGCGCAGCGACATCGTCTGTCCTCTGATCACCCTTGCGAGCACCATCCAGCCGAAGATCGCGAGGAACACCACGAGGGCGATCCAGGAGAGCGACCGGAAGATCGGGCTGATGAGGACGAGCAGGTAGAGGGCCGGGATGACGAGGAGGAGATCGATGATCCACACGATCGCCTTGTCCCAGAGTCCGCCGACGTAGCCGGCGACGGCTCCGACGACACCGGCGATGAGTGCAGCACCCGGTCCGACGATGAGGCCGATGACGAGCGACTTCTGCAGTCCGACGAGCGTCTGCGCGTACACGTCCTGGCCGATGTTGTTCGTTCCGAACCAGTGCGACAGCGAGGGCGGCTGACTGAAGGCGAGACCGTCCTGATCGGTGAACGACCACGGGTAGAGGAGCGGGCCGATGAACGACCACAGGATGATGAAGAGGAGGACGCCGCCGCCGATGCGGGCGCGTTTGGTCGCGAGGACCTTGCGGAAGATCGTCCGTCCGCGCGACTGCGGCCGGCGCGGCGCGCCCTGCATGGTCTCGGGCTCGCCGACGGTCGTGATGGTGGGATCGGTCACGGACATGGTCACACCCGCACTCTCGGGTCGAGGGCCGCGTAGATCACGTCGGAGAGCGTTCCGGCGATGAGCACGAGGATGGAGGTGAAGAGGATGGTTCCGGAGGCCGCGTTGATGTCGGCGTTCGAGACGCTCGTGAAGAGGTACTCGCCCATGCCGTGCCAGCTGAAGACGTTCTCCGTGACGCTCGCTCCGGTGAGGATCAGTCCGAAGGAGTACGCGAAGAAGGTCGACATGGGGATGAGGGCGACGCGGACGCCGTGGCGGATGATCGCGGACCCGCGGGTGCGACCCTTGGAGCGGGCGGTCCGGATGTAGTCGGCGCTCATGACGTCGAGCATCGCGCTGCGCTGGTACCGCGAGTAGGTGGCGACGGCGCCGAGCACGAGGGTGATCGTGGGGAGGAGCAGGTGGATCAGCCGGTCGCCGAACAGGGTCCAGAACCCGCCCTGCAGGCCAGCCGTGTACTCGCCCGTGAAGTTGATGAGGTTGGTGCCAACCGCCTGGTTGAGCGCGGTCGCCCCGATCATGAGCAGGATGCCGAGCACGAACACGGGCATCGCGAGGATCGTGAACGACGCGTAGGTGATGACCTGGTCGCTCGTCTTGTACTGGCGCACGGCGCCCCAGACGCCGAGCGCCACACCGATGACGGCGCCGAGGACCGTGCCGATGATGAGCAGGCGGAGGCTCGTGCCCGAGCGTTCGATGATGTCGGCCGTGACCTGCGTTCCGCGGGTGCTGATCCCGAGGGATCCGGTCGTGACGAATTGGACGACCCAGTCCCACATCCGCTCGAGGATGGGGACGTTGGGATTCACGCCCATCTTGTCGAGTGCCGCGTCGATCGACGCTTGGGGGATGGGTGGGTTCTTGCCGAGGAATCGTGCCGAGGGTTGGAGGGTCGCGCTGACGAGGATGTACCCCAGCATGGTGGCGATGGCGCTGAGGAAGACATAGTTCACCAGCCGCCGCGCAATGAATCCGATCATGTACCAGCCTTGCGATGTTGTGTGCGGAACGTCGTTGTGTCCACATCAAAGTTCCCGTTGTGCGGGGTGCAGACACTGTAACCCCACAGTTGTCCGGAACGGAAAACGAGGGGTGTGTCAAGGAAACGAAACGTATGTTTCCGTCATGTTGTCGATGGAAACCGGAACGGTAACGATCCTGCGACGCCCTTGACTCGGTCTGAGCGCTTGATGTCATGATGTATTACGCATCTGTACCTCATGTTCATCAAGCATAGTGCGCAGATGCCTGACGAAAGGAAGACGCTCGATGAGAATCATTCAACGACGACGATTGCTCATCGCCGGGCTCGCGATCGCGGCCCTGGCGCTGACGGCCTGTTCGGGTGGGACGGGAGGCGGTGGCCCTGACGCCACGGACTCCTCCGCGCTCCCGGGGACTGGGTGGACGAGGGCGGATCGCGCCGACGTATCCGACGGCGGTTCGCTCAACCTGGCGATCGACGCAGTTCCGGCCAACTGGAACCTCCGCAACCTCGATTCGGGTGTCGCGGACGACCAGTTCCTCAGTAATCTGTTCCTCGCGAACTACGTCTCGAACACCGAGGACGGCGGCTGGGAGGCCAACCCGGACTACGCGGAGTCGATCGAGCTGACGAGCGAGGACCCGCAGACGGTCGAGATCCGGATCAACCCGAAGGCGGTCTGGTCGGACGGAACGCCCATGGGCGTCGCCGACTTCGTGTCCACGTGGACGTCGCTCAACGGGACGAACGAGGCGTACGCGCCCACGGCGACGAATATCTGGAAGGACGTCGCATCGGTCGAGGCCGGGGACGACGACCAGCACGTCGTCATCACCTTCGCGCACAAGAACGCCGACTGGCCGCTCATGCTCACGAACATCTGGCCGGCGTGGTTGGGGGACACCCCAGAGCACTTCAACTCCTTGTGGGCGACGGGGCCGTTCGCGGCGGACGGCGCCACGTACGTGTCCGGCGGGCCGTTCATCCTGTCGAAGTTCGACCAGACCGGCGCCGTCGTGAACTTCGTGCCGAATCCGGCCTGGTGGGGTGAGAAGCCCAAACTGGATGCGCTGAACTTCCGGCAGGTCTCCCGCGCGGGCCTCGCGCAGGCGTTCGCCAACCAGGAGATCGACGTGATCAACATCGGCACGACGGTCGACAGCTACACGACCGCCAAGTCGAGGAACGACGCCGAGATCCAGCGTTCGCTCGGCACGATCTGGAGTCACATCACGCTCAACGGGCGCTCTGAGGTGTTCAGCGATGTCCAGGTGCGACAGGCGTTCGCGAAGTCACTCAATCGCGACGTGCTCGCCCAGGCCAGGCTCGGCGCCGTCGACGCCCCCATCCAGCTGCTCGACAATCTCATCCTGCTTCCCGGACAGGACGGGTACACCGACGACGCCTCGAAGGTGCTCGGCTTCGACCTCGATGGGGCGAAGCAGCTGCTCGACGACGCGGGCTGGAAAGCCGGCGAAGACGGCATCCGCGAGCGGAACGGCGCATCGCTGACGGTTCGCTTCGTCATCACGGCGGACAACCCCGTGAGCGCCGAGACGGCTCAGCAGGTGCAGGCGCAGGTGAAGGAGGCGGGGTTCGACCTCACGATCGACACGGTGCCATCGGCCGACTTCTTCACGAAGTACGTCTCCACCGAGACCCGCGACTTCGATGCGGTGCCGTTCAGCTGGGTGGGTACCGCGTTCCCGATCTCGGACGCGGAGTCGCTCTTCTCCCCGGCGGACTCCGGGCAGAACTACCCGGGCGTGACCGATGACGACCTGCCCGCCCTCTGGAAGGAAGCGAACGCGGAACTCGATCCGCAGAAGCGGCTGAAGATCGTGCAGCAGCTCGACGAGAAGGTCGTCGCGCTCGCCGGGACGCTCCCGCTCTACCCGGTTCCACTCACCTACGGTGTCAAGGCCGGGCTCGTGAACTACGGTCCGACCCAGTTCGAGACGATCGACTGGACCGCGGTCGGCTGGAAGCAGTAGTCGCGACCGCGACGCCACACCCGCTCCGACGGGCGCGAACGACATCCGTCGGACGTGCCCGCCGGAGCGTTCTGCTGTGACGCGGAGAAATCGAAACGGTAACGATCCGACACCCGTTGGGGTGTCACGGACATCCGGGTGCAGGATGGTGCACATTGAACTTGCGCTACGTATGTCGTCTGCACTGGGTGATATCTGTAGCGCATTCCGATGTCACGAAAGGGTGGACCTCTATGAGATCCAAGAGAACACGCGGGATGATCCTCGCCACCGTCTCGATCGCAGCACTCGCGTTGACGGCCTGCACAGGCGGCGGTTCGACCGGGGGATCACCGTCCTCCGCATCGGCCGATCTTCCCGGCACCGGTTGGACCAGGGCTGACGCCGGCGATGTCGCCGACGGCGGTTCGCTGAAGCTCGCGGTCGACGCGATCCCGGCCAACTGGAACCTCTACAACCTCGATTCCGGAACGGTCGACGACCAGTTCCTCACCAACATCTACACGGCCGCCTACGTCAACATCAAGGAAGACGGCACCTGGGAAGCCAACAAGGACTTCGCGGAGTCCGTCGAGCTGAAGAGCGACGACCCGCAGGTCGTCGAGATCAAGATCAACCCCAAGGCGGTGTGGTCGGATGGCACGCCCATGAGCGTCGACGACTTCATCTCCTCCTGGAAGTCGCTCAACGGCGTCGACCCCGCCTACGCGCCGACCGCCACGAACGTCTGGAAGGACATCTCCTCGGTCGAGGCGGGCGACGGTCCGCAGGACGTCCTCATGACGTTCGCGAACAAGAACGCCGACTGGCCGTCCATCCTCCAGAACATCTGGCCCAAGTGGCTGGGTGACACTCCCGAGCACTTCAACACGCTCTGGGCCAAGGGGCCGTTCGCGGCGGACGGAACCACCTACGTGTCCGGCGGACCGTACATCGTGTCGAAGATCGACCAGACGGGCGCCGTCGTCACCTTCGAGCCGAACCCCAAGTGGTGGGGCGACAAGCCGAAGCTCGACTCGATCATCTTCAAGCAGGTCTCCCGTGCGGGTCTCGCGCAGGCCTTCGCCAACAGCGAGCTCGACGTCTTCAGCATCGGTACCAACTCCGACAACTACCAGACGGCGCAGAAGCGCAGCGATGCCGAGATCCAGCGCTCACGCGGAACGATCTACAGCCACGTGACGCTCAACGGCACGACCGACATCCTCAGCGACGTCAACGTCCGCCAGGCGTTCGCGAAGTCGCTCAACCGCGACGTGCTCGCCCAGGCCCGCCTGAGCGGCATCGACGCGCCCGTGCAACTGCTGAACAACCTCATCTTCCTGCCCGGCCAGGACGGCTACGAGGACGACGCTTCGAAGGTCATCGGCTACGACCTCGACGGCGCCAAGAAGCAGCTCGACGAAGCCGGCTGGAAGGAGGGCAGCGGAGGAATCCGTGAGAAGGACGGCAAGAAGTTGTCCGTGCGCTACGTCATCGACTCCGACAACCCCGTTTCCGCCGAGACCTCGCAGCAGATCCAGGCGCAGGCGAAGGAAGCCGGCTTCGACGTGAAGATCGACACCGTCCCGTCCGACGACTTCTTCACGAAGTACGTCACGACCGAGACGCGCGACTTCGATGCCGTGAGCTTCTCCTGGCAGGGCACC
Organism: Plantibacter lichenum; assembly: GCF_050587525.1. Lineage (NCBI taxonomy): Bacteria > Bacillati > Actinomycetota > Actinomycetes > Micrococcales > Microbacteriaceae > Plantibacter > Plantibacter lichenum. The sequence goes on along the minus strand of NZ_JBOBFT010000005.1, from coordinate 4,568 downwards.
GCGTTCCCGATCTCGAGCACCGAATCGATCTTCTACCCGGCCGACTCCGGACAGAACTTCCCCGGCGTGACCGACGACAGCCTCGGTGACCTGTGGGCGAAGGCCAACGCCGAGCTCGACCCGGCCAAGCGACTCGACATCGCGAAGGACATCGACAAGAAGATCGTCGCCCTCGCCACGACGATCCCGCTCTTCCCGGTGCCGTTCACCTACGGCGTCAAGACGGGCCTCGTCAACTACGGTCCGACGCAGTTCGAGACGATCGACTGGCAGCACGTGGGCTGGAAGAAGTAACCGAACCGCACGCAGGGGAGCGGCCGCGAGCTCGTCAGCCCGCGGCCGCTCCTTGCCGTCCACCCACCGTCCACACCCCGTTCGCCACGCCGCTCAGAAGGCGTGCAGCAAGCCTGGGGTATGATGGTCCGTCGGCTACATCTAGCCGAAACCCCAAGACACCGAAGGAAGCCAACGCTTTATGGCGCTCGCCACTCGTACCGATCTGCGCAACGTCGCGATCGTGGCCCACGTTGACCACGGTAAGACCACCCTCGTCGACGCCATGCTGCGGCAGACCAACTCATTCGCCGAACACGCCCACCTCGAAGAACGCGCCATGGACTCGAACGAGCTCGAGCGCGAAAAGGGCATCACGATCCTCGCCAAGAACACGGCGATCTCGTACAAGGGCGAACACGCCACTGACGGCCCCATCACGATCAACGTCATCGACACCCCCGGCCACGCCGACTTCGGTGGCGAGGTCGAGCGCGGCCTGTCCATGGTCGACGGCGTCGTCCTGCTCGTCGACGCGTCCGAGGGTCCGCTCCCGCAGACGCGCTTCGTGCTCCGCAAGGCCCTCGAAGCCAAGCTCCCCGTCATCCTGCTGGTCAACAAGACCGACCGCCCCGACGCCCGCATCGACGAGGTCGTGGTCGAAAGCCAGGACCTCCTGATCGGTCTCGCGAGCGACATGGCCGACGACTTCCCCGACCTCGACCTCGACGCCGTCCTCGACGTGCCCGTCGTCTACGCGTCCGGCAAGGCCGGCCGCGCGTCGTCCAACAAGCCCGAGAACGGCGAACTGCCCGACAGCGAGAACCTCGAACCCCTGTTCGCGGCCATCCTCGAGCACATCCCGGCTCCGCAGTACGACGACGAGCACCCCCTGCAGGCGCACGTCACCAACCTCGACGCCTCGCCGTTCCTCGGTCGCCTCGCGCTGCTCCGCATCTTCAACGGCACGCTCAAGAAGGGCCAGACGGTCGCTTGGGTCCGTGCCGACGGCGATGTGCACAACGTGCGCGTCACCGAGCTCATGATCACGAAGGCGCTCGACCGCTACCCGGCCGAGAGCGCCGGCCCCGGTGACATCGTCGCCGTCGCAGGTTTCGCCGACATCATGATCGGCGACACACTCGCCGACCCAGAGGACGTCCGCGCGCTGCCGGCCATCTCGGTCGACGACCCGGCCATCTCGATGACCATCGGTACCAACACCTCGCCGCTCATGGGCAAGGTCAAGGGTCACAAGCTCACGGCTCGGATGGTCAAGGACCGTCTCGACCGCGAGCTCATCGGCAACGTCTCGCTCAAGGTCCTCGACATCGGTCGTCCGGACGCGTGGGAGGTGCAGGGCCGAGGAGAACTCGCGCTCGCCATCCTCGTCGAGCAGATGCGTCGCGAGGGCTTCGAGCTCACCGTCGGCAAGCCGCAGGTGGTCACGAAGCGCATCGACGGCAAGATCCACGAGCCGTACGAGCACCTCACGATCGATGCTCCCGAGGAGCACCTCGGCGCGATCACGCAGCTCCTCGCCGCTCGCAAGGGCCGCATGGAGAACATGTCGAACCACGGCACCGGCTGGGTCCGCATGGAGTTCATCGTCCCGTCGCGTGGACTCATCGGGTTCCGTTCCGAGTTCCTGACCGCCACGCGCGGCACGGGCATCGCCAACGCGCTCGCGCACGGCTACGGCGAGTGGGCCGGCGCGATCGTCACCCGCAACAACGGTTCGATCGTCGCCGACCGCACCGGTGTGGTCACGCCGTTCGCCATCATCGCTCTGCAGGAGCGCATGTCCTTCTTCGTGCAGCCCACGGAAGAGGTCTACGAGGGCATGGTCATCGGCGAGAACTCGCGCAACGACGACATGGACGTGAACATCACCAAGGAGAAGAAGCTGACCAACATGCGTCAGTCCTCCGCCGACAACTTCGAGTCGATGACGCCCCCGCGCGTCCTCACGCTCGAGGAGAGCCTCGAATTCGCTCGCGAAGACGAGTGCGTCGAGGTCACGCCGGACAACGTGCGCATCCGCAAGGTCGAGCTCGACGGCCAGGCTCGCGCCCGCAACACCTCGCGGCTGAAGAAGCAGTCGGAGTAGTCCTCCCGCTGCAGTCGCTCACGATGCCCCGCCCTCTTCGGATGGCGGGGCATCGTCGTTCCCGCGTGCTTCGCGTGCAGTGTTCGATGTTCACAACTCAGGCGCTGTGCGGCGTGTCGGCCGCGACACACGGCACGTCGGCCCCGACACGCCCGAACGCTCCTGAGTTGTGAACACCGAGCGTCGTGCGTTGCGACGATGCCACGTCCAGGTGATGCCGCGTCGCGCGCGGTACTCTGGAGGCATGCGACGCTCTGTGATCCTGACTCTGTCCGCCGCCGCCCTGCTCGTTCCGGCCCTCGCCGGCTGCAGCGCGATCGAGTCCTCCGTCCGAGACGGTGTGGAGCAGGCGATCACCGATGCGAGCGGCGGCAAGCTCGACGTCAACCTCAAGGAGGGCGTGCCGGAGGGCTTCCCGTCCGATGTCGTTCCGCTCGTCGAGGGATCGACCGTCGGTGCGCTGTCGCAGATCGGCGGCAAGGATGTGTGGGTCATCACGGTTCAGACGCCGAACAGTGGTTCTGCTGCGCGCGACGCGCTCGTCGCGGCCGGCTTCGCCGTCGACGCCGAGGCTTCGACGGGGGAGGGCTCACTCGTGACGTTGTCCTCTGACGCCTACGACGTCAAGGTCGTCGTGACGGCCGAGTCCGTCCTCTACACGGTCTCCGCCCGCTAGCCTCCAGCCACAGGCCAGCTCCGGCCTTCCGCGAGCGCTCTTGAGCGCCGCCCAGCCGTCGGGTCCGTCCAGCCGACCGCGCCGCATCGCCATTCCGTGTTCACAACTCAGGAGCGTCTCGGCGTGTCGATGGCGCAGTGCGGCGCCTCGCGGGCGACACGCCGCACGTCTCCTGAGTTGTGAACACACCGGTGCGGCAAAGAGCGATGTCGCCGGTCGGGCGATGAAGGACGGGCGGCTCGGAGAAGCAGCCCGGATGAGGCTAGGAGAAGAGGGTCTCGCCGACGTAGCCGTTCTTCGTGGCGCCCGGAGGGACCGCGAAGATGCCGGAGCCGACGTGCTTGATGTACTCGTTGAGCGCATCGGTCGCCAGGGAACGCTGGATGTCGATGAACTGCTGCGGCGACCGCTGGTACGAGATGAAGAACAGGCCTGCGTTCAACCGTCCAAGCTGGTCGTTGCCGTCCACGAAGTTGTAGCCGCGGCGCAGGAGTTTCGCCCCACCCGTGACGCTCGAGTGGGCCAGCCGCACATGCGCATCCTTGTCGATGAGCGGATCACCCGTCGCGCCCTTCGTCTGGAAGTCCGGCTCGGTGAACTCGGTTCCGCCGGAGAGCGGAGCGCCCGCGCCCTTGCTCCGGCCGATGACGCGCTCCTGTTCCTGGAGCTGTGAGCGGTCCCAGGTCTCGATGATCATGCGGATCTTGCGCACGACGAGGTACGAGCCGCCCGCGAGCCACTTCGCTCCGTCGTCGGGGTGGACCCAGACCTGGCCGTCGACCGTCGTCGTCTCCTCCGACTTGATGTTCGCGGTGCCGTCCTTGAACCCGAAGAGGTTGCGCGGCGTCGTCTGCGACGTCGACGTTGAGGACGTTCGACCGAAGCCGAGCTGGGACCAGCGGATGGAAGCGCGACCGAAGGCGATGCGGCTGAGGTTGCGGATCGCGTGCACCGCGACCTGCGGGTCGTCGGCGCACGCCTGGATGCAGAGGTCACCGCCGCTCAGCCCGGCCTGGAGGTTGTCGCCCGTGAACCGGGGCAGCTTCTCGAGCAGGTCCGGACGTTTCGAGGCGATGCCGAAGCGGTCCGCGCCGTCCTCGTTCGTGAAGAGCGTCGGGCCGAAGCCGATGGTGATCGTGAGGCCGCTCGCAGGGAGCCCGAGTGCTTCGCCGGTGTCGTCCGGGGGAGCGAGGGGCGAGCCGTCGATGGCGCCGGACTCGCTCACTTCCAGGCCGCGTGTCAACCGGTCCGCGGCGAAGGACCAGTCTTTGAGGAGCTCGATCAGATCGTCGCGGGTGGCGCTGTCGGAGACGTCGTAGGCGGCGAAGTGCAAGCGGTCCTGTGCGGGGGTGGTGATGCCGCTCTGGTGCTCTCCGGCGAACGGGAAGACCGTGGAGGCGTCGATGCCGCTACCGCCGCCGGCCATGGCGGTCGCGATGGCTGCTCCTGCGCCGCCGCCGACCGCGAGGCCCGCCGCGCCGACGCCGGCGAGTCCGAACAGACCACGCC